>JAZNZZ010000044.1:0-10247 GCA_045595205.1 Faecousia sp.
ATCAAAATCAATGCCCACATATTCCTTAACCGCATCCACCATGGTCAGGCGACGCCAGCCGGGGGTCAGGTCGATCTTCTCGCCCATCCACTCCACTTCATAAGTACCAAGGATCTCCTTGGCAGCGCCGGAGATGATTCCCTCGGCAATATCCATCATATCATGGAAGTCCGCATAAGCCTGGTACAACTCCACAGTTGTGAACTCGGGATTATGCTTGGGGTCCATACCCTCGTTACGGAAGATCCTGCCGATCTCATACACACGGTCCATACCGCCGATGATCAGCCGCTTCAGGGGCAGCTCGGTGGCGATACGCATAAACATATCGATATCCAGGGTGTTGTGATGGGTGATGAAGGGACGGGCAGCGGCACCGCCGGCAATGGTATTCAGCACCGGGGTCTCCACCTCAATGTAATTTCTGGAGTCCAGATAATTACGCATAAACTTAATAAACTGAGAACGGATGACAAAATTGCGCTTGACCTCAGGATTGACCATCAGATCCACATAGCGCTGACGGAAACGAAGCTCCTTATCGGTCAGACCGTGATACTTTTCAGGCAGAGGGAGCAGGGACTTGGAAAGCAAAGTCACTTCCTTGGCGCGGATGGAGATCTCCTCGGTCTTGGTCTTGAATACCTCACCGGCAACACCAACGATGTCACCGATGTCACACTTCTTGAAGCGGGCATATTCCTCCTCACCCAGCTCGTCGATCTTCACGAACAGCTGGATGCGGCCGGTGCAGTCCTGCAGGTCGCAGAACATAACCTTGCCCTGACCGCGCTTGCTCATCAGGCGGCCTGCCACACGGACAGCCTTGCCCTCATAGCCCTCATAATCCGCCTTGATGGCTGCGGAATCCGCATCAAAATCAAACTTGGTCTGCAGGAAAGGATCTCTTCCCTCTGCCTGCAATGCCGCCAGCTTATCCCGGCGGATCTGTGCCTGCTCAGACACAGGCAGCTCAGGCTGCGGTACAAACTTTGCCATAACTTAACCCTCTCGAGAAATGCTGATGACCTTCATCTCGTAGCTGCCCATAGGTGCCACAACAGTGAACTTCTCACCCACGCCCTTGCCAACGATGGCGCGTCCAAAGGGAGAGTCGTCAGAGAGCTTACGCTGCATAGGATTGGCTTCCTGAGAGCCGGTGATCCGATACTCAGTCTGCTTGCCGTCCTTGTCCTCCACCACAACGGTGCAGCCAAGACCAACACGGCCGGAGAGCTCGTTCTCATCCTCAATGATCACAGCGTGGGACAGAATATCCTCGATCTCAGCAATGCGGCCATAGAGCTTTGCCTGCTCGTTCTTGGCAGCATCGTATTCGGAGTTTTCGGACAAGTCACCGTAGGAACGGGCCTCTGCGATCATTGCAGCGATCTCACGCTCACGGGTGGTTTTCAGGTAATTCAGTTCCTTTTCCAGTTCGGTAAGGCGCAAGCTGGTAATCTTAAATTCTTTTGCCATAACACAAAATCCTTTCTGAATGAAAAATTTCCATATCTTTTCCTATTATAGTGGAATTATAGCATTTCGTCAAGGGAGAATTACCCCTTTTTCACTGCTTCTATGGCAGCTTTGATCTGGGGATCCTCCTCCGGCTTCAGAAGATCTGCGTAAATATTGGCAGCTGTCTCTTCATCCACCTCCACAACGATCTGTGGCTCCAGACCGCCCACCTCTGCAAGACTCACCCCATTGGGGGTACAATACTTACCGGTGGACAGACCCACAGCAGAGCCGTCATTCAATCGGTGGGTCGTTTGGAAATAGCTTTTGCCCACAGTGTGGTTGCCCACAGTCACTGCCCATTCGTACTCCTCCAGCGCTGCGGCAAAAAACTCTGCCGCAGAATAGCTGTCAGCGTTCACCAGCACCGCCATAGGAAGCTCCAGGCATTTTGCATCGGATTCGTCCACAGTCTCCTTACCGGTATAGGAAATGCTGCGGAACAGCGCTCCCTCCGGCAGGAGGTAGTCCAGAATCCTCACCAGCTCATCCTTATAGCCGCCGGGGTTGTTCCGCACATCAAAAATCAGTGCCGTCGCGCCCTGCTCCAAAAGCTGCTCGATCGCCTCAATGGTTTCCTCTGCACAGCGTTGATCGAAATTGTTGATGGTCACAAGCCCAATGTTATCCTCTAACAGCTGTCCGCTGGCAACCACCACCTGGATCAGCTTTCTGGCAACATCAAAGGTAAGCTCTTCCCCATCACGGCGAACCGTGATTTTTACCGTTGTTGCTTCCTCTCCCCGGATCAGATTTCTGGTTTCATCCATTCCGAGCTCTGTCACAGACTTGCCTTCCACTGCGGTGAGAATATCACCGGGATGGATCCCCGCCTCCCCCGCACCGCCATTGGGTTCTACCTGAAGCACCTCAAAGCCCTCGGTGCTGTCCTCTGTGGAAATGGTAATTCCGATTCCCACATAAGCATTTTCCATCTGCTCCACATAGGAATCATACTGATCCGCAGGGATATAATAGCTCCAGCGGTCACCAAGTGCCGCCACCATACCGGCAGCTGCACCGTCCTCCAAAGCCTTTCTGTCTGTATCACCAATGAAGCAAGCTTCCAGAAGCGACTGGAGCTCCACCAGCTTGTCACTTCTTTTCGCCTTCCTCTCTCCGGCAAAAACACCGATGGACAATGCCACGGCAGCAACCAGAATGTAGCTGACAACACGAATAAAACCGTTAAATTTCTTCATAAGCACCTCTTATAATAAAGGAACATTTCCCACAACCCAAAAGGGTTGTGGGAGAATGAGGTTAAATATAGTCCATAGGATTCACATGCTTGCCGTTATACAGGATGCTGAAATGCAGGTGAGAGCCTGTAGAAGCACCGGTAGAACCCATATAGCCGATCACCTGACCGGCGCTCACATAATTGCCGGGGTATACGATATAGTGGGTCAGATGCAGGTACTTGGAGGAATAACCATCCTGATGGTCGATCACGACATAGTATCCGGAAGAGGAATCGTATGTAGAAGATGTGACCACACCGGAGCGGGTGGCAACGATGGGGGTACCCATAGGACCTGCCAGGTCCACACCGTAGTGGAAACGGTAATCACCGTAGATGGGGTGGATACGGTAGCCGAAGGGGCTGGTCAGCGCCACATAGTTACAGGGCTTCACCCAGGTGACGCCTCCAACCGGTTTGCTGCCCGTGCTTACATTAGGAGGTGTGGGCACAGAAGTGGAAAGCCACTGATCCCGTTCAGCCGCTGTCAGCCTATCCTGTGCAGCATCCAGATCACTCTGGTTTTCTCTTGCTTTCTCCTCTGCTTCATCCAGATACCTTTGATATTCCTCTCCGGTAGCCACAAGCTCAGCAAGAAGCTTGTCAGCCTCTGCGCGCTTCTCCTCCAGCTGCTTCTGGGTCTCGTCCAGCTCCTTCTTGGTTACCTCAAGGGCGGCCTTTTCGGTTTCCAGAACCTCCTTGGCTTCCTCGATCGCCTTGGCTGCGTCGCTCATTTCCTTGAGGCGGCGCTGGTCTGCTGCAGCGATCTCCTCCACCATATTCAGCCGGTCCAGAAGATCCGCGAAGCTGTTTGCCTTAAACAGAACAGACCAGTAGGACAGCTTGCCATCCTCTTCCATAGCGCGGATGCGCTCTCTGTTCTTTTCGTTCAGTTCCTTCAGGTGTGCCTCAGCTTCATCCAGCTCTGCCTGCTTGTCCGCAATGAGCAGGTTGTAGGTGGCGATCTGCTCATTGAGGGTCATCAGCTGCTGCTGCAGCATAAACACCTGCTGGTCAATGGTATTCTTCTGCTCGACGATCTCTGCCATACTGTCCATATTTTCGGAAAGCTTGCCTTCCAGCTCGTCGATCTGCGCCTGGTATTCATCCCGCTTATTCTTCAAGTCATTTACCTGCTGCTGCAGCTGACCGATAGATTCTGCCTTTGCTGTTCCGGGCAGGACATTCCCCACAAGGGAGAACACCATAAGCACCGCCAAGAAGCCGGCAAACAGGGAAACATATATATTTCTCTTTTTCATTATAGACTCCTTTATACATCCATAAACTTACGAATGGAGTTAAAGCTACCCACAATGCCAACAAACATACCTGCCGCAAGGAAGGTAACGATCATCGGCAGCAGCAGCCGGGTGAAGGGCACAAAGCTGAAGAGCTTCATTGTATCCACCGCCGCAAGCCGTGCGACCAAAGCGTTGTAAAGCAGCCACTCCAGGAAGAAGGCAAGTGTCGCGCCGGACATACCCAGGGTGAAGCCCTCCACGACAAAGGGCAGGCGGATAAAGCCGTTTGTGGCACCCACCATTTTCATAACCGCGATCTCATCCCGGCGACCGAACATAGCGATCTTAACTGTGTTGGAGATGATCAGAAGACTTACCATCAAAAGCACCACGATCACCGTTATGGAAGCGATCCGCAGGACATTCTGAATCGTGGTAAAGCCCTCTGCCAGCTCGTATGCAGCATTGATCTTTGCCACACCGGCAATTCCCTCCAGTGCCTTGACCGTGCTTTCCATCTTGGTATTGTCCATCAGAGTCACCACATAGCGATGCCGCAGATCCTTCGCCTCAACGCCGGAGAATGCGTCATCCTCCTGATGCTCCGCCACGAAATTGTCAAGTGCCTCTTCCCGGGTGACAAACACAGAATTCTGCACATTCTCAATACGGTTGATCTGTGTGCCCACGCTTCTTGCCTCTGCATCCGGCAGCTCACTGTCTATGTACACAAGGATCTCGTTTGTCTTGTTGAGATCATCCACCATAATGCTGACATTATACATCAGGATGGAAAAGCTGCCCACGATCAGAAGGCAGGCCACTGTCACGCATACGGCAGCAAAGGAAGACCTTCCGTGGCTGAAAATGCCCCGGATGCCCTCTTTTAAAAGATAGCCAAGATTATTGAACTTCATAATTAACCGCCCATTCTGTCACTGACTACCAAACCCTCGTCCAGCGCAATGACTCTCTTTTTAAAACGCTCCACAAGGTCGTGGGCGTGGGTAACCACAAGGATCGTAGTACCCAGATTGTTGATCTCCTCCAGCAGGCTCATAATATCAAGCGCCAGCTCCTGATCCAGATTGCCCGTAGGCTCATCTGCAATGATCATAGAAGGATTGTTTACCAATGCGCGGGCAACTGCAACACGCTGCTGCTCACCGCCGGAGATCTTCTCGGGAAGGCTGTCTGCCTTGTCCTCCAGTCCCACAAGACCCAGCACATAGGGTACACGCTCCTTGATCTCCTCCTCCTGTGCACCAATGACACGCATTGCAAATGCCACATTTTCATAGACTGTTTTTGTCTTGATCAGACGGAAGTCCTGAAACACGACACCCACGGTACGGCGCAGGTAAGGGATCTCCTTCTTGCGGATACGCTCCAAAGAATAGCCGTTCACATGGACCGTGCCGGAGGTGGGCATCAGCTCACCGGTGATCAGCTTGATGATCGTGGACTTTCCGGAACCGGAAGGACCCACCAGAAACACAAATTCGCCATCCTCGATCTGCAGGTCAACACCCCGCAAAGCGTGGTTGCCTTCATCATAGGCTTTTACTACCTGAGAAAATTCGATCATAGTTTTCACTCCATAATTTATGTGTAACTAATTGTAACACATTGTAAACAATATGTCAATCCGTGCCGGTTAAAAAAGAATTGGCAGATTTACCAAATAACGCCTGAATGGGCTGCTCAGAAAGGCAGCCCATTTGTTCAGTCTTACCGAGCCTCCCGGGAGGCCAGATACTTACGCACCATCAGTGCGACCTGGAATACGATGGCGTGGTCGAAACGGCGCAGGTCCAGACCGGTCTGTCTCTTGATCTTCTCCAGACGGTACACCAGAGTGTTACGGTGCACAAAAAGTCTGCGGGAGGTCTCAGACACATTCAGATTGTTCTCAAAGAACTTGTTGATGGTAAACAGTGTTTCCTGATCCAGTGCTTCGATGGAGTTCTTCTTAAACACCTCGGACAGGAAGATTTCACACAGAGTGGTAGGCACCTGATAGATCAAACGGCCGATACCCAGATTCTCGTAGTTGATGATGGTCTTGTCAGTCTCAAACACCTTGCCCACTTCGATGGCAGTCTGTGCTTCCTTATAGCCGTCTGCCAGCTCACTCAGGTGATTCACCACCGTACCGATACCGATCAGGGTCTTGACATAAAGCTCGTTACGCAGGGTATCCTCGATCTTCTTTGCCAGCTTCTCCAGATCCTCAGCGGTGGTCTTGTCAGAAAGCTGCTTTACCACAGCCACATCCGACTCGTTGATGCTGATCACAAAATCCTGCATTTTGTCAGGGAACATACCGGCGAGTACATCCACCGTCGTCATATCGTTACGGCCCACCTGACGCACAAGGATCACAACCCGGGATGCATCGGTTGCAAAATGCAGCTCCTTTGCGCGGACATAAATGTCACCGGGCAGAATATTGTCCATAATAATATTCTTAATAAAGGTGCCACGGTCGTGCTTTTCCTCATAAAAAACCTTGGCATCATAAAGTGCAATATGTGCAAAGCCGCAATATGTACGGGCCGTCTCATCATCGCCGGTACAGAACACCGCATACTCGAAAAGATTTGCGCTGCTCAGGATGGCACGGAAGGTCTTCTGGCCATAGGTAACATAGTTATCCCCAGCCGCTACGATTTTCATTGCAGCTTCTTCCCAGCACTCGCCTACCATAGAGGCATCGGTACAGGAGATCACAATACCGTCTGTGTCAATAACACCAAAGGCCCGGTCGGAGAGCTCCTTCAGCTGCATCATCACGCTTTGAAAAACGCTGTTTGCCATAATTCTTCCTCCTCAAAAAAAGTGCACAATCGCACAATGAACAAAGTACAGTATGATTATATATGCAACTTGCACATTTTGCAAGTGATTTTTGACATTTTGATGCAAAAAGCACCTTCATTTTTAGTTATTTTTCCTACTGAGTAAAGAACAACAGCGTTTTCAGTCGAAAAACGGGGTCATTTTTTTCGTCATTTCAACAAATTTTCAATCTCGGCTTCGTCAAGTTGACGAATGCTGCCCCGGGGAAGGTCGCCCAAAATCAAATTTCCTTCCGCTCTGCGCTCCAGGTAGATCACAGGAAGTCCCCGGGACGCCATCATTCGGCGCACCTGATGGTATTTTCCCTCACAGACCGTAACAAGACTCTCCCCTTCCCCCAGAGGCTCCAGCTTCGCCGGCAGGCACCGGGTTCCATCCTTCAGAACGATCCCCTCCGAAAAAGCAAGGACATCCGCTTCTGTGGCAACCCCCTCGTGGCGGGCATAGTACACCTTGGATACTTCCTTTTTCGGACTGATCAGCTTGTGAAGCAGCTCCCCGTCATTGGTAAACAGAAGTAAGCCCTCTGTTTCCTTATCCAGCCTCCCCACCGGCTTCAGGTCCTGATACTGTGGCGGCAGCAGCTCCATCACTGTTTTATGCTCTTTATCAACGGTAGCTGTTACATATCCCGCAGGCTTATTCAGCATCAGCACTACTCTGCCGGCAGTCCCCAGAGGCACTCCGTCAAGGCAGACCGCTTCTTTCTCAGGATCCAGCTTTCGGCTGCCGTCTTTTTCCGGCTTGCCGTCTACGGTGACACGGCCACTCTTCAGGATCAGCTTCACCTGAGATCGGGTGCCTGCGCCGCAGTCGCATAAAAATTTATCCAATCGTACCATTTCTCGTTCTACCTCTCTTCCGGAAGGAATATATTTTGGTATGATAACATTACAGGAGGGGTCTTTATGATGGTAATGACCGCAAAGGTCGATTTTAAGAAGCTGATCATTATTCTTGCTGCGGTGGTCGGTCTGATCCTCGCCGCCATAATGCTTTTCGGCGGCAAAGAGGACACTGCACCTACTGCAGCCACCGCCGTATCCACCAATGACGGCCGGGTACAGTTCCTGGAGGGTATGGGCTGGGAGGTCAGCGCTTCCCCGGTAGAATCCTCCCAGGTGCGGATTCCGGAAAAACAATCCGAGGTATTCTCCCGCTACAACGATCTGCAGAAAAGCCAGGGTTATGACCTTGGGGAATTTGCCGGCAAAACAGTAATGCGTTATGTTTATAAGATCAACAACTACCCGGGTGCTACCGAACCGGTATATGCCACGGTTTTGGTATACAAAAACAAGATCATTGGCGGAGATGTTACCGACACAGGTGCAAAAGGCGTGATCCAGGGATTCCAAATGAAATCCACCGCACCTGAAGTCACTGTCCCGGAGGAAAGCTCCGTTACGGAATAATTCTACCATATTCCCCCCACACTTGACAAGCGTATATGGGTGTGGTATTCTTTAAGAAATCAATATCCTCAGGGCAGGGTGCGATCCCCGACCGGCGGTATAGTCCGCGAAAGCTTCGGCTTTGAATCGGTTAGATTCCGATACCGACAGTATAGTCTGGATGAAAGAGGAAGGTTATTCTGTTTGTATTTTTGCGCCCTGAGTGTTTCTCCGGGCGCATTTTCTTTTACTGTGAGGTAATTCCTATGAGCGAACTTTTGGAACAACTGAAAAACAACTTCACCTTTGTGCTGGTATGCACCGCGATCATTGCAGGGCTCTTTCTGGTCGCCAAGCTGATCGAGCGGTTTTTACCTGACCGGCGCAAGGTCACACCTGCCCGCAGGATCACCATTATTGCCGTGTGTGCTGCCATAGCAACGGTCCTGCATATGCTGGACTTCCCTCTTCTGTTTCTGGCGCCTGAGTTCTACAAGCTGGATCTGTCGGAGCTTCCGGTAATGCTTTGCGGCTTTTATCTTGGACCCTCTGCAGCAGTAGCCTGCGAAGCAGTTAAGATCCTGCTGAAGCTGCTTTTAAAGGGCACCAGCACCGCATTTGTAGGTGATTTTGCCAACTTTGCCGTAGGCTGCTCCCTGGTGCTCCCTGCCTGTGCCATTTACCATATCCGCAGAAAGCGCTCCTTCGCCATTTGGGGACTGGTTGCCGGAACCTTTTGTCTTACAGTTTTCGGCAGCGCCTTTAACGCGATCTATTTGCTCCCCAAATTTGCAGAGCTTTTTGGACTACCCCTCGACAAAATCGTAGCAATGGGTACAGCGATCAACGGAAATATCAACTCCGTCTCTACCTTCGTGCTCTTTGCCGTAGCACCGCTGAATCTGATCAAAGGGCTTGTCGTTTCTGTCCTGACCTTACTTTTGTATAAACGGGTAGCAAGACCGCTGTTCGGCGGAAAGTAGGACAAGCAGAACCGTTGATAAGCCACTTCCCGTATAGCAAATTCCAATTTAAAAAGGACCGTCGGGGACGCCGGTCCCTACGATAGTATTTATAAAAAGGCGTTGTCTCACGGAGACAACGCCTTTTCCTTATTCATCGGTGGGTTTCGGATCTTCTGCGATTTCCTCTGTGGTGGAAGCTTCATCGGTTTCCACGGTTTCTTCAGCAGCGCTCACATCTTCCGCTGTTTCCTCCGCTGTTTCCTCCGCTGTTCCCTCCGCTCCTTCCTCTACAGCCAGGGGTGCGGCACTATCAGCTTCTGCCACTTCTCCCTCCACAGGAATCTCCTCCCTCTTTCTGGGAGGCATACCCAGGTCGCTCTTTCTGACACCAAACACAAAGAACGGAATGACTACAGGGAAGAAAATGGACAAAAGCAGGAAGGGAATACGCTTGCGCGGCTCGCAGGATGCGTACAGATCGTAAAGTGCAATATAATAAAACACCGTATGGAACACAGAAACGATCAGATTAGCAACAGACAGAAGCGTAACGATCCCCGCCATTACCCCGGCAAGTCCACTCTTCTCCAGCACCGTATAAAAACCACCGGCAAACTGAAACAGCGCCAGAAGTGTGCCTACTACAGCGACAGCAAGTTCAAATACGAACAGGATGCTGCGGCGATTCTTCACCTGACTCTTTGCCACATACCGATACTGGTCAGAAACACTACCCAGCAGCCAGCCGTTGAAAATTGGGATCCAGGCCAGATAGCTGTGATGAATGCCGCGACGCTTGGCGATGCAGCGAAGTCCTCTTGCGTATGTGATATAACACACAACCTCGAAAGCAAAAAACACAAGGATAAAAAATACCGCAAAAACAGACAAAAAGCCTGCCGCGCCTTCAAGGAAGGAGCCAAAAGCATTGTCCGGCAAAATATTAAAGTCATAATCAAAAGTAACCATAACAATACCTCCTGATCGATTATATCCGCATTATAACACAAGCATTGTT
>JAZNZZ010000045.1:0-13124 GCA_045595205.1 Faecousia sp.
GCAGCCCTTTTCTTATTGGTCGGAGTGTCGGGATTCGAACCCGAGGCCTCTTGGACCCGAACCAAGCGCGATACCAAACTTCGCCACACCCCGTTAGCCTGAATATTATAAAGAAATATTTTCATCTTGTCAAGTCCCGAGTGCACGATATGGAGCATTCATTTGATTACTCAGCAATAAAATTTAACGAGGTGGTGTTGATGGGTTACCGTATCAATTACGGAAGGGTCGTAACAAGAGAAGCTTTGAAGGATACAAATGGTAATAAAACAATGAAACTGTTTTCAGTAATATTAATAACTGTGGCTGTGCTGATGTCTGTATGTTATATTCGTTACGGAAGCTTGATGCCAATATTCTACCCCGGGGATCCGAGGGTCACAAAAAGTGCAGTAGATGCAATGATCGAGAGTCTGGAAGGGGGGATGCCGGTTGTGGAAGCGTTTGGAGACTTTTGCGTCAGGATCCTGCACCAGGAGGGATGAAGCTTCCCGGATTTGCATATTACCGTCTGCTTTTCTGTCATTATCGTTTGCTTTACTGCTGATTCCTTTGGATTGGATCTGTGGGTGGCTGTTGGCGGTGACAGTTCACGAGTTGGGGCATTATATTGCATTGAAATTCCTGGGCCTTTCTGTTCGCAAAATAACAGTCAGGGGCTCGGGTGTATTTATGGATGTGGATGCAATGTCAACTGTGCAGGAACTGATGACGGCTGCTGCAGGTCCGCTTATGAGCATATTGCTTTTGTCTATTTCAAGAGTTGCGCCCCGCACTGCGGTCTGTGCATTTTTGCAGACCCTTTTCAATCTGCTGCCGTTATACCCTATGGACGGAGGGAGAATATTGAGATCAGCAGTGATCCTGGTTTCTAAACTAAAAAACTCCTTGCAAAGAGGGCGAACAAATAGTACAATAAACAAGATAGTCCCCAATGCGAAGGAAAGGGTATTGCATTATGACAGATTTACTTCAGAGGATCCTGCCGAGTGTACAAAAGCCTGCACGGTATACCGGCGGTGAATTTAATGAGATCAAAAAGGATTTGAAGGATGTCCGTGTTCGGGTGGCATTCTGCTTTCCTGATACCTACGAGATCGGTATGTCCAATGTGGGTATGCGGATCCTCTATGGCATTATGAATAATATGGACGGTGTCTGGTGCGAGCGTGTATTTGCCCCCTGGGCGGATATGGAGCAGGCAATGGTGGAAAACGGGCTTCCTTTATGGGCTCTTGAAAGTCAGGATCCTGTGAAGGATTTTGATATGATAGCATTTACCATCGGCTATGAAATGTGCTACACCAACATTTTGAATATGCTGAAGCTTTCCGGTGTACCGCTGCGTGCAAAAGACCGTCAAGGTCTGAAAAATATAGTCTTTGCCGGCGGCGTTTGCGCCTTTAACCCTGAGCCACTTGCAGATTTTATAGACTTCTTTTCTCTCGGCGAAGGTGAGGATATTACGGAGGAAATTCTTTCCTTGTATGACCGTGCAAAGGCTGAAGATTGGTCAAAGGATACTTTCTTGAAAGAAGTGTCTCGGATTCCCGGTGTGTTTGTTCCGTCTTTTTATGAGCATAAATATAATTCGGAGGGCATCCTTACGGAGATCGTGCCGCTGAACGGCGCACCGGAGAAGGTTACGAAACGGATCGTAGAGGATCTGGACACTGCTTATTATCCCACGAAAATGATCGTTCCTTCCACGGAGATCGTCCACGACAGGGCAAATCTTGAAGTGTTCCGTGGCTGCATCCGTGGCTGCCGTTTTTGCCAGGCCGGTTTTTCCTGCCGTCCTGTTCGCAAAAAGAGTGCAGATGTTTTGTACAGGCAGGCGGTGGAGACACTTGAAAACTCCGGGCATAATGAGATCACTCTTTCCAGCTTGTCTACTTCTGATTATCGGGAATTGAAAGCACTTACGGATGAAATGATCCCTTACTGTGTCGAGCATAAAGTGAATCTGTCTGTGCCATCCCTTCGTGCTGACAATTTTTCCAGAGAGCTGATGCAGAAGCTGCAGACCTTGCGAAAGAGCGGTCTTACATTTGCTCCTGAAGCAGGCACACAGAGACTGCGGGATGTGATCAATAAGAATCTTTCCGAGGAAGAGATCCTTTCGACCTGTGCGATTGCATTCTCCGGCGGGTGGAATAATGTGAAGCTCTACTTTATGCTTGGCTTGCCAACGGAAACGGATGAGGATGTGCTGGGCATTGCGGAGCTTGTTTATAAGATCATCAATACATGGAAGGAGTGTGCGTCCAATAAGAAGAGGGGTCTTCGCGTCCATGTGGCAACGGCCTTCTTTGTGCCAAAACCCCACACACCCTTTCAGTGGGAAAAACAGATCACCCCGGAGGAATATCTTCGCAGGTGTAAGCTCCTGAAGGAACATTTTTATTCCAAATCCATAGAATATAATTACCACGCGCCGGATCTCAGCCGACTGGAGGCTGTGTTTGCAAGAGGTGACCGCCGTGTGGGTGCTGTGATCGAGGAAGCTTTAAATCGTGGTGCGCGGCTGGATGGCTGGGATGAATTCTTTTCCTACGAAACCTGGCTGGATGCCTTTTCAGCTTGCGGTGTAGATCCTGACCATTACACTGTCCGAGGTATGGATACAGAGGGTGTGCTCCCTTGGGATACAGTTGATGTGGGTGTGAGCAAAGCGTTTCTCAGGAATGAAAGAAAGCGTGCTTATGAGGGTGTTGTTACGCCGGACTGCAGGGAAAAGTGTTCCGGCTGCGGCGCGAATTGCCTGCTGAAGGAGGTGTCCTGCGATGCCTAGATTGCTTTTTGAAAAAAAGGGGAATGCTGTTTGGATCTCTCACCTGGATCTTATGCGTGTATTTCAGCGGGCATTTAAGCGTGCAGGCCTGCCTCTGAAGCATACCCAGGGATTCAATCCTCGGCCTTCTGTTTCCATTGCACTTCCTCTTTCTGTGGGGGTTGAAAGCAGCTGTGAGCTGCTGGATTTTGATCTGGACGGAGAAACTGTAGCCTTTGAGATCATCCGCGACAGACTCAATTCTGCCCTTGTGGAAGGTATCCGAGTTCTGGATGTGTATGAGGGCGGAAGGAAGATCCGCGACCTTTCCCTTTTGCGCTGTACTGTTACATTGGAATATGACAACGGTGTTTCTGCGGATACGGCAGAGCGAATTCGTACCTTGTTTTCCACTGATTCTGTGATCGTACCTAAAAAGACAAAAAGCGGTATACAGAATCAAAATATTATTCCAATGATCCGTTCTCTGTCGGTGAAGGAAACGGGGGACAGGAGCATCGATATAGACGCTTTGATCTGTTGTCAGAATCCAACCTTAAATCCTGCACAGATCCCGCTGGCGATCAGTACCTACCTTGAGGATCTGAAGCCGGATCATTTTCTTTGTTCGCGTAATGAAGTATTTGATGTAAATGAAACTATTTTCAGATAGGAGTTTTGTAAATATGGAGATCAATCCTAATTATGTCCTTGAGGACTGCCCAATTTGTCGCGGCAGCGGCTTTGTCGTTCACGAGGGTGGTTGGAATGTGCAGGTGGAATGCAGTGACTGCAGCGCCCATACTGTGTATGTGGAGTACAGCAACCCTGAAGAGAAGGTGGAGGCTGAAAAACAGGTTGTTATGCTCTGGAATATGGGCAAGGTTTTGAAGCAGGATTCTATGGGATAAAAAATTTTTTCAAAAAACTAAAAATAATGCTTGCATTTTCTGACAGGGTGTGCTAATATACTGTGGCAGTCCGCAGGACGCAAGCAAATCCGGGTGTGGCGAAGTTTGGTATCGCGCTTGAATGGGGTTCAAGAGGCCTCGAGTTCGAATCTCGACACTCGGACCAACAAAACCGAAAGACTGATGTCTTTCGGTTTTGTTTTTTATATTCAATAGAATTTGCTTTCGGAGGAGATAGTATAATGATCATCTGCAAATGGAGTGAAATTAACCGGTATAGTTCTGTTATTCCCGGGCTTCAGGAAGCTGTGGATTTTGTTGCAAACCTTTCTCACCGTGAGACCGGAACATATCCCCTGAAAAGCGGAAAGGTAATGCTGCAAAAGGGTGTGACACATCCGCTGGAGGGTGCAAAGGCCGAAGCACACAAGAAATATCTGGATATTCAGCTCGTTTTGGAGGGCTCTGAGTATTGCGGGTGGGAGAATACAGATTCTCTTAAGCTTGTGGGTGAATTTGATTATGATAAGGATGTTGGTTTTTATGAAGGCACTATGAAGCCTTTTGAGATCACATCCGGTATGTGTTATGTTTTATATCCCGAGGATGCCCATGCCCCCTGTACACATTTGACGGCCCCTACGGAGTACACAAAGCTTGTGATCAAATTGGAATTGTGAGTCATTCTAAAAATATTAAATGTTAAGGAGTGTTCTTATGAAAAAGCTGTTGTCTTTAATTTTAGTACTTTGCCTCGTTTTTCTTTGCGCCTGTTCTTCCGGTGAAAAGAGCGGTCAGAACGCAGAAACCCCTTCTACACAAGGTCCTGATGCAACTGCCACCGAACCGGAACAGACAACTGATCCTGCGGAATCAACTGCACCTGCAGAGTTGTCTGCGGAAGATATCTATTATGCGTTTCTTTCCGAGCTGTGCGTGAGATTGAATAAGATCGTTGGCGATGATACCTATCTGGATGGTTTTGACACCAAAGAGGGTATGATTGGCGTTGCAGAGATCGCGTCGATTAGCAAGACTGAGATGTTAAGTGATATTGGTTACACAATTATTGACATTAACAAGGACGGCATTTGTGAATTGCTGCTTCTTCAGGTAGATGAGCTGAATAAGGAAGTATGCAACGGGACCCGGATCCTGTGTGCTTACACTGTAATTGACGGGGAGAAGACCTTGGTTTTTGAGGGACATTCCAGAAACCGTTACTATTTGCTGGATGATGGGCTCATTTACAATGAAGGCTCCAATGGTGCTGCGTATACCTGCTTCGGTACCTATGCGTTTGAGAGTGGTAACAGTGAGCTTACCTGCACAGAATTTTACTTCACCGATTTGGATGCAGATATGAAGCCTCTGTTTTTGCATAACAAAACAGGTGAGTGGGATGCTGCTTCTTCCGAAGCTTTTGATGGCAGCGAGGATGCTTTCTGGTCGGTCCAGTCCGGTTTTAGCAAAAGGATCCAAACCATCGATCTTAATGCGCTTTCTTCCTATGAGGGATAATTTCTGTAAAAAAGTGTAATTTTTTGATAAATAACACTTGATTTATCAAAAATCTTATGCTATAATACCTCGGTCTGAAATCAAGGTGAGTCCTCTGCAGCGCCGGGAACCATATCGCCGGAAGCAAAGCTGTATGAACGCCTAATATTAAGGAGGACAAAGATATGGATTTGGTAAAGGCTCTGTCCAGTCAGTACATGAAGGAAGAGCTCCCCGAGATGCGGGTGGGCGACACTGTTCGTGTGCATGTACGGATCAAGGAAGGCTCCCGCGAGCGTATTCAGGTGTTTGAAGGCACCATCATCGCCCGGAAGCACGGCGGCATCGCTGAGACCATCACCGTTCGCCGCGTCAGCTACGGCGTTGGCTGTGAAAAGGTTTTCCCTGTTCACTCTCCCAACGTTGCTATGGTTGAGACCGTCCGCAAGGGTAAGGTTCGTCGCGCTAAGCTGTACTACCTGCGTGACCGCTTCGGCAAGGCTGCTAAGGTTAAGGAAAAGGTCTAATCAAAAAATGAATAAAAAAAGAGGGGAGACCCTCTTTTTTTATTTGCCTTTTTTCTATAATGGTATATAATATATTTGTGAAAATATGTAAAAGGGGGATAATGCTTTGTTTATTCTGAAAAAGTCTGCATTATCTGCTGATAATTCAGGTTCGGATAAGAGCAAGAAAGAAAATACACTTTTGGTAACACTGCACGATCTTGTGTTTCTGGTTGCCGGTGTTCTTTTGTTTTTTTCTTTGCTTCTTCGTGTTGTTGTTGTTTCCGGTCCGTCTATGAATGCTACTCTGGTGGATGGGGACTGGCTTTTGCTGGTTGGAAATGTTCTGTATCAAGAGCCGAAGCGCGGTGATATTATTGTTGCGGCTAAGGATTCCTTCGATAACGGTGCACCCATTATCAAGCGCGTGATCGCAACGGAAGGTCAGACTGTGGATATTGATTTTAATAACGGTATCGTATATGTTGACGGCAATGCTCTGGCTGAGGACTATGCACTGACCCCAACGACCCGCCCTGAGGGTGTTGTTTTTCCACTTACTGTGGAAGAGAATTGCATTTTTGTCCTGGGTGATAACCGCGATGTATCCAAAGACAGCCGCAGTCCTGACATTGGTTTGATCGACAAACGGGAGGTTTTGGGTCGGGCAGTTTTTTTGGTATTGCCCGGTGGAAAGGATAAAGATTTTAGCAGGATCGGAGGGCTGGGATAATGGCTTCTGAACAAATGAATATTCAGTGGTATCCCGGTCATATGACAAAGACAAGACGGCAGATCGAGGCAGATCTGAAGCTTGTGGATGCTATATGTGAGATCGTGGATGCCCGGATCCCTGCCTCCAGCAGAAATCCTGATATTGATGCGATCTGCGGCAGCAAACCGCGGATCATCGTACTGAACCGTATGGATCTTGCTGACCCCGCGGCTACTAAGAAATGGCTGGAGCATTTCCGCAAAAAGGGAATGGCAGCCGTGGCGACAGATTGTAAGAGCAAAAAGGGGATCGGAAGCTTTCAGCCGGCAGTTCGGTCTGTGCTGAAAGAAAAGATCGAGAGAAATGCTGCTAAGGGAATGAATAAACCCTTGCGGGTTATGATCGTGGGCATTCCCAATGTGGGAAAATCCACTCTGATCAACCAGATCTCCGGAAGAAAAGGCGCAAAAGCTGAGAACAGACCCGGTGTTACCCGCGGTAAACAGTGGGTGACGGTTGATAATGGCCTTCTTTTGCTGGATACCCCCGGCATTCTTTGGCCGAAGTTTGATGATCCCAATGTGGGAATGATGCTTGCCTATACCGGTGCGGTGAAGGAAAATATCATTGATACGGAGGAGCTGGCCTGTAAGCTTATGGAGCTTCTGCAGCGCTTCTATCCTGAGACTCTGGTTGCCAGATACGGTATTGATCCTTATCAGGAAAAACCGGGATATGAGCTTCTGGAGGATGCCGGGCGCAAGCGGGGTTATTTGCTTGCCAGGGGAGAAATCAACACGGAGCGTATGGCAAATGTGCTGCTGGATGAGTATCGCAGCGGTAAGCTTGGTATCTTTACGCTTGAAATGCCGGAGGATGCAGAATGAGTCAAATCGATATGTGGGAAATCGAGCATAAGTATTACGGGCAGGGAATCAATTTGATTTGCGGTGTTGATGAAGCAGGTCGCGGTCCTCTTGCGGGCCCTGTGTGCGCTGCTGCGGTTATTTTGCCGCCGGATGTTGAGATTCCGGGCTTAAATGACAGCAAGAAGCTCTCCGATAAAAAGAGACGGGAGCTTTTTCCTGTGATCAAAGAAAAAGCATTAGCTTACGGTATTGCTTTTGCGGACGAAAAAGAAATTGATGAGATCAATATTCTACAGGCGACCTACCTGGCTATGGAACGGGCGATGGCTCAGCTTTCTGTCAAGCCGGAGTTTGCGCTCATAGACGGAAACAGAGCGAAGGATTTCGGCATTCCTGTGGAAACTGTGGTGCACGGTGACAGCTTGAGCGCCAGCATAGCTGCGGCTTCTGTTCTTGCAAAGGTGACCCGTGATGATTATATGCTGGAAATGGCAGTTCAGTATCCAAAATACGGTTTTGATGTTCACAAGGGATATGGCACCAAGGCGCACTGTGAAGCAATTCTGGCAAACGGTCCTTGCGCCATACATAGGACGACATTCTTAAAGAAGCTTTATGGGGAGAAATAATATAGCCGGTGCCTGGGGTGAGGGCGTTGCTGCTGATTATCTCAGAAAGAAGAAATATAAGCTCCTTGGGATGAACTACAGATGCCGCTTCGGTGAGCTTGATTTGATCGTCTGTAACCGGAAATACCTGGTGTTTGCAGAGGTCAAGCTGAGAAAGACAAATCAATTTGCCGAGGCTTCAGAATTTGTGGATATCAGTAAGCAGCAGAGGCTTCGTGCAACTGCAGAGAAGTACCTTTCTGAACATCCTACGCGCCTTCAACCGCGTTTTGATGTGATCGAAATTTATGCACCCGAGGGTATTGAGACAAAAGAGCCTGTTATAAATCATATGGAGGATGCATTCTGATGAATTTTCCCGTATTTGATCTGCATTGCGACACTGCAGATGCGCTGGCTGGTTTCGGCAGAGCGGAACCGGCTGAACTCAGGAAAAATAATGCTCATATTGATCTGGAGCGGGCATCCGGGCTGCCGGGATATGCACAGTGCTTTGCTTGCTTCACTACGACTTCTGAGTGTGTTAATCCTGTAGACCGTTTTGAAAAGAAAATGATGGCGATCCAGCGCGAACTGATGAAGAATGAGAGTGCGATCCGTCAGGTCTACAGCACAAAAGAGATCGAAGAGAATTTGTCCGGCGGAATTATGTCTGCTATCCTGACGATCGAGGGTCCTGCAGGCTTCGGCTTTGACCCCGAGCTTCTTGAAGATCTGTATAAGATCGGTTTTCGGATCACGACCCTTGGATGGAACGAAAAGAATCCGCTTACCGGATCTCACAAAACCGGCGGTGGACTGACAGAGCTTGGTCGCGAATATGTAAAAGAGGCCCAGCGCCTGGGGATGATCATTGATGTGAGTCATATCAGCGACGAAGGCTTTTGGGATATTATGGATATGACCCAGGCACCTGTAATTGCCAGTCACTCAAACAGTCGGGCAGTTTGCAATGTTTCCCGCAATCTGACAGATGAGATGTTTTTGGCGATCAGTAAAACCGGAGGTGTGGCCGGAATCAATCTGTATTCGGAATTCCTTGGGGAAGCAGCCTCTATAGATACAGCTTGCGATCACATTCTTCATTTTATGGAGCTGGATCCTGAATGTACGCACATTTCCCTCGGTGGTGATCTTGACGGCGTGGACACGCTGCCTTCTGATTTTTTCGGTGTACAGGACTATCCTGAATTGGTAAACCGTTTGTTGAAAAGAGGCTTGACAGAGGATCAGGTGTACAGGATCTTCTGGAGTAATGCATTGGGAGTGATGAAAAAGTGCTCTATGTGACTACAAGAAATAAAAAAGAAACCTATACTTCTTTTAAAGCTGTTACGGATGATCGTGCACCGGACGGCGGAAGCTTTGTCCCTTTTAAAATGCCTTTCTTCACAACGGAACAGATCCATTCCCTTAAGGATTCATCCTTCAATCAGGTCGTTGCGGATGTGCTGAATGCTTTCTTTGCATCCCGTCTCTCGGTCTGGGATGTGGATCTGTGCGTGGGAAAGAACCCCCTTCGCCTTCGGGAAATGAATTACAGAGTCCTGCTGGCGGAGGTCTGGCATAACCCGAAGGGGAACTATGCATATCTGGAAGAAAAGCTTTGCTCAAGACTTCCCGGTGCGGAACAAGCAGAACATATTTCTGACTGGGTACACACAACGGTGCGAATTGCGGTCTTGTTTGGTATTTACGGTCAGCTGTGTGCTCAGGGTTATTTAAAGTGCGGCGATTACCTGGATATCGCTGTTTCAGGAGAGGGTTTTACTGCACCGATGGCTTGCTTTTATGCCCGGCAGATGGGACTGCCTATAAATGTGATCCTGTGCGCCTTTGAAAATGACAGTGCGGCCTGGGATCTGATCCACCGCGGTACCTTTGGCTTGTCCGGTGGAGCGGTTTCTCTTCGTCGGGGCATTGAAAAGCTGATCAGTGCAACCTTGGGAGATGGCGCTGTTGACGATTTTTGTCAGTGTGTTCGTACTCCGCGAAGCTATTCCGTAAACGCTGAGCAGCTTAAAACCTTGTCCGAAGGATTCTACTGTGTTGTTGCCGGAAAAAATCGTGCAGGAGCTACGGTGAACAGTATTTTCCGAAGTAATGCTTACCTTGTCGATCCTGCTACCGCCCTGTGCTACGGCGGCTTGCAGGATTACCGTTCTGCAACAGGTAACAGCTGCATAACACTTATGATTTCAGAGCGTTCCCCGGCGCACGATATTGATTTTATTTCCAATGCGACCGGTATTCAGGCAGAAAAGCTGCTGGAGAAAATGAAACCCTGAGGAGAATATCAATGGCACTTTATGCGATCGGTGATCTGCATTTATGCCTGGGTGCACCGAAGCCGATGGATGTGTTCGGTGGCAGCTGGGTAGGTTATATGGAAAAGCTGAAGGCGGGACTTTCGGTTGTAAATGCGGAGGATACATTGGTTTTGCTGGGAGACCTCTCCTGGGCGTTGGGGCTTCAGGAGGCACAGGCAGATTTTTCGTGGATTAATGATATTCCAGGAAGAAAGATCATTTTGAAGGGGAATCACGATTACTGGTGGAGCACAGCTTCCAAATTCTATGCTTTTTGCCGGGACAACGGCTTTACCGATCAGTGGATCCTGAACAACAATCATTACGAGTATAATGGCTGGGCGATCTGCGGGACCCGCGGATGGTTTTTTGAAGAAGATCGCAGCGGCACCCACGATGAGAAGGTGTTTAACCGTGAACTGCTGCGTCTTGAAACATCTCTCAAATCTGCAGGGGAGCTTCCAAAAACTGTTTTCCTTCATTATCCGCCGCGGTATAAGGGATATGAATGTAATGAGATCCTTTCCTTGCTGGAGAAATATGAAGTCAGGTATTGTTACTACGGACATCTTCACGGACAGAGTCATCATCTGGCGCTTGAAGGCCTTTTTAACGGCATAGAATACAGACTTGTCTCTGCGGATTATCTTAATTTTGTTCCTGTAAAGGTTTTTCCCTAAAAAATTTTAAGAAAACAGTGGACAATTGCTATATTTTTTGATAATATAGTTCGGATGTAATTTAAATATTGAGGTCATAGCTATGACCAAATATGGGAGGATACAAAAAATGACAATCAAGAACATCGAAAAGAAGGGTAATGAGACTACGATCGTAGTCGAGATCGACAAGGAGCTTATGGAAAGCGGCGTGAACAAGGCCTACGCCAAGGCACGCAAGAGCATTATGATCCCCGGCTTCCGTAAGGGTAAGGCTCCCCGTAAGATGGTCGAGGCTATGTACGGCGCTCATGTTTTCTATGAAGACGGCCTGGAGGAGATCTTCCCCGAGGTGTATCAGTTCGCTATTGTGGATCAGGATGTTAAGGCTGTTGGCCGTCCCAACCTGACCGATATGGATATCAGTGAGGATGGCATCGTGACCATCACCCTCACCACCGAGGTTTACCCCGAGGTCACTCTGGGCGACTACAAGGGTCTTGAGGTGGAGAAGGCTGAGGCGGTTGTTACCGATGAGCAGGTTGAGGCTGAGCTGGACCGTATGGCTCAGAATGTTGCATCCACTGAGACTGTGGAGCGTGCTGCTGAGATGGGTGACACTGCCAATATCGATTTCGAGGGCTTTGATAATGGCGTTCCCTTTGATGGCGGTAAGGGCGAGAACTTTGATCTGAAGCTCGGCTCCGGTTCTTTTGTTCCCGGCTTTGAGGAGCAGGTCGTTGGTATGGCTGCCGGTGAGGAGAAGGATATCGACATCACTTTCCCCGAGGATTACCACAAGGAGCTGGCAGGCAAGGCTGTTGTTTTCCATGTGAAGGTGAATAAGGTCACTGTTACCAATGTTCCTGAGAAGGATGATGAATTTGCAAAGGATGTTTCCGAGTTCGAGACTTTGGAGGAGCTGAAGAAGGACATTCGCCAGAAGGCTCTGGAGAGCGCCCAGAAGCAGATCGATTCCGCATTTGAGCAGGCGTGTGTTGAGAAGGCTGCTGAGAATACCACCGTTGAGATGCCCAAGGCTCTTGTTGAGGCAGAGCTGGACAACCAGATGGAGCGCTTTGGTTATCAGCTTCAGATGAGCGGCTACTCCATGGAGGCTTATGCCAAGATGATGGGCGGCGACATGAACGCAATGCGCAACGCATTCCGTCCCGGCGCTGAGAAGCAGGCCAAGGTCAACGTGACCCTGACCAAGCTGATCGAGGTTGAGGGCATTACCGCTTCCGAGGAGGAGATCGAGGCTGAGTATGCGGATCTGGCTAAGGAGCATTCTCTGGAGCTGGACAAGGTTAAGTCCATGGTTCCCACTGAGGAGCTGAAGGCCGGCATCGAGAACCGCAAGGCTATCAAGCTGATCGTTGACAGCGCTGTTGCCGTTGCCCCCAAGAAGGAAGAAGCAGCTGACAAGGAATAATTTTCCTTCCCTGTGGTTAGAATGTTTCAAGCCCGAAAGGAGACATGACCATGAGTTTTATTCCCTATGTTGTTGAACAGACCAGCCGTGGCGAACGCAGCTACGATATTTTCTCCCGTCTGCTCAATGATCGCATTATTTTCCTGTCTGAGGAAGTCAATGATACCACTGCCAGCCTGATCGTTGCGCAGCTATTGTATCTGGAAGCACAGGATCCGGACAAGGATATCCAGTTTTATATCAACAGCCCCGGCGGCAGCGTAACAGCCGGTATGGCCATTTACGACACCATGCAGTACATCAAGTGCGATGTGGCTACCATCTGTGTGGGAATGGCAGCCTCCATGGGCGCATTCCTGCTGAGCGCAGGTACAAAGGGCAAAAGACTGGCACTGCCCAACTCCGAGATCATGATCCACCAGCCCTCTGCCGGTACACAGGGTCAGATCACGGATATGGCCATCCACATGAAGCGTCTTGAAACCATCAAGGCGCGCATGAACCGGATCATGGCTGAAAACACAGGCAAATCTCTGGAAGAGGTTACCGCTGCTTGCGAGCGTGATAACTTCATGACTGCGGATGAAGCCCTTGATTTCGGCATTATTGACCGTGTCATTGCCCATCACTGATCCTATGGAAAGGCGGTATTCCGCAGATGGCGAATAAAGAAAACAAGGTTCTGCGCTGCTCATTCTGCGGTAAAACCGAGATGGAGGCGCGCCTGATTGCCGGCCCCGGTGTATGCATCTGCAGTGATTGCGTAGGAGAGTGCTGCAGTCTGCTGGAGCAGGAAAACAAAAACTTCAAAACCCCTG
>JAZNZZ010000046.1:0-7791 GCA_045595205.1 Faecousia sp.
GCCTGCGGCAATGCGGAATGCATATATGCATTCCCTACAGGAAAATCGATTGAATCCCAAAGCTCAGAAAAACAGCCTGACGGAGAGGGATGCCATTACAAAGCCGGTGAGGTCGGCGATCAGGGCGGCGGGGACGGTGTACCGTGTCTTTTTGATCCCGATGGCGCCGAAATACACGCTGATGGCATAAAAGGTGGTCTCCGTGGAGCCGAGCATTACCGCCACAGTCCTTCCAATGAGAGAATCCGGTCCGTACCGGGTCATCAGGTCCGCACCCACCGCAAGGGCGGCACTGCCGCTGATGGGGCGGATCAGCACAAGAATCGCCGTCTCCGGCGGGATGCCGAAAAAGGAAAACACCGGGGAGATCACTGCTGCCAGCGCCTCGATCGCCCCGGATGCCCGGAGCATCGTCACTGCCGTCATCAAAAGGATCAGGGTAGGCACAAGGGACAAAAGGAGCTTCAGTCCCGACTCTGCCCCCTCCAGCATCAGGGCATAGGCGTTTTCTTTTTTTCGGAGGGCGGCGGCACAGGCGAAAAACAGCAGAAGGGGAACAATGTAGTCTGTCATTTTTTCCAAAGCCTCCCCAGAAGAAAGGCAGTACCGAGACCTGCCAGCAACGAGCAGCCCCCGGTGAGCCATACCGCAGGCAGAATGTCAAAGGGTGTGCTGCATCCCAACGCGGCACGAAGGGCAGCCACATTTCCGGGGATCAGCTGAATGGAGGCGGTGTTCAGCACCACCAGACGGCAAAGCTCAGCTCCGGCTTTTCCGCTGCCGTCGTGGAGCAGCTTTGCCGCCTGAATGCCCATAGGGGTGGCGGCATTTCCAAGACCCAGAATATTGGCGCAGATGTTGGCGCTCAGGGCACTCTGCAGCTGCACATTTTCTTTTGAGGAAGGAAACAGCCGATAAAGCACCGGCTTAAAAAGCCGCGCAAGAAGGGCGGTGAAGCCTGCCTTTTCCAAAAGCCTTCCGATCCCGGACCAAAGACACAGTGCCCCTGCAATGGAGACAGCAAGGGTGATCCCCGCCTGTGCCCCCTGGGGGATGGCGGCGGCAAGGGCAGAGCCGTTTCCCAAAATCAGCGCAGCCACCACCGCGATCCCCACAAGACCCGTAAAGATCCAATCCATAACCATAAGAAGCCCTCCTTTATTAGGAGCGTATGTCCAAAGAAGAACAATGATACCAGGATCAAATTTCAATTTGAAGCGCAAGGGCGCTTCACCCCATCTCGTGCACAGTGCGGAATAAATCGTTAGAAAAACGCTCGGTAACGATACACTGCCCGGTGTTTCAAATTTCAATTTATCGCGCTGTAGGGAATGCATTTATGCATTCCGCATTGCCGCAGGCAATGGTGATTTGCTACGCAAATCACGCGGAACGGATAAATCCGTTCCCTACGCGACAGCACGATAAACTGGAACTTCTCATTCCCTTGTTGACAGGCTTTGCCTATAGCGGCTATAATGGAGGGGGTGATGTATTATGCTTTTGATCCGGGTGCAGTATAAGACCCAGTGGAAGGCGGGGGACTGTATCAATGTTCCTGTGCGAAATAAATACAGCTTTTTCCATTTCCCCGAGCCGGTGGAGATCCGCATCGGTGATACCCTTTATACCACCGAGCCAAATGCGGTGATCATTTCAAGACCTGACGAGCCTCGCTGGTTTTACTTTCCAAAGGACACGCAGTTTAATTTCTTTCACGGAAGGCTGGCACTTGGTCCCCTTCTGGAGGAGAACCGGATCCCCCTGGGGTGCATCCTCTATCCCCGGGACCCGGAATTTTTGAACGGCTGCTTTAAAAGAATTCGTATGGAGTATTTGTCTGAGGAGGAGGGGGCAGAGGCACTTCAGGACATTTACATTAAGGAAATGCTGGTCCTCCTGGGCCGCAGTATTCGGAAGCAGCAGGCAGTTGCGGACAGTAAGCTGCAAATGAAGCTTTTGAAGCTCCGTCTGGAGCTCCTCTCCCGCCCCGGAGATAAGTGGACGGTGGAGGAAATGGCCCGGAGGGTGTCTCTCAGTCCATCCCGATTCCATGTGGTCTATAAGGCACAGTTTCGCATCTCTCCTATGCGGGATCTGATCAATGCCCGCATCGATCAGGCAAAGGCGCTGCTGCTGGAAAACCGGGAGGAAACGCTGGCTGTGATCGCAGAACGGCTGGGGTACAAAAACCCTTATGATTTCTGCCGCCAGTTTACCAAGGCCACCGGCATCTCCCCCGGCGCATACCGGAAGAATAGCCGATAACGCCAGGTCTTCAAATTTCAATTTATCTTTCCGTATACCGTGTCATTCTGAGGACCCTGAGCGTAGTCGAAGGGGACGAAGAATCTCCTTCAAAATTGCGGTGTTTTACGATGGAGATTCTTCGCTTCGCACAGAATGACAGGAAGATAAATTGGAATTCTACGCTACATATATAATAAGGACCATCTCAAAATCACGAGATGGTCCTCATTTTTATTCCGGCTTTGTGGGGTAGCTTGAGGGGGTCACCGCCCAGGGGTTTGCGATGGCGTTGTTAACTGCCTCGATGATGACGGCTTTGTCGGACTCTGTCAGCAGCAGCGGCTCTTTCAGATCGTAGCTGTTTACCGGGGGCAGGTTGATCTCCTCAATGGGCTTGCCGGTGAGGGCGGCCCAGGCGGTGTAGCCTGCAATGGCTCTGCCCAGGTTGTTCAGGTGGAGTGTGTCCTTAGTAAGTGTGTCCCCAAAGTAGCTTGTCCGGGCATTCTGCACCGCAGTGCCGGAGGGGATAATGGCGGCAAAGTCGGTGCGGGGCACGATCTTTTCTTTGGTGGTGTCCAGGATCATATTGTACATCGTCATCTGGTCACCCTTGTAATCGTTCAGAAAGGTAGTGCTGTCATTGTCCTGCTGGAATGCCCAGGTCATATTCCAGATAAAACGGGCGTTGGGATTTGTTTTGTTGGCGCACACAAACTGAAGGATCGTATCAATGTGCTCCCTGTAGGTAGCCACAAGACCTGCGTGGTGTGCACCCTGCTGCAGGAAGATAATGTCCCAGTCCTCGTCCTGCAGACCGTAAAGCAGGGTGGTATCCATCGTCTTTTCCCACTTGCCTGTGCTGTTTTTTGTGTACTGGTAAACCGGCGCGTTGGTTCTTATAAACTCCACATGCTGTGCCAGCTTGCAGCCGCTGTAGTACAGACGGGCAACGGTCACATTCTCTGCACCCTGATCCTTGGCAATGTCATAAAGAAGCTCCGTGGTGTTCAGACCGAAGCTGCTGGTGATGCAAAGCATTTTCAGAGTCTTGCCGTCGGAAAGGGGCGTCTTGGGATCCACAGCAGGAACATAGCCTGCCCCGGTTTCGGTGGGTTCCGGGTTCGCTGCACCGCAGCCGCAGAAGGGCAGCAGAAGCAGAGGACACAGCAGAAAAGATAGCAGCCTTTTTAGTGTTTTCATAATGTTCTCCTTTTTAGATGTTAAGACCGTACTTGCTCCAGTAGGCGATAAATTCCTCCAGCTGGGCAGCGTGATTTTCCTTCAAAAGCTCCAACAGACCGGAAAGGCTCATTGCTGTGCCTTCGGAAGTGTAGGCAGTGCCGTCAACGGTGAAGTAAGCCTTGGCAGAAATGGGCATCTGACTGTAGGCACTGTTCAGGTCGGGATTCCGGTCCTCCTTCAAAATGCCGGAGATCAAAACACCGGTCTTTTCCTTGCCGGGTTCCAGCGCTGTAAAGGAGGTCCAGAGATTGTCCTCCTCGGGGTCGGTCAGAAAGTCAGAGCCCGGCATATTGTGGGTGCTGACCACCACACCGTGGGTGTCTATGGCGGCCGCCATTTTTGCATCACAATTCCATACCGCGTTAAAGTACATACCGGCTTTGGCGGGACGAAGTGCCACGCCGGTCAGTGCCATATCCAGCCGGTGGAAGCTGTAAGTGCCGTTTTCTTCAAGGGTAAAATAGTTCTTGCCGTTTACCTCACTGTAGCCGGGGTTATCCAGGGTGACACCCATAAGGGTTAAAGTGCCGTAGGTCTTGAAGTCCTCGTTGGCAGAGTCAAAGCAGCTGATGCTGCCGCTGCCGGACAGGGTCACATTCTTGCCGCCCAGATCGATGACCTGATCGGTAAAAGCGGCGTTTTCAAGCACAAGTCCATCTTCAATAGTAAGTACTGCAGAGCTTGTAAAGCTGAAATCTGCGGTGGAGGTGAATGTGCCCAGTGTCACATTGTACTCACAGTAGACTTCACCCCCGGAGATCACTGGTGCGGTAGTGGAAACAGAAGTGTCGTGGTGGATCCGGGCAAAGTTTGCGGTGTCGGCCTTGCCGGTCTTCAGATGCATGCTAGAACCCGTGGGAGCGGTACCGCCCGACACCGTGCCTCCTGCAAGGACAAATTCACCGTTATTTACAATGATGTTGCCACCGGAGGTTTTGGAGGTGCCGTCCTTAACTGTGCCGCCGTTTTGGGCGTAATGAGAGCTGATGCCTGCCAGATACACATTACCGCCCTTGGGGGCATTGCCGTTTTGAATGGTGCCTTCGGTCAGCGTTACATAGCCTTCGGTGCTGATCATCACATTGCCGCCGTAGCTCTTGCCGCAGCCGCCGGAGATCAGAGCGTCCTTACCTGCAATATTTGCCTCGCCGTAGGCAACATACAGGTTTGCGCCGCCGCAGCTGGCGTAGCCTGCTTCTTCACCGGTGACGGTGGCGCTGCCAATGGTGCCGCCGTACATATTCAGTACAGGGGTGGTGCTGGATGAGCCGTTGAGAGCCACATTACCGCCGCGGCCATAGGAACTGCTGGAGTTGGTTACATAGCCGCCGTAAATGCTGCCGCCGTAGAGATTGATGGTGCCATTGGCGGCATAAATATTACCGCCGATCTTGGTGGACTGTCCGCCCGACACAGTGCCGCCGAACATATTGAAGACGGACTTCTTGGGCATATAGATATTGCCGCCGTTGACAGCTTTGCCACCGGTGACCAGACCGCCGTACATGGCGACCTCTGCACCGGCAATGTTGGGCTGGATCAGAGGTGCTGTGTAGCTTGCGTTGCCCTGGACGGTGGCGCCGTCAAAGATATACAGACGGGTAGCGGAGGTACGCAACATGATGGCGGGGCGGGCCGCCAGGGGCGTATAGGTGCCGCCAAAGAGATTGACGATGCCGTTGAGATCCAGTACGGCGCCTCTGTAATCGGAGTCGGAGCTGCTTTCGCCGATGCCGCTGACAGTGCCCTGACCCATAATGTTCAGGGTGTTGCCGGCGCCCACCCAGAGCGCACGCTTGCCGGAGTTTACGATACTGTGATCGTTCAGATGCAGACAGTAGCCTGCGTGGTCCTCTGCAGTATTCATATAGAAATACTTGTCAGAAACTGTCAGGTCCTCTGCCAGATAGTAGTGAGCCTGTTTGCCTTCGGTGGGGGTCAGAAGGTTTGCGGAACTGTTGGTCAGAGGATACCAGGTAACGGACTTTTCGCACAGGGGACATTCTGCGGTAGTTGCCTCACCGGAGGTGAAGCTGAGCTTTTCTGACTTTGCGCCGATGCCGTTGAGGAATTCCGGGGTATACTTGGACTGGATAACGGCAAAGGGATCTTCTCTTGCGGCCTTTACCACTTCCGTAACGATCTCTCGGTCGATTTCCGACAGACGGATGGGGGTGGTCAGGTCATAGCTCTTGACCGCACCCACATTGACCTCGGTAATGTCCTTGTCCAAAACTGTTGCCAGTACCGTGTAACCGGCAATGACTCTGCCCAGGTTGTTCAGATGCAGGGTGTCCTTAGTAAGCCGGTCTCCAAAGTAACTGGTTCTTGCGCTCTGGACAGCCGCGCCGGTGGGGATCAAAGCGCAAAAATCGGAACGGGTCAGGATCTTTTCCTGCATAGCATCGATGATGGCCTCGTGCATCAGCATCTGATCGCCCTTGAAGGTGTCAGTAAAAATGGTCCGGGTGTTGTCGCTCTGGAATGCCCAGGTCTGATTCCAGATAAATTTTGCATCGGGATTTGTCTTATTTGCGAGGATGATCTCCATAAACTGATCCAGATAGTCCTCGTAGGTATGCAGCTGAGGCGTCTGCTCCGCACCCTGCTGGATGTAGATGATGTCCCAGTCCTCGTCCAGAAGACCGTCCAGAAGCTTGGCATCGTCCAGCTCAAACTTGCCGTCCTTTGTAAACTTGGTGTACCAGTAGATGCCTGTGTCATTGTTAAAGGCATCCACATGCTTTTTCAGGGTGCAGCCGCTGGCATACAGTCTTGCCACGGTCACATCCTCAATGCCCTCTGCCACCGCAATGTCATACAGAAGCTCCGTGGTGTTCAGACCGAAGCTGCTGGTCAGACACAGGATCTTCAGGGTCTTGCCGTCGCAAAGCGGTGCATCGGAATCCCCGGTGGTGTCCACGGTGGCAAAGATGGCGTTGTCCTGTACGCTCAGCTTCACAAGCTCGTTGGGGGAGCGGAGGTATTTGGAAAGGGTGTTTATATTATCGTTTGCTTGGGTAATGGCACCCTGACCCACGATCTGAATGTCCGCACCCTCTGTAAGACCGCTGATGTCTGCCATAGGTCCGTCGAACAGGTTGATCACATCCACCCTGGGACTGCCGGAAAGGGTCAGGGAGGTGGCATTCTCTGCCAGGTACACCGTACCGCCGGTGACTGTGCCGCCGGCAATGTTGATCCTTGCGTTTTTGCCGCCGTAGATGTTGCCGCCCTGGGTGCCAATGCCGTTTTCAATGGTGCCGCCGTACATATTCAGATAGGAAAGATAAACCCGTACATTGCTGCCGTTATGGCCGGAGGTGCCGGTGATGCGGGTGCCGTCGTACATATTGATGCCGCCCTTGCTGCCGCGGCTGGCAATGACGGGATAATCGCCGGAGTGCCTGTAAGTACCGCCGTGAAGATTCACAGTACCGGCAATATCCAAAGCGCCGCCCCGGTCACAGGTAGAATGGGAAAGACCCACACCGGTGATCTCGCCGTCACCCAGAATGCTGAGGACAGAGCCGGTCTCAACATAGATAGCCCGGGCAGAGGATTTAATATTATGTCCGTTCAGGTGCAGACAGACCTTACTCTCAAAAGAATAGTAGATCTTGTTGCTTAAGTCCCCGGCAAGGTAATAGTGTTTTTCCGTCTTGATGTGGGGAACGGCGGTGCCGGAAATGGCGGTGAGGGGTTCCCAGGAAACGGTCTTCCCGCAGGCGGGACAGCTGGCGCTTACCGTGCCCCCGGTGAATACACCGCTTGTTGTCATCTGTACCGCCTGTGCGTAGATGTCCGTTGCTTCCGCCTGTGCCACGAAAACCCCGGACAGGATGCACACAAGCACAAGGGGAAGGATCAGAAAATACTTTTTCATAGGTAAGCTCCTTTTTAACGGTATTTTGCCTTATACCGTTATAATAAAGGAAAAAGGAGAATAAATACAATAGAAAATGCTCCTTTTCTTTTAGCATATCCTTTTGTGAAATACACTTCAAATTCCAATTTGACACACCACCAAAGGCGGTGTGTCATCCTGAGCGAAGCGTAGCGGAGTCGAAGGATCTCCTTCAAAATTGCGGTGTTTTACGATGGAGATTCTTCGCTTCGCTCAGAATGACAGGAAGATAAATACGAATTTGTGCCGAATAAAAGGGACTGTAAAAAAACAGCCTAATCTAAGACGGAGGATCTCAGGAATGGGATCCTCCGTTTGTTTATGTGCGGTTTTAAGGCTGTGGATAGCTTTTCAGCGCAGAAAGGGTATAACAACCACAACCCCAAGGAAAT
>JAZNZZ010000047.1:0-8679 GCA_045595205.1 Faecousia sp.
GGGAACGCGGCCCTCGATGGAAGCCAGGTGTGCAACAGCGCCCAGGTCCATAACTTCCTGAACATTGGTCTCACACAGCATTGCGAAACCGGTCTGACGGCAGGCGTAAACGTCGGAGTGATCACCGAAAATGTTCAGAGCCTGTGCAGCAACGGTACGGGCAGAGACGTGGAACACGCTGGGCAGCAGCTCGCCGGCGATCTTGTACATATTGGGGATCATCAGCAGCAGACCCTGGGATGCGGTGTAGGTGGTGGTGAGAGCACCGGCGGCCAGAGAGCCGTGAACGGTACCTGCAGCACCGGCCTCGGACTGCATCTCGACAACCTTTACGGTGTCACCGAAGATGTTCTTACGACCTGCAGCGGACCATTGATCGACATAGTCGGCCATGGGGCTGGAGGGCGTGATGGGATAGATGCCAGCAACCTCGGTAAAGGCATAGCTGACGTGGGCGGCAGCAGTGTTGCCGTCCATTGTTTTGAATTTTCTAGCCAAAACTAAAATACCTCCTCAAGTATTCATTTTTTTACGGGTTATATAATAGCACCAAAGTCCCGATTTGTAAAGCGTTTAAACGATAACTTATTAAAATTTTCGATGACCTTAGTCAAAATACTTCCTTTAAAAACAGATTGTGGCATAGATTTAAAAGGAAAGAAAAAAACGATTGTCTTTTTTCCTTGGATGCGGTATGATAAATGCAATATGACAGAAAGGGGAGCAGGAGAATGATCTGTAGCGTAAGGTCAATGTGTATTAACGGAATACGCGGCAGCCTTGTTCAGGTAGAGTGTTACATATCCAACGGACTTCCTGCGTTTGATATTGTCGGTCTGCCGGATATGGTAGTCAAGGAGGCCCGTGAGCGGGTAAGAGCCGCAGCCAAAAGCTGTGGTCTGCGTTTTCCCACAGGACGGATCACGGTTAATCTTGCACCTGCAAGTGTCAAGAAGATGGGAACTCATTTTGATCTTCCGATCCTTCTGTGCGTGATGTCTGCCTGCGGCGCCATTAAGCGTCCACCGTCCAACACTGCCTTCCTTGGAGAGCTTAGCCTTGACGGCGAGATCCGTCCCATAAACGGCGTTCTTCCTATGGCGATCGCGGCAAAAAGAGAGGGCATCGAGAAAATCTATGTTCCGGCACAAAATGCTCCGGAGGCGACGCTTGCCCGTGGTCCTGCGATCATACCCGTCAGGCATCTGTCAGAGCTTGTTACTTCTCTGAATGAGCGTGTTCCTATGGAAGAAGAGCCGATCTGGGTTATGGAAAAGACGGAAGATGTGCACCTGGACTATAAGGATGTCCTTGGGCAGGAGTACGCGAAGCGGGCAATTGAGATCGCCGCTGCCGGAAGCCATAACATTTTGCTGATCGGTCCTCCGGGCTCCGGAAAAAGTATGCTCAGCAAGCGCCTGCCTTCGATCCTTCCGGATATGACCTGGGAGGAATCTCTGGAGGTCACACAGATCTACTCGGTGCTCGGTCAGCTTACACCGGAGTCTCCGTTGATCCGCAGCAGACCCTTCCGGTCGCCTCACCACACTGTCTCCAATATCGGATTGACAGGCGGCGGTACGACTCCAAAGCCCGGGGAAATATCTATGGCGCATAAGGGCGTTCTGTTTCTGGATGAGCTGCCGGAATTTAAGAAGGATACCCTGGATGTTCTTCGACAGCCGCTGGAGGACGGAAAGGTTACCATCTCCCGCGTCTCCGGTTCTTTTACCTATCCGTCCCAGTTTATGATGGTTTGTGCAATGAACCCCTGTAAATGCGGATGGTACGGAGATGTGTCCGGCAGGTGCACCTGCTCGGCACAGTCGGTCGCCAATTACCGCAGCAGAATATCCGGTCCGCTGCTGGACAGAATTGATATTATTGTGGAAGTGCCTTCTGTGGAATTTGAACATCTTCGCAAAAGAGAAGAGGCGGAGCCGTCTTCGGAGATCAAAAAGCGCGTGGATGCAGCCCGCCGGATCCAGGAAATGCGATACGGTACGGTGAGCGGCTTGTGCAATGCACGGATGGGACCGGATGAGCTTCGCAGATACTGTGTTTTAGACCCGGAAACAACAGATCTGCTTCGGAAAGCATTTGATGTTTTCGGACTGACTGCAAGAAGCTATGACAGGATCCTGAAGGTTGCCCGTACCATTGCGGATCTGGACAACAGCCGTGACATTACAATGGATCATATTGCGGAAGCGATCCAGTACAGAACCGTTAATTTGTAAATACACTATGATGACAGAGGAGTAAGAAATTTGAAAGAGATTTTTCTGCTTAAATTGGGCGAGATCGTTTTGAAGGGTGCAAATAAGCGCCAGTTTGAAGATAAGCTGCGCCAGAATGTACGCAGACGGATGAAGCCCTACGGTAATTTTGATGTTTATATTATGCAGTCTACCGTTTATGTAGAGCCGATGGATGAGGATGCAGATGTGGACGGAGCGTGGGAGGCCTGCCGTTGTATTTTCGGCCTTGTGAGCCTTTGCCGCAGCCGTGCCTGCCGGAAGGATATGGACAGCATCTTTGAAACGGTTGAGGAATACCTGGGTGATGAGCTGGATTGTGCAGAGTCCTTCAAGGTGGAATCCAAGCGTTCCGACAAAGCATTTCCTATGACTTCCATTGCCATTTCTCAGGAGATCGGCGGTCGGTTGGCTGAGGCACACCCGACCTGTGCCGTGGATGTTCACGATCCGGCATATACGGTATATGTTGAAGTCCGGGATCTCGCTGCCTATGTGCACGGACCGGCAGTTCCCGGTGCAGGCGGTCTTCCTACCGGTGTTGGCGGCAGGGCGATGTGCCTGCTCTCCGGCGGTATCGATTCTCCTGTTGCGGCGTATATGCTGGCAAAGCGCGGTGTTGAGATCGAGGCGGTCCATTTCTTCTCCTATCCCTATACCTCTCAGCTTGCCAAAGACAAGGTACTGGAGCTTGCACGCCTGGTGACAAAATACTGTGGCAGAATGACGGTAAATATCGTCAGCTTCACCCAGATCCAGGAGGCGATCCGCGATAACTGTCCCGAGGAATATTTCACCCTGATCATGCGCCGGTTTATGATGGAGATCGCCCAGCGGATCGCAAAGGATGACGGCTGCGGAGCACTGATCACCGGAGAAAATCTCGGACAGGTGGCAAGCCAGACGATGCAGGCAATGACCGTTACCGGCGCGGTGGTAGACATTCCTGTGTTTATGCCTCTGGTGGGAATGGACAAGGAAGAGATCGTTACCATTGCCAGAAAGATCGGAACCCTTGAAACATCCATCCTGCCTTATGAGGACTGCTGCACCGTGTTTACACCCAAGCACCCCAAGACAAAGCCTACCCTGGGTCAGGTGGAGCACGCAGAGAGAAATCTGGATAGAGACTCGCTGATCCGGGAGGCACTGACCGGTGTTGAGAAAATCACGGTGAAATATAATGATGAACCTTTGCTCTGAGTTAATATCCTTACTGGATGGCTTCACGCTTGCAACTGCTGAGAGCTGCACCGGCGGTATGATCGGCGCGGCACTCACTGCGGTATCAGGAAGCTCCAAAGTCTATAAGGGTGGCGTGATCAGCTATACAAATGAAGTAAAGCAAAAGCTTTTGAATGTACCCGGTGCTCTTCTTGAAAAAGAAGGTGCTGTTTCTGGACCTGTGGCGGAGGCAATGGCGCAGGGGGTCAGAGAGCTGCTGGACACGGATTATGCTGTATCTGTCACAGGCCTTGCAGGTCCCGGCGGTGATGAATACGGCAATCCTGTGGGCACAGTCTACATTGGCTATGCAGACAGAAATAAAGCGTATTCCAAAGCCTGTTATTTTACCGGTGACCGTGAGGAGATCCGCGATCAGGCAGCAACAGCGGTCTTAATGATGCTGAGATCTGAATTGTAATAATCAGGAGGAAATAATATGAAAGTAATAGAAGATATTTTCTATACGAAGAACCAATCGTCCTTCCAGTCCCTTGATCTGTATCTTCCCGATGCAGAGAGCTTTCCGGTTGTGATTTATTTCCACTACGGCGGATTTACAGGAGGAGACAAGAAGGGATATAAGTTTATTCCTTATCTGGTCGAGCGGGGGATCGCGGTGATCAGTGCCAACTACCGGATGTACCCGGAAGCATCTTTCCCTGATTTTATCCGTGACGGTGCTATGGCAGTTGCCTGGGCAAAGAAGCATATGCCGGAATACGGTGAGATCACCGGTTATTTTGTGAGCGGATCTTCTGCCGGCGGTTACTTATCTATGCTTCTTTGCTTTGATAAGAAATATCTGGGTATGCACAAGATCGATCCTGATGAGATCACAGGCTATATTATGGATGCCGGTCAGCCTACGACCCACTTCAATGTTTTGGTGGAGCGTGGCTTTGACAAGCGCCGTGTTGTGATCGATGAGGCTGCACCGATCTATCACATTACCGATGGACGGAATTATCCGCCGATGCAGATCGTTGTTGCTGAAAATGATCTCAGAAACCGCAACCAGCAGAATGCCCTTCTAGTGTCCACCCTGAAGCATTTTGGGTGTCCTGAAGAGCGTATCGACTATCGTATTATGCCCGGCTATAAGCATGTTGGCTATGTAAATCATATTACTGAGGATAATAAGAGTGTTTTTGCCGATGTTGTATTTGATTTTGTCAGCAAGGTAATGGTACAAAAGGAAACCCCGGAAGAATAAATAAGAAAATCCCCTTGATGCAGAAGCTTCCGCATCAAGGGGATCACTGTATATAGAATCAAAATTCTTCCGTCATACCGTCATAGCACAAACGGATCTGTACGGAACCGGAATCGGTGTATTCCTTTGCCATATTTTCGTAGTATTCTCTGTTTTCAAGGATCTGCCGTCCGTGATGGGTAAGGCGAAGTGCTTTGACATTTTTTTCCTTTGCAAAAGCCATAACCTCAGCAACATCGTGATGTCCTGTCTCCATAATCAGCAGATCACAGCCTGTGCCGATCAGAGGAAGTAACTCCCGGGAAGAGAGAACATCCCCGGAGAAAACGACCTTCTTTCCTTCGGCTTCGATCAGGAAGGAGAATGCGTGCCAGCCTTCACTGCCATCCTCCTTCATATGCTGATTGTGCAGTGCGGTAACCCTAACATTCTCGTCCTCAAACAGCAAACCGTCCTGAATGGGATGCTCGTTCAGGGTATAACGGAAATTGACAGGTCTTCCGCTGAAGGTAACGGCTTTGATGGCTTCCAGCAGAGAAAGGTCCGGGAAAAAGATCTCCAGGGTGTTGTTTCTCACAAGCTGCAGCTTGTAGTGGCGAATGAGCTTCTGAAAGCAGGAAAACAGATTGGCAAGACCGCCAATGTGATCAATATGGGGATGGGAAACGAAAATTGCAGCGGTTTTTAAAACATCGATGCCGGATGTATAGGCTCTGTGTACACAGTTTTCACCGGCATCAAACCAATAATTGATCCCGTTTACTTCCAAAATCCAGGATTGATGATGCATATCGGGCATGGGTTCGGTTCCGGAACAGGTACCCAGGAAATGTAACTTCATTATATACCCTCCAACTTGTAAATTTTTACAAAATCGTATCATAATAAACTGCACATAGCAATGCTTTTTTGTATCATTTTTAATTGCAAATCATATCACATTGTGTTACAATCAGACAATGAAAGGAGTTGTTGTAATGGATAACAATGATGTGCTATTTGCGGGCTTTCATTGTATGACAATCCGTCCACCTATGGGGATCAACGTGCCCGGTTACTTTTCACCGCGTTATTCCAATGGCTTTATAAATGATCTGCATTTGCGCGCAGTCGCGTTTGCCTGTGGCGATCAAAAGGCAATCATTTTCAGCTGTGAGGCAGTGGGTATCCGAGCGAATGCCTTTGAGGTGATCAAAAAGAAAATTGCACAGCGCTGCGATATGGATGAGAATGCGATCTATATCAACTGTGTCCATTCTCATACATCCTATCGCATCACTTTGCCGGGAGCGGAGGGCAGAGACGAGAATGATGACATTTTTAAAATGCGTTTGCAGCAGCAGTTTGCAGATTGTGCACAGTTCGCATTTGAAGACTTGAAGCCTTGTACAGTGAAGGCTGCATCCGGCGAAGCAAAGGGCGTCGGCTTTATTCGCCGTTACCGAATGAAAGATGGAACCTGTAAGACAAACCCCGGTATTGGAAACCCGGAGGTAGATCATCCTGAGGGGATACAGGACGATTCTTTGCAGCTGATCCGTATTATCCGGGAAGGCGGCAAGGAGATCCTGATCCCGGCTTTTTCCACCCACGCGGATGTGATCGGCGGAACGAAGTATTGTACCGACTGGCCCGGCTTCCTTGTGGAAATTCTGCAGGGCGCTTTCGGCGGGGAAGTGGAGGCAATGTTCCTGCTGAAAGCAGAGGGTGACACTAACCATGTGAATGTATTTCAGCCTGCGGGGACACCCCGGAAGGGATTGGACGTTGCCAAGCGTATGGCACGGATCCTTGCCGGAGAAGCACTGAAGATCTATGACAGTGCTGTTGAAGTTTCCTGCAATAAGATCGCTTTCTTTACCGAGGATCTGAAGATCGGAAAGAATGCATACGATCCCGCAGATGTTCCAACTGCTGAGGCTATCAGTAAGATCTATCACGAAAAGGGAAATGCAGCTCCCGAGCCGAAGGAATTCAAGATGGGAGTACCTGAAGCCTTGCGTATTATCGCCAATTTGTCCCGTCCCGAATTTTTCGACATCCGTATGCACGCATTGCAGATCGGCAACATAGCTTTTGTTGGTATTCCCGGTGAGCCGTTTACATCCATTGGCAGGGAGATCGCAGAGAGAAGCAAGATGGATATGACGATCGTTACAGCCTGCACAAACGGCCATCAGGGCTACTACCCGGATTATCCCGCTTTTGCGGAAGATGGCTATGAAAGTAAATGGACACCCTTTGCCAGCAACTGTGGCGAGATTCTTGTTGGCGGCGGTCTGGCAATGATCGACAGAATGGAAAAAATTTAAAACAGGAGTGATAAATATGAGTGAGAATAAACTGTACGCAGGCTTTCACTGTATGAAGGTCGAACCCCCTATGGGTATTCATGTTCCCGGATACTATGAAAAGAGATACTCTGACGGTTTTTTGACGGATCTGCACATTCGTGCCTGTGCTTTTGCCTGCGGTGAAGAAAAGGCGATCGTATTTTCTGTAGAGGCGATCGGTATAAACGCTGCGGCGTTTAATATGATCAAGCCGAAAATCGCCGCCCGCTGCAATATGTCTGAGGATGCCATCTACATCAACTGCATTCACTCTCATACTGCATACCGTATTACACCTTACGGAACGGATGACATCGACGATAACGATATTTTCCTGATGCGGCTTTTCCAGCAGTTCACGGATTGTGCCCAGTTTGCCTTTGAGGACCTGAAGCCCTGTACCATGAAGGTCGCTTCCGGCGAGGCAAAGGGTGTTGGCTTTATCCGCCGTTACCGTATGAAGGACGGCACCTGTAAGACCAACCCCGGCATCGGTAACCCGGATATTGAAGCCTTTGTGGGTGAGCAGGATAATTCCGTCCAGCTGATCCGTATTGACAGAGAAGACGGCAAGGATGTTCTTATGGTCAATTTCGGCACCCACGCAGATGTGATCGGTGGTACCAAGTACTGCGCCGACTGGCCCGGCTACCTGGCAGAGAATCTTAACGGCGCATTCGGCGGCGATGTGGAAACGATGGTTCTGCTGGGCGCTGAGGGCGACTCCAACCATATCAATGCATTCCTGCCCAAGGGTTCTCCCCGCAAGGGCGTGGAAGTCTCCAAGAGAATGGCCCGTATCCTCGCCGGTGAGGTGCTGAAGATCTATGACAGCGCAAAGTCTGTGGAGTCCGGAAAGATTGCTTATTATACCAAGGATGTGCAGGTCGGAAAGAATGCCTATGATCCCGCCGATGTTCCCATCGCGGAGGAGATGCGCGCCATTTATCTGGAGAAGGGCAACAAGGCACCTGAGCTGAAGGAGTACAAGCTGAATGTTCCTGAGGCACTGCGGATCCTTGCAAATCTGAAGCGCCCTGAATTCTTCAATCTGCGTATCCACGCACTGCAGATCGGCAATATTGCCTTTGTGGGTTTCCCCGGCGAGCCCTTTACCCAGATCGGCGTTGCTGTGAAGGAGCACAGCAAAATGGATATGACCATCGTTACTGCCTGCACCAATGGCGGCGAAGGCTACTATCCGGATGCAGCTGCCTTTGCGGAGGCAGGCTATGAGCGTTCTGCATCTCCCTTTGCCAGCAACTGTGCTGACATTCTGATCGAGGCGGGCAATGCTCTGACAGATGGGATGGAAAAGCTTTAAAATGAAAATGACCCCACCGGAAAACCGGTGGGGTCATACTTGGAGCTACTGGCCGGACTTGAACCGGCGACCTGCTGATTACGAATCAGCTGCTCTACCGACTGAGCCACAGTAGCATCACAGAAAGCTTCTGTATTATATATGTTTTTCCGATGGATGTCAACCTGAAAATTGTAATGCTTGCAGAATCTCTATAATTTTTATTTTTTATGCTTGACAAATGGAGAGAAATAGAGTAATATAAGCAAGCTGATTGCAGCGAATAATGTTTGGAGAAGTCGCGTAGCTGGCCGAGCGCGCACGATTGGAAATCGTGTATACCCC
>JAZNZZ010000048.1:0-6435 GCA_045595205.1 Faecousia sp.
CGCAGGGAATACCCTTTGGTATTTTCAAGGGATTTTCCGCAGTATTGGCGGAAAGCTGCCCCTGTAAACCTATCGGGGTTCAATTCCCCACTGCTTAACCGTTTCCGGGGCATTCTCCCGGGGAAGCTCCAGGGTGATATGCTCCACCTGCTCCACAGGCACAAGACCCAGGGCATCGGCAGTACGCAGCACATCCTCCAGATCCAGATCTTTGTGGAAATCCTCCTCCAGACGGGCATTTTCCGCTTCCAGCTCCCGGACATAGCTCTGCAGTGCCGCAGCCTCCCGGCTTGCAGCGGCAAACTTCACAACACCCACCGCCAGCAGCACCAGCATCAGGGCAGATACCACGATACCCAGCACTGCAATGGGGTCGATCCGCAGAACTGTGACCTTCTTTTTTCTGAGCTTGGGCAGACGAAGGGTCTTAAAGGGCTGCACCTCGGGGGCAACCTTACGCGCAGCATTGCCTTCGGTATAGTATTGGATATACTGAACATCCAGCCGCTGTGCCATTTTGCTCTCCCCTTCTTTTATAATTTTTCGCAGATCCGCAGCTTTGCGCTCCGTGCTCTGGGGTTGACCTCCAGCTCTTCCTCAGATGCCACCACAGGCTTTCTGCTCACAAGCTTTACCAGCGGCTTCCTGCCGCACACACAAACAGGGAATTCCGGCGGGCAGGTGCAGCCCTTTGCTGCATTTGCCATTGCCGTCTTAACGATCCTGTCCTCCAGAGAATGAAAGGTGATCACCGCCATACGCCCACCGGGGTTCAGAAGGGGGATCGCATCCTTCATTACCTTTTCCACCGAGCCAAGCTCATCGTTCACCGCAATGCGGATCGCCTGAAAGCTGCGCTTTGCCGGGTGCTGCTTCTCCCGCAGCGCCGCAGGGGGCATTGCGGAGCGGATAATATCCACCAGCTCCAGGGTGGTCTCTATGGGTCTTTCCTCTCTGCGGCGGCAGATCGCTGCTGCGATCCGGGGAGCATAACGCTCCTCGCCGTAATCAAAGAGGATCCTTTTCAGCTCCTCCTGGGACCAGGTGTTCACCACCACGGCGGCGGTGAGACTGTCCCCGGAATTCATACGCATATCCAGAGGTGCATCTCCCATATAGGAAAAGCCGCGCTCCACCTCATCCAGCTGGGGAGAGGACACCCCCAGATCCAAAAGGATACCGTCCACACCGGGAATCCCCAGAGCATCAAGCACCGATCTGATCTCACAGAAATTGGAGTGCACCAGTGTCACATTGTTTTCATATTCCTTCAGCCGCCGGGAAGCCACGGAAAGCGCCACCGGGTCACGGTCGATGCCGATCAGTCTGCCGGTGGTCAGGCGTTTGGCGATCTGGCAGGAATGTCCCGCCCCGCCCAGAGTGCCGTCCACATACACGCCCTCCGGCTTGATGGCAAGGCCGTCAATACATTCCTGCAGAAGCACAGAAATGTGATGAAATTCTTTCATAGACCGATTGCCTCCAGAGATGCCAGCAGCTTATCGGGGGTAAGGTTCTCGGCTTCAAAGGCTGCAAATGCCTCTGCATCCCAGATCTCCGCCTGTCCTGCGCGGCCCACGATGATCACATCCCGGTCGATCCCCGCATAAGTCAGCAAAAACTGGCTCAGGGAGAAACGGAACTGCTTGTCGGGGTTGCACTGGTTGGCATTCATAAAGATCAGGCTGGTGGCGTCGGCGCGCTGAGAAATGGGAAGGTTGCTGTAGTTCTCCTCCAGCTTTTTCCAGTCCTCCGCCTTGTAAACGGTAAGGCAGCTGCGGCGGCAGTTTACGCCCAGGGTGACATAGAATTCGTCCCCCAGCTCCCCACGCAGCTTTGCAGGTACGATAAGACGGTTCTTCTCGTCCAGCTTCGCCGGGTATTTGCCGATCATTCGCCTCACCTCACTCCATTTTACTCCACCAGAGCTCCATTTTGCTCCCTTTTGATGACAGTATAACCCAAGGTTTTGGAAAAATCAATATTTTTATTTGAAATTTTTAGGTTTTTTTCTAAAAAAATCGGCAAATTTCTTATTTTTGAACACTTGTTCTATAATTTAACAGAAGCGAAGCATCCCGTCTTCCCATCGGGACAGGATCTCCCCACGCTTCTCCTCCCGGGTCAGAAGATAAGCGGCAAGAGGTCCCTCCACCTGCTCCTGCACCACTCTTCGCAGCTGCCGTGCACCACCCTCCCGTGGGACAGATCTTCCAAGGTGTCCGGAAAGCTCCGGCGGAAAGGTCACCTGCAGCCCCCGTTCTCCGGCACGCGTACACAGCTGCTGCAGGTACTTGTCGATGATCCCCTCTGCCACCGAGGGCCTCAGAGGCTCAAAGGACACGATCTTATCCAGCCGTCCCAGAAATTCCGGAGAGAACCGCTGCTTTAGCTGCTCCCGGTTCTGCTCCCCCCTGCCTGCGGGGTTAAAGCCAAGTCCGTCACCCTTCAGCTCTCCGCCGATGTTGGAGGTCATTACCACAATGGCATTTTTAAAGCTGACCCTTCTGCCGGTGGAATCCGTCAGCACCCCCTCCTCCATGATCTGCAAAAGCAGCGACGACACATCCGGGTGCGCCTTTTCCAGCTCATCCAGCAGCACAAGGCAGTAGGGTCTGCGGCGCACCGCCTCTGTGAGCTTGCCCCCCTCCTCATAGCCTACATAGCCGGGAGGTGCACCGATCAGCCGCGCCACAGAATGCTTTTCCATATACTCACTCATATCCAGCCGGAGCATTGCCTCCCGGCTGCCGTAAAGCTCCTGTGCCAGCACACGGCACAGCTCTGTTTTACCCACCCCTGTAGGTCCTGTGAAGAGCATACACGCCACAGGGCGGGACTCGTCCCGCAGCTCTGACAGTCCCCGTTTTACAGTCTCCGCCACCTGTGAGACTGCCTTTTCCTGTCCCAGCACCTGCTTTTGCAGGGTCTGCTCCAAGCCGAGAAGCCGCTTTCTTTCGTCCTCCGTCAGCCGTCCCACCGGGATCCCGGTCCTTGCCCACACTGCCCACGCCACATCCTGGGCAGTCACTCTGCGTTTCCCCCGGTCCTCCCCGGACAGGTGCTGCAGCTTATCCCGCAGCTCTGCCGCCTTTTCATACCGGTGCTCCCGCACCGCATCTCGGAGCTCCCGCTCCACCAGCTGCCGTGCTGTTCGTTTTCCGCCGTAAAGACTTTCCAGACGGGCGTGGGCTGCACCCTCGTCCAGAAGGTCAATGGCCTTATCCGGCAGGTACAGGTCCGGCAAATAGCGCACGGACAGTCTTATGGCTGCCTCCAGCGCCTCCCCGTCCAGCTTCATTCCGTGGTGCTGCTCCAGACCCGGCTGCAGCGCCCGCAGGATCGCCATTGTGGCTTCCCGGTCCGGCTCCTCCACCGTTACAGGACGGAAGCGCCGCTCCAGTGCCGGGTCTTTTTCGATATATTTGCGGTACTCCGTCAGGGTGGTGGCACCCAGCATCTGCAGCTCCCCCCGACCAAGGGCAGGCTTAAAGATGTTCGCTGCATCGATCGCGCCTTCCGCTGCCCCTGCCCCTACGATGGTGTGCATCTCATCCACAAAAAGGATCACATCCCCGCTTCTGCGGATCTCTGCCAGCACATCCCGCAGGCGCTCCTCAAACTCGCCTCTGTACTTGGTGCCTGCCACAAGATTTGCCATATTCAGGCTGATGAGCCGTTTGTCCTTCAGCTGGGGCGGCACATTCCCCGCCGCCATCCGCTGGGCAAGTCCCTCGGCAATGGCGGTCTTGCCCACCCCCGGCTCACCCACAAGAGCAGGATTGTTCTTATTCTTCCGGCTGAGGATGCCGATCACCGTTTCGATCTCCCTGTCTCTTCCGATCACCGGCTCCATCAGCATTGCCTTGGCCACCAGATCCTCTCCAAACTGTTCCAGCAGCTTCAAGGAAGCCACCTCCCTTTCCCCTTTTTTCCGCTGCTCCTGCAGCCGCTGCACGGCGGCACTGAACAGCTCCTCCCGGTCCACACCGGAAAACAGCAGCAGCCGGGCAGCACTGCCCCGCTCCCGCCGCAAGATCGACAGCAAAATATGAACGCCCTCCACACTGCGGCTGTGCCAGAAGGCAGCCTCCTTCCCCGCGCCCCGCAGCACCTGCCGGGCGCTTGGAGTAAACCCCTGGGGCAAAGGCAGATCCTGCGCTCCCACGCCCCAGAGCAGAGAAAGCACCGTTTCCCCAAAGGAGGACTCCAATCCCGCAAACTGCAGAAGCTGCCCCGCAAGGCTTCGCTGGTGGGAGAGGGCAAGGAGCAGATGTGCCGTTCCCACGCAGCTGTGACCCAGCCTGCGCGCCGTATGTGCCGCCTGCAAAAGCGTCTGCTTTGCCTCGTTTCCCAGCTGCATTTCTCCGCCTCCCTTCAGGGAATTTTTCCCACGGCGCAAAAAAATATACGATTCTTAAAAAAAGGAATTGCATTTTTCAAAATCCGTGCTAGAATATAGTTGCATTCCCTAATGAATGCGCTATCAATACATATACGGGAGGGAAATTCATGGCTTACACTATTACCGATGCTTGTGTCAGCTGCGGCACCTGTGTTGACAACTGCCCCGTTGAGGCTATTTCTCAGGGCGACGACAAGTATGTTATCGATGCTGATATCTGCGTCAACTGCGGCACCTGCGCAGAAAACTGCCCTGTTGAAGCAATCGTGGAAGAGTAATTCTCCGATTCCGCAATCTGCCTGCGTGACCGTTTCGGCATCGCAGGCAGATTTTTTATCATCAGGAGGCTGCTATGGAGCAACTGCATAACGGTTTTACTTTGGACATTGCCCCCGGCGCTTTCCCCTTAAGCACCGATTCTGTGGCACTGTCCGGCTTTGTCCGGCTGCCCCGGAATGCCCGTGTGCTGGATCTGGGTGCCGGCTGCGGCACGCTGGGGGTGCTGCTTTGTGCAAAAGACCCTTCCTGCACCGTCACCGGTCTGGAGCTGACAGAGGATGCCCACAGCTTTGCGCTGAAAAACGCAAGGGACAACGGGATCGAACACCGTCTGAACAGTATATGCACAGATCTTCGGGTTCTTCCCCCGGAAATCACACCGGGAAGCTTTGACTGTGTGGTTTCCAATCCCCCTTATTTTACCGGCGGGCCGGAAAGCGCCACCCTCCCCCTTGCAAGAAAGGCGTTTGCCTGCTCTATGGCGGAGCTGATGCACGCTGCCGCAAAGGCGCTGAAATACGGCGGTGACTTTTTCCTTGTCCACCGTCCTGAGCAGCTATCTGAGCTGTGCGCCTGCGCCGCAAGGGAAAACCTTGCCCCAAAAAGGCTGTGCCTTCTGCGGCACAAAAGATCCTCCCCTGTGACCCTTATTATGGTTTCCTGCCGAAAGGGCGGCAAGCCGGGTCTTCTGTGGGAGGAAGTGTACCTGCAGGAGGAGGACGGCTCTCCTTCCCAATACTACCGCGAACTATATCATTTGCAGGAGGCTTGACTATGGCCGGAATGTTATATCTTGTCCCCACTCCCATCGGCAATCTGGGAGACATCTCTGTCCGCTGCCGGGAAACTCTGGAGCAGGCGGATTTCATCGCCGCCGAGGATACAAGAGTATCCCTGAAGCTGCTGAACCATCTAGGGATCAAAAAAAGCCTTGTGAGCTACTACGAGCACAACAAGGCACAAAAAGGAAGCGTGATCCTGGATCGCATTCTTGCAGGTGAGACCTGCGCTCTGGTATCCGATGCGGGAAGTCCCGCCATCTCCGATCCCGGTGAGGAGCTGGTAAAGCAGTGCGCCGAGGCAGGTGTCACCGTCTGCGCCATCCCCGGTCCCTGTGCAGTGATCACGGCACTGAGCATCTCCGGTCAGTCCACAGGAAGATTCTGCTTTGAAGGCTTTCTGTCCACCGCAAAGAAAAGCCGCCGGGAGCATCTGGAATCCCTTATAGGTGAGCAGCGGACAATGGTCTTTTACGAAGCGCCCCACAAGCTGATGTCCACACTGGAGGATATGGCGGAGGTCTTTGGAAAGGACCGCCCCATCAGCCTTTGCCGGGAGCTGACAAAGCTTCACGAGGAGGTGATCCGCACCACCTTAGGCGGCGCTATAGAACTGTACACCCAGCAGCCGCCCAAGGGGGAATTCGTGTTGGTGGTAGCCGGTGCAGAACCGGTAGTGAAAGAAGCCGCCACTGCTGACGATGCGGCAAAGCGGGTGGCGGAGCTGATGACAGAGGGTCTCAGCCGCAAGGATGCCATCAAGCAGACCGCCAAGGAGCTGGACCTTCCCAAAGATGTGGTATACGATGCCGCACTTCAATTATAAAAAGCAAGGGGCTGTAAAAAAAGTCCCACTAAAAAGCAGGCTGTGCCGAAAGGTACAGCCTGCAAAATATTTATAGAGAAACGGCTGGATCAGTAGAAGATCCAGCCGTTTGGTGGTATAATGAATGTGTGAAAAACAAATATACT
>JAZNZZ010000049.1:0-12263 GCA_045595205.1 Faecousia sp.
CAGCACCCCACAGCCAGGATTTTTGCTTTGGAGTTTTGTGCAGATGACGCAGCCTTGCTGGCGCAAGGCAAGGAAGATAAACAAAAATACAAACGAAAGGACGGTTGTGGGGCTGTCGGTGTTCGACTCCCCACTGCTTAAGAATATGGGAGAATTTACAAATAAAGTCGTCGTCATTACCGGCGGCGTTCAGCCCAACACTCTGGCTATGGCAGAAAAGTATGCTGCTGCCGGTGCCAAGGTAGCTGTTTTGAATGAGACTGAGGCACAGATCCCCGGTGCCGTGTGCTACATCTGTGACATCGGTGTGTATGCCGATGTGGAGAAGACCTTCGCGGCGATCAAGGCAGAGCAGGGTCCTGTGGACATTCTCATCCACAACCCCAATGCTGCCTGCGGCAAGACATTGCTGGAGACCTCCTACGAGGAATGGGACCGGATCGTGGCAGTGAACACCCACAGCCTGTTCTACTGCACCAAGCAGGTGGCTCCGGATATGAAGGAGCGCAAGACCGGTGAGCTGATCATCTTCTCTGACCCCGCTGCCAACGGCATCAAGGGCAATGCTGCTTATGCTGTCACCAAGGGTACTGCCCTGGGCTTTACCTTCTCTGCTGCCCGGGAGACCGAAAAGTACACCATTACCACCAACGCTGTGACCCCCAACGACGATGCCACCCCCGAAGAGGTCGCGAACACAGTTCTGCTTCTGACCTCCGAGGCCGGCAGAGGTTTTCACAGCCAGGCTGTGAAGGTCTTCCACAGCAGACTGGAAGTATAAGGAGGTAGGCAAATGGGTAAATTAAGCGGAAAATTCGCCGTTGTTACCGGTGCTGCACAGGGTATCGGTGCAGGTGTTGTAAAGCGTTTTCTGGAGGACGGCGTGGAAGCTGTTGCTCTGGTAGACCTGAATCTGGAGGCCGCACAGGCCACCGCCCGGGAGCTGGATCCCGAAGGTCTGCGTGCCTTCGCCTTTAAGTGCAATGTGGCAAGCCCCGCAGATGTGGAGCGCTGCTTTGCGGAAATTATTGAAAAATTCGGCAGAGTGGATATTCTGGTGAACAATGCCGGCATCATCCGTGACCGTACCATCATCAAGATGCCGGTGGAGGATTGGGAGCTGGTGCTGAAGATCGACCTGAGCGCCCTGTTCTACTGCACCAAGCAGGTGCTGCCCGGCATGATCGACAGAAAGTACGGCAAGATCGTCAATATGTCCTCTATGGGCTTTATGGGCTCTCACGGTCAGTCCAACTATGCTGCCGCCAAGCACGGCGTTGTGTCCTTCTCCCGGGTTATGGCAAAGGAGTATGCACAGTACAACATTACCACCAATGCCGTCTGCCCCGCAGCGGTCGCTACTGATATGATCACCGCTGTTGAGCCTGAGCTGCTGAAGAAGAAAATGGCAGCATTCCCCCGAAACCGCCCCGCAGAGGTCTCTGAGCTGGCAGCTGTTGTATCCTTCCTTGCCAGTGATGACTCCTCCTTTGTCAACGGTGAGCGTATGATCGTCACCGACGGCAGAATGTGTTTATAAGAGGTGATCCTATGAGAAACGCTGTTTTGGTTTCTGCGGTGCGTACTCCTGTAGGTAAAATGGGCGGTGTGTTCAAGTCCATCGACCGGCTGGATATGACCGATGCGGTGATCAAGGAGGCAATTGCCCGGGCAGGCATCTCCTCAGATATGGTGGAGGAGAATGTCTGGGGCAATATTCCCCTGTTCCTGACCCCTGCCCGTTATGTATGGCTGCACGCAGGTATGAGTGTTGACACCGCCTGTCTGACCGTCAACCGTGGCTGCGGCACAGGTCTCAGCGCCATTACCACCGCCTGCGCTATGATCACCACCGGCGGCGGTGATGTGTATATGGCAGGCGGTGTGGAGCAGGACTCCCGCAGATACTACTATTTGCAAAACGACAACCCCTACGAGGGCGGTATGCCCCGTCTGAATTTTCAGTACAGTAGTCCCAAAGAGCCTTACGGCGACCCCAACATGCTGACCACCGCTGAAAATGTGGCGAAAAAATACGGTATCACACGGGCCGAGTGTGACGAGTATGCCGCAAGAAGTCAGAATCTGGCCTGCCTTGGCTATGAGGAAGGGCTGTATCCCGAGCATATCATTCCCATCACCGTTCCCCAGCGCAAGGGAGACCCCATTGTGGTGGACAGGGACGAGATCCTTCGCCCCGGCACTACGGCAGAGGCGCTTGCAAAGCTGAAGCCTGTGGCTGGCGGTGTCTGCACCGGCGGCAACTGCTCACCTCTCAACGACGGTGCTGCCGCCTGTGTGCTGATGGAAGAGGAAAAGGCCCGCTCTCTGGGCTTAAAGCCTCTGATGCGGTTTGTGGACTTTGCCGTTGCCGGTGTTGACCCCCGGTATATGGGTCTGGGTCCCATTCCTGCAATGCAGAAGGTGATGAAGCGAAACGGTATGACCGTGAACGACTTCTCTTTTATCGAATGCAATGAGGCCTTTGCCTGTCAGACATTGGCTGTTCAGCGGGAGCTGAATATCCCCACGGAGATCCTGAACATTCGGGGCGGCGGCATTGCACTGGGTCACCCCTACAGTGCCACCGGTATCAATCTGGCTGCCAAGGCCGCCGGTATCTTTAAGCGTCAGGGCGGCGAGCGCTGCGCCATCACCTTCTGCGTGGGCGGCGGTCAGGGCGTTGCGGCCATCTTTGAAAATTGTGACTGAGGTATATAACTATGGGTGAATTTGTTAAATTTGAGGTACAGGACCACATTGGTATTGTCACCATCGACCGTCCTCCGGTCAATGCGGTCTGCGAATCTATTCGTCTGGATCTTCGGGAGATCTTTGAATCTCTCAACACTCGCACCGATGTATACTGTGTGATCCTCCGGGCAGAGGGGCGGTGCTTCTCTGCCGGTCACGATCTAAAGGAAGCCGGTCAGTCCAAGGATCCCAATTTCCGCAGCCGTGTAAACCCCACCATCGATGCTTCCTTTAATGCGTTGTATCGCTGCCGCGTTCCTGTTGTGGCAGCCGTCCACGGACATGTGATCGGTATGGGCTTTGCCTACGCAAGTCTTTGTGATGTGGTCGTTGCCTCCGAGGATGCTTTGTTTAACTTCCCGGAGATCACTGTGGGTACAGTGGGCGGTCCTGTATGGCTGAAGCGGATCGTGCCGGATAAGGTTGCCCGCTATCATTTCTACACCGCCACCCCCTTCACCGCAGAAGAGCTGAAGCATTGGGGCGTTGTCCATTCCATCGTACCCAAGGAGCAGCTGTTTGATGAGGCTATGAAGGTGGCAAAGAGAATCGCCAAGCAGTATCCCCCCGCGCTGTGGGCAAGCAAAATGACCATTGTGGAGAGCGAGCTGGAGCAGTACGATGTGGTGGATCTGCAGACCAGAATGCGCCACCGCGGCAATGTCGACCTGCTGGGTGACGATCCCAACAAGGGCGAATGCGCCCGGGCAAAGCTGGAAAAACGAGAACCGGTCTTTGATATGACGACCTTCAAGCGATGGGAGACATTAAAATGAACGAGTATAAACTGCTGAAGCTCCAGCGATTCGACGACGGTGTGGCCCTTGTCACGCTGGACAACCCGCCCCTGAATCTTATGAGTCCCGATATGCTCTACGAGCTTAGGGATACCCTGGTTGCACTGGGGAACGATGACACTATGCGCTCAATCGTGCTCACCGGCTCCCAGAGGGCTTTTTGCGCCGGTGCAGATGTGAATACCTTCAAGACATTCCCCCGGGATATGAACACTGTGATCGGACAGAGCATCTACAATTCCATTGAAAATGTCCGCGTTCCCATAATTGCTGCTATTGAGGGTCACTGCCTGGGCGGTGGATTGGAGCTGGCACTTTGCTGTGACATCCGCTATGCCTCCGAAACTGCAAAGATCGGTCTGACAGAAGCCAATCTGAGCCTGATCGCCGCTTACGGCGGTATGACCAGACTCCCCTGGCTCATTGGTGAGGCCAATGCCAAGCGGATGTTCTACACCGCTGCCCGACTCTCCGGGCAGGAGGCTAAGGAATACGGCCTTGTGCAGGAGGTCTGCCAGCCGGAAGAACTCATTGATAAGGCTTTGGAGCTGGCGCACCTCATTGCCACCAAAGCCCCCCGCAGCATTGCTGCAGCCAAGCAGGTCTTCCACCAATTCCGGGAGGAGCTGTTTGCCGCCGGTATGCGCAGGGAAGACCGCGGAAGTCTTTTTGCCTGCCGCTGCGAGGACGGAAAAGAGGGTATTCTTGCTCTGAAAGAAAAGCGTCAACCCGTATTTAAAAATAAATAATTTATAATAATAAGGAGTGTATTATTATGAGAGATCTAACTGGTAAGTATTGTATCGTCACCGGTGCCGGCAAGGGCATCGGCAAGGCCATTGCCAAGCGCTTTCTGATGGAGAATGCTGCCGGTGTTGCCATTTTGGAATGGAATCTGGAGCTGGCACAGGCCACCGCAAAGGAGCTGGACCCCACCGGTGAGAAGGTCATTGCCGTCAAGTGCAATGTTGCAGATTCCGATATGGTAAAGGCCGCCATCGACGAAACCGTCCGGAAGTTTGGCAGGATCGATGTGCTGATCAACAATGCCGGTGTCACCCGCGACCGCATCTTCCACAAGATGACCGACGAGGAGTGGCACACAGTTATCGATATCAACCTGAACGGCGTATACAATATGTGCAAGTTTGTGGTTCCTATGATGCGCGAGCAGGAGAGCGGCGCCATCGTCAACATCTCCTCCACATCCTTGCAGGGCAATCCCGGTCAGGCCAACTATGCTGCCACCAAGGCTGCTCTCCAGGGCTTTACCCGCACTCTGGGCAAGGAGCTGGGCCGTAAGAATGTCCGTGTCAACTGCATTGCTCCCGGTCACATTGACACCGATATGATGCGCGCCATCGGCGAGGAGAAGCTGAACGCCGCCATTGCCCGTCTGCCCATGCAGCGTCTGGGCGACCCCGACGAGATCGCCACTGTGGCAGCCTTCCTCTGCACCGATGATGCCAGCTGGGTCACCGGACAGACCATTATGGTCTCCGGCGGCGGCACCTGCACCTGATACCTCCAACAAAAACCACACCCTCGGCGTGATCGCGCCGAGGGTGTGGTTTTTTTAATGTGATTACAGGTTTACGCGGTACTCGATGCTGGCAATGCTGTCGCCCTGCAGGATCAGGATCAGCATGGTGTTGCCTGCGGTATAGGTGATCTGGGTATCTTTCCTCTCATAATCCTCACCGTACAGCTCCTGTGCGCGGCTCAGGGTATCGCCCAGATACAGGCCCTCGTCTGTCGCTACATTAGGGTCCAGCAGATAGATGGAGTAAATGATCTCACCGTTACCCTCGTTATAGGCAGTCAGCTCAAAAGTGCCGTAGTTATATGCCTTGTCCGTGCCCTCGAAAGCACAGCTTGGGACCTCCATAACACTGGAAGCCTCAGGAAGTGCCGCTGCATCAAAGGCTGCACCGGGCACAAGCTTCACACCTTCATAGGTGATGCCGTAGATTTCCTCCAGCTTTCCGGTGCTTTCGCTGGGGGCAGTGGATTCCTCGGTATTGTTGGTGGTCTCGGGGGTGTTGGTGGCTTCCGGGGTCTCGTTGCCGCCGCAGGCTGCCAGGGTCAGCAGCAGTGCCACAGCCAATAAAACGCTTGTCAGTTTTTTCATTTTCATTCTCCTTTTATTTATTTGCTTCCAGATCGTAAAGCCTTAGCTTTTCGTTGTAAAGCTCTGCGATCTCAGGATCGTTTCTGCGGTCCTCGATACCGTGTTCCCGAACAAGGATGTCGCTGAAGTAATTGGACAGCTTCACCGCGCCGGCAAGGTTCAGGTGCAGACCCGCATCATAGGTATCGGTGGAAAAATCCAGACCGATCTCCTCCACGCAGGCGGTGAAATTATAATAGGTCAAGCCGTGCTTTTGGGCAAATTCCGTGATCTGGGCATCGTATTCCTCATACCAGTAGGGATACAGACTTGGCGCTTTGACCAGGATCAGCTCCACACCCTTTTCCTTGCAAAGTGCTGTCATCTTTTCCAGGTACTCATAACAGATGTCACCGAATTGGTAATCCGGCAAAACACGCTTTACCGGCAGCGCGCCCACAGGCTTCACGGTTTTGTTCATCATATGGCCGTTGAAGGTATTGTCCCGGACCTTGAACAGATATTCAAGATCCTCCCGTGTCAGCTCGTCAAACCGGGAATGGTAGCGAAGAATGGGAAATACATAGGAAAGAAAATCCTCTTCCTCCGTCATAGAGGCGCGAATGATATTTACCTTCTGCTCCGACCAGCGCATACCGTCAATGGTCAGTCGGTTATAGGCTTCGCTGACCGGCTCACTGTAGCGCATTGCATTTACATTGTAGACCACCGCTTTTGGTGTCTCATATTTCAGCGTTTCCTCCAGAATATAGTAGGACTGCCAGATCAGCTGCTGAGATGTACCCCGGACATAGGCGGTGATACCGTTTTGCCGATACATCTCCATAGGTGAGAAGTTGGCATAAACCTCGCAGTCACCAATGAACACCACATCGTGGTTTCCCTTCTCCCGGTAATACTGGGCTAACATACTGCCCTCTTCCAGATCGGTCATATATTTGGGCGCAAGCAGCCGGGAGGTCAGGGAAAATGCGCCCACAAAAACTGCCAGCACAAGGATCACAGAGAGAACTGTCTTAAGCTTTTTCATAGACGCCCCTCCTTAAAATCCGCCGTAAATGAAGGCTTCTGCTTCAAAGCCGATGCCATACATACCGAACACCAGCACCGTCAGCCCCAGAGTGCAGATCACTGCGGTCTTGACCCAGGGACGCACACAGGTAAACCATGCGGTCAGCCTTTCAATCCGCCAGTCTGCAGCCAGCAGCACCAGACAGGAAGCGCCCAGCACCACCCAATCTCCCACGCTCAAGCCCATCGTTCCCAGAGAGGAGAAGAAAGCACCGTAATTAAAGGTGGTAAAGATGCTGCCCAGCATTTTCACTGCGGTGAGCATATCCGGCCACACAAAGAATGCCCACAAAAGGGATACCAGCAGGAATGTACCGATGCAGTTAACTGCCTTCCATTTGGTCTTCAGCTTTTCACCGAATGCCACAAAAATGCCGTTAAACAGACCCCACAGAAGATACTGGACACCGTGCCACAGGCCGGAGACCAGGAAGGTGATCACAAGATTCAGCACCTTACGCACCTTTCCCTTCCGGTTGCCGCCCAGGGGGATGTACACATATTCCCGCAGCCACGCACCAAGGGTCATATGCCAGCGGCGCCAGAATTCCTGAAAGGATTCGGAAAAATAAGGAGTCTGAAAATTCTCACTCAGCCGGATCCCCAGCATTTGAGAGATTCCCAGCACCATATCTATACCGCCGGAAAAATCGCTGTAAAGCTGCACCGAATACAGAAGCACCGCGCACAAAGCATAGGCACCGCTGTAGGCTGCGGTATCTCCGCTGATAGCACCTGTGATCACAGCAATGCGGCTTGCGATCACCAGCTTTTTAAACAGACCCCAAAGGATCCGGACACCGCCCCGGAAGAAGCCCTCCCAGGACATTTTGCGGTTTTCAAACAGCGCCGGTGCCATTGTGTCGTAGCGCTCAATGGGTCCCATCAGCAGATGGGGCATATAGGTCACAAAGAGAGCAAACCGGTACAGATTCTTCTCTGCCGGGTATTTCCCCTTGTAAACATCCACATTGTAAGAGATCAGCTGCAGGGTAAAATAGGAAATGCCCAGAGGTGCCAGAATGCCGAAGCCGGTGACGCCGTCCAGCTTCACCAGAAGCAGCATCAGCACATTCAGTCCCACACAGGGCCACATTACCCAGCGCCAGCGACGGGTAAGCAGACCCGCGCCATAGGACAACAGGGTCGCTCCCAGCAGGTATGCCAGTCCCGCAAGTCCGTAGCCTGCATAGATCAGCAGGCCAAAAATGAATATCAGAATATTGATCATAGGCAATTATTCACAGGCAGGCCACTGGCTGTGATCCCAATCTCTGCCGCCAAGGGAGTCAAGGCGCTGTGCATCATTCATCAGGCTGTATTTACTGTGCATACTGCCGGGAGTGGCATCGATGTGCTTCCACACGCCGCCGATCTTGACGATCAGCCAGTAGTGACTCTTGTCCGTGACCCAGATCATCTGGGTCTCATAGCCCTTTGCAGACAAAAGCCGCTGCAGGCAGACATTATGAACATAGCAGTTGCCGGTTTTGTTGGTAAAGCCGTACCATACCGGATCGTCACCGCCCCAGCTGCTGGAATAGCTGATGTTGTTTCGCACATAGTCCCGGATCGCCTCCGGGTCGCTGCTAAGATTAGCGGCAATGGAGTTTACCAGATCCTGAACATCCTGCTGGTTGTGCTTGACCGTGACCTTGCGGCGCACAGTTGCCGTATTGCCCAGAGAGTCCTTGGCAGTATAGGTGACATAGTAAGTACCCGCCTTGCTCAGATCCACATTGCCCGCATTTACGGTGAATTCCACAGCTCCGTCCCGGGCATCGGTGGCACTGACACCGGACGAGAAATCAAATTCCGCGTTCTTTTCCAGCGTGATCTCCTTCACGCCGGAGAACACAGGAGGCTTGGAGTCCAGACTCACCTTCAGGGTAGTCTCGGCGGTGGTCACATTGCCGTTGATGTCCTTTGCCTCCACGGTCACCTTCTGCGTTCCCTCTTCCTGGGTATTCAGGGTAGTCAGAAGCTTTGTCTCCACCTCGCCGGAGGCATCCTCCACCTTCTTGATGAAGCTGTTAAGCGAAGCACTCTCACCAATGTCGATGTGCACCGGCTGCAGCTCCAGGGTAGGCGCTGTGGTGTCCTGCAGGGTAACGGTGCAGGTACAGGTCTGATCCATAGAGGTACTGGAAATGGTGTAGGTACCCACAGGAGATGCATTGATCTCGTCCAGCAGCGCCTGATCGATCAGGTCGCCGTCCTTTTCCGGCTTCAGCAGCAAATGGCTCTTTTCCAGAGGCTGCCCCAGCTCCAGTGTTACCTGCTCATACATCCAGGCATAGCGCAGGTTACACTGTCCCACAACGCTGTTTCCGGAGGCATCGGTCACCTGGATCTCCACCTGGACCTGACCGTAGGTCTCCGGCAATTCGGGTGCTTTCACGAAGGTGACTGTGGTGACCGCCTTGTCCTCGATCTCCTCCACAAACTCCTCTGCCTCCGGCAGTCTGTCAATGGCGGTGATCACATCCCGGAATTTCGCCACCGGAGCAACAGTATCCTCGATTGTCAGGATCACTGTGTAGTTTTTCTTTCCGTAGGCGAACACAATGGTCTGTTGTCCCGCCTTGGTAAGGTCCATATCCTTTTGTGCCGTTACCATCGTTACCTTCTCAGGATCGGCATACTTGGTAAGGAACTGCTCCACAGGTGGAAGGCTGCTCCCCAGCTCTATGGTCACATCCTGAAATTTTGGCTGGCTGATATACCAAAGCCCAAAAGCACCTGTCAGCATACCCAGCAGGATCACAGGGATCACTGCCAGGCAAACTTTTCCTGCTACACTGGATAAAAACTTTTTCATATTATCTCCCTCTATGTCTGGTTCTCTAATGCAGTGGCGTAACCCTGCCCGTCAAACCGGTATGTAATATCACCGATGGTTTTTTCGCAATCGGTTTCGTACTTTCCGTTTGCACGGCGGTAGCGCCAGCCGGTCTCATCGGCCATCCAGCATTCCGCTGAAACGCCCTCGTGCATATAGTTTGTCAGCTTCAGGTCCTTTACTGCATCGTTGTCCTGGAAGTGCCACCACTCCGATGACAGGCCGCCGAAACCGGCACTATACATAATGCCCGCCAGCTCGTTGGCAGCATAGTTGTTCTGTGCAGTCTCCGAGTACCAGCTCAGGTCGTGCATATTTGTTTGCATCTGCACCTCTTCCCCGGTACTGAGTCTTACCAGCGTCAGGTCCAGCGCCACGCCCATATTGTGCCGGGAGCCGCCTTTTGCCAGGAAGTAGTTCAGCTTATACCGGTCATTGTCCGTCATCAGCATCCCGTAGGTCACCGGGATCGCTTCCGGGTCATCCCCGACCTCAGCATTTTCGCCGTCTGCACCGTTGTAGTCCGTTGGCGGCAGCGGCTCTCCCAAAATACTCTCTGCGATGTCATAAAGCCACAGGGTCGCTTTTCTGGGGCGGTAGGAATCATAGATCTTCAGCTTATAGCCCTGCTCCAGCGCCACCGCCGCAGCCCTGTCCAGCTTCTGTGCTGTGGGATAGAGCAAAGGCACCAGATAATTTCCCTGTCCCTGCCTTATGCTTCCGTAACCGGCAGTCACCTTATCCGTGATCTCCGGGATCCCGTAGTTATGGATCATATATCGGGATTTAAAGCTGTTGGATATGTTGTACACACATCTGTCGCCCATATATTCCGGCAGATTTACCATACAGTAGTTACTGTCCACATATCCCAGCTTGTCCCCTTCATAGCGGATCCGGAACTTGCCGTTTTGAATGTCTGTGACACAAAAGGCCTTGCCCTCCGACACAGAGCCGATGACCGTTCCGCCCTCGGCATCACTGTAAACCTCCAGATTCTGTATAGGCCACACGGTGGCGAACAGTGCCGTTGCTCCGGTGGTCACCTCCACCTCGGCCGGGAGGGTGGAAAACTCGCTGTCCGGCAGGGTCTGTCCGCCTACTCCCACAATCCGATACTTAAATGTTTTGAATTTGGATAAATAGCCGGTATCGTATGTCAGGGTATCACTGTGGGCATATTCCCGGAGGGTGTCCCAGGCTTCCGTTTCTTCATTCCAACGCTGCAGCAGCTGCCGCTCCCCCTTGGTCTCATACCAGGAGAGGGTGTAGCGGTTATTGCCCTCATCGGTCACTTCCAGATTCGGATCTGTGCCCAGAAAATCCTCTCCGCACACAGTGACCCGTTCCGAAGCAAAGCCGCACAGCTCCAATTCCTCCACCGTTCTGCTGCAGGAAAGGGAAAAGGAAAGGGCTTCTCCGTAGGACAGTACCTCAAAATCTCCGTTCTTTCCAAAGCTTACGGTCATACTTCCCTGCGTTGCTTCCTTCAATAGCTCCTGCTGCTCACTGCACAAATACAGACGGCTGACCGTATCCGGCTGCTGATCGAATTGCAGCTGCATCGTGCGTTTGTTGGCATCTACGGTTCGGACGATTCCCTCTACCTTGGGAGGCTCTGCAACCGTTGTTACCTCCAGCGGTGCTTTTCCCTTGCGAAGCCGGGTGGTTTTGCTGAATAAAAATTTGTAGGTATCCGCTGTACTGACCCGGACCGTCAGCTCCTCTGTCAGAGGCAGAGAAGGCAACGGACATTCCAGACCGCTTTCTATATGCTTTTCAAACAAAACGGTTTCGCCCCGGAGCACCTCCACATAATGCTGCTCCACATCGGGACTTTGGGTCCAGGACAGCAACAGTTCCCCGTTTTCCTGACGGACCAGCAGCATTTTTCCATCCTCACCCATTGCCGTCCCTGCCAGAAGATATGGCACCAAAAAGCCTGCCGCCAGCAGCGTTACCAACAAAGCTGCCGCGACACAGACTGAAATCGTAATCACTCGTTTTTTCATCATCCTGCTCCCTTTGGCTGCACCGGATCCTGTAGCACAAAGCTCCTACTCGTCCATTATCCCTATATTATATATCTATCCGCTATGTATTGCAAGAAAAATATTGAATCCCGGCGCAACTGCCGCCATTTTGTGATCACCGAAGCCATTTTCCATTTTTTGTGTCTTTTGCCGAAAAGAAACAGTAATATTTCTCTTTGTCGGGGTAAAGCTATGTTTGCGGAAAGAAAAGTCGGTTTCTTGCGGGAAAGCGGCTTTCGCTTTCCTGAAATCGACAAAAGGAGAGATTCGTATGAAGAGCAACAATCAGATCAATGTTCCCCAGGCACGGCAGGCTATGGATCAGTTCAAGATGCAGGCTGCACAGGAAGTGGGCGTCAACCTGACCAACGGCTACAACGGTCACCTGACCAGCCGTGAGGCCGGCTCCGTAGGCGGCCAGATGGTCAAGAAGATGATCGAGGCTTACGAGCAGGGTCTGCAGTAAGCGGGCAGTGCCCGCGGACAATTACGCACGGTGCCTGTCGGTATTCGTTACGCATCCTGATCGTGCCCGGTATCGTTACCCGTTTGTAGGGCGGGGGCTTGCTCCCGCCTGGCGTCGGGTCGCCGCGGACAATTACGCACGGTGCCTGTCGGTATTCGTTACGCATCCT
>JAZNZZ010000050.1:0-5425 GCA_045595205.1 Faecousia sp.
CCCCAACAAGCAGAAGGTCGGCACCATCACCAAGGCTCAGATCACCGAGATCGCCAAGACCAAGATGCCCGATCTGAACTGCCACACTCTGGAAGCCGCTGAGAGCCAGGTTGCTGGCACTTGCCGTTCCATGGGCGTTACCGTCGTCGACTAATTTGATATTTGCAATCCGGCTTAGGTCCGGAAATGTGGGAGGATTATTCCGCATCACCACGATATAGGAGGATATTACATTGTTTAGAGGCAAAAAGTATAAAGAGAGCGCCAAGCTGATTGACCGCTCTGTTCAGTATGATCCCAGCGAGGCCCTGGATCTGGTTGTGAAGGGTGCTTCCGCTAAGTTCGATGAGACTGTCGAGCTGCACATCAAGTTGGGTGTTGACTCCCGTCACGCTGACCAGCAGGTCCGCGGCGCCGTGGTTCTGCCCAACGGTACCGGTAAGACCCGCCGCGTTCTGGTGTTCGCAAAGGACGCTAAGGTGGACGAGGCTAAGGCTGCAGGCGCTGACTATGTCGGCGGTATGGAGCTGGTCGACAAGATCACCAAGGAGAACTGGTTCGAGTTCGATGTTGTTGTTGCTTCCCCCGACATGATGGGTCTGGTTGGCCGTCTGGGTAAGGTTCTGGGTCCCAAGGGTCTGATGCCCTCCCCCAAGGCCGGCACTGTGACCCCCAATGTTGGCGCTGCTGTTCAGGAGATCAAGGCCGGTAAGGTCGAGTACCGTCTGGACAAGACCAACATCATCCACTGCCCCATCGGTAAGGTTTCCTTCGGCACTGAGAAGCTGACCGAGAATATGGATACCCTGATGCAGGCTGTTGTGAAGGCTAAGCCCGCTGCAGCCAAGGGTCAGTATATCAAGTCCTGTGTGGTCGTTTCCACTATGGGCCCCGGCGTTAAGGTCAACACCACCAAGTACGCCTGATCAAACCTATATAAAAATGCCTGAAGCTTTTTGCTTCAGGCATTTTGTTTTAGAATGCATTATCGGAAGCTTCGACCAAGACCAAAGCCTGTAACATCTCCGCCGCCGTCCATAAAGTAGGTTACGGCACACACAGCAATGAGTGCCACAACGGCGACGACACCTGCGATCACAAGAACCTTTTTCAGGGGCGAATACCCGGAAAAGCCACTGCCGGTACCGACCTCGGGAATCGGCACAAAGTTGAAAGTCGGCGTATCCTTGATGTCGCAGGGACGCTCCTCATCCCACAGGTGTGGCTTTTCAAAATACTCCACACCCTTACGGGTCTCCCCGTTCATAGTTGCCTCGTAATTCTTCCTCGCGGCATCGTTCTGAATATCATTCTGAAAATCGTAATTAGCCATCGTCTTCACCTCCGTCTATATTATACAATGTTACATTTCCTCTGTAAATCTGTCATTTTTAACAAATCCACAGGACTGTTTTTGTAAGATCTGTCAGTCCCCTGTTACCATTACGGAATACCGACCCGGGATCCAGCCGGTTTTGTACTCCAGATTGATATAGATAGTTTCTGTTTCTTTGTCCGGAACAGCAGCGAAGGTCAAATAGTATCTGGGACTAACCTCGTAAAGCTTTGCTTTCTCACCATAGAGCTTCTGCCACTGCTCGGAGATCTCCACCTGCTTCAGGAATCGCTTTACATTATCCGGCGCATCCCCGGTCAGGTTCCAGAAATCCGTCACCCTATACTCCCCTGTATGCTCATAGACCGTTTGGAAAATGGTATAGAGTGCTTCACCGGTGATATTCTTCAGCTGCTTGGGATCTTCCTTCAGCTCCCACTGGAAGCCTTTTCCATAGTTCTTCCACAGCTGACGCGCCACCTTGGCGGCAGACTCTGCATTTTCCTCCGTGATCCCCTCATAGACAGTATAATAACGAAATCCACTTAACAAATCATTATCTCTTCCAAAATACAGGATCAGAGAGAATTCTTCATCCAAATAATTCGCCTTAAGGGTAGTCTGGCAAACACCGCTCTGGATGTCCTGCCCCAGCTGCTCCTTTGTAATGTCCAGTTCTTTGCAGACGGTATCCATATCCTCACCGATGAGTGTTACCAATTCCTCGTAATACTGAGGGACTACCGTAGGTTTGATGGGATCTGTCAGCAGGAACAGGGATACAAACACCACCATAACCACGGCAGCTACACTGATCCACACCGCAGGCTTTTTCCCGGACAGCACATTTTTGATCCGCTGACCCAGGCTGATCTCCCCAAAGGCTACGGGACAGGCAACCTTTTGCTTTTTCTCCTTTCCGCAGGCAAGAAGGGCGGTACAGTATGCCTTTTTCTCCTCTGCCCCCAGATTCTTCACCACCTGCTCATCGCAGGCATCCTCCACATCCCGGCACATCAGAAGGTAGGCAACCCACACCAGAGGATTAAACCAGTGCATCGCAAGACAGACAAAGCCCAAAAGCTTCAGCCAGTTATCTCCCCGCTTTTTATGCATAAGCTCGTGGGCGATCACCAGCTCCACAGAATGCTGCTCCATTCCGGAGGGCAGATAGACCCGCGGAACAAGGTATCCCAGCAGCATAGCGCTCTGCAAGCCTTCCACAACATAAACGCCCTTCTCCGCCTGCACCGCAGTACGCACCTTGAGGCGCAGTGCAGTATAAGAGATCAGCATATAAAGAAGCATTGCTATTGCACCAATGCCCCAAATGATCCCAAGGATCGCCACATAATCCACGACCACTTCATTTCCTGAATTGGTGACAACTGCCTGAGGAATAAAAGTCGGGATCGTTCCGCTCATCGCAACCTCCGTCTTACCGAACAGCTGTGTCTCCGACCCGGATACGGAGGGCATTGAAGGCATTAAGCTCCAGGGTGTTCCGATCTTAAAGGGCAGCAGCAGCCGGACAAAGGCTACAAGCCAAAAAGCACAGGTCATGGATCTGCTCCCCCGACGGAGAAGAAGCCGCAGCAGAAGGATCACACAGATCACAAGGCTTCCGGATATGCTCACATTTAAAAAGCCGCAGAACAGTTCTTTCATTACAACACACCTCTTCCCTGTTCCTTAATAACGGATCTCAATATAACCGAGTCCGTTATATTCGCTGATGTAAATACTGACACTCAGAGTATGAACCGCATCGCTGCCCCGTGTTTTCAGGTATTCCTTTACGGATTCCCCGGCAACATCTGTCATATCCCACAGCATAAGGCTGCCGTTGTACTCCTCATTCATCAGCCGTCTGAGGATGGATGCATCCTCCCAGACCTTGATCTCCCGGTCCCAGTCCTCCTTCAGGTAGGTCTCTGCCCAGTTAAACACATAGGAGGTATTGGGCTGAGTCTCCACATTGGCGGCAAGGCGGGAGCAAACTGTCTGAATGTCCTCCACCATTTTCTCCCGATCCCCGGGATAAGCATATTCCCGACGGTAATCCACACCCATAAACTGGGCATTGTTATGTCCAAACATCAGATAAATATCGAAATCCATTCCGGCGTAATTCTCTTTCAGAGGAATACCAAGATGATCGCCGTTTTCAATATTGACCTCCTGCAGATCGATCTTCAGTGCATTCAGCACTTCATTTCTGCCGGTGGTTCCAACTAAAGAAGCATAGGTATCGTAAAAGGAAAACAGCTCACCGGGAGCAAAATCCTTTTTTACCTTATACTTTTTTTCGCCGCAGCCTGACAGAAGAAGGACAGCAAAAACAAGAAAAAACGCTATGATCCGCCTCTTTTTCATAATGATTACTCCTTATAATTGTCGATGAGCGCCTGCAGCTGTGCCACCTCCTCGGCGGAGAGCTTTTTGCTTTTTGCAAAGGCGGCGATAAAAGCAGGGATCGAGCCTTCAAAGGTCCTCTCCACCATTTCATCCAGCTCCGCCACCTGCACCGCTTCCTTGGACACGAGGGCTGTGACCGTGGCATTTTCATTCTTCAGCACGCCTCTCTCTCCAAGGCGGCGGATCACCGTATAGGTGGTTGCCTTGGACCAGCCAAGCTGCTCATTACACAGCTGCACAAGCCGGGTACTGTTTACCGGTTCATTCTCCCACAGGATCAGACAAAACCGGTACTCGCTGTCAAATATCTTTGGAATTTCCATTGCAGACACCTCCAGTTGGTTTAACGCGTTAAATCTATTTTTAGTTTAATGCGTTAAACCTATTTTGTCAAGTACTTTTTTTAAAATAATCATCTTGACGAGCGTGCGTTGCAGTGGTACAATGTAATAGATTTTTGAAAAAGAGGTAATGAATATGTATAGTACCGCCAGAAAGCTCTCTTCCCTCAGTGCCATCGCCTGCGCTGCCAATATCATCGGACTGATCCTCTTCCTTCTTGTGTCTGCCAATTTCAGCCTCAACTTTGCAGAGACCTTCGCGATCTTCACGATCCTGATCGCATCTGCTGCAACAAACCTGTTGCTTACCCTGTCTCTTCGCAGCATCTGCCAGGATCTGGAGACCGAATTCGAAGGCACCTCTACCAAGCTTCGTGACCTGGGCGAACACGTCAAAGACCTGGAAAACAAGTAATTTCATCTTTTTCATTGCTTTTTATAAAATAATACTTGACAATTCCGTTCCTCGGTGGTATTATATCAAAGTTGCCAAAGACAGCAGGTGGCTTGCCATAAATCCTGCCGAGGTGCGCTGATATGATTTTTCTGCGTGTCTTTCTGTCTTCTGGCAGGAAGACACTTTTATTTTTCGGAGGTGAAACAAATGCCCAACGCAAAGGTTCTTGAGTCCAAGAAGGCTGTCGTCGAGGCCCTGTCCGGTAAGATCAAGGAAGCTACTGCTGTGGTTTTCGTTGACTACAAGGGTATCAACGTCGCTCAGGACACCAACCTGCGTAAGCAGTTCCGTGATGCCGGTGTTGAGTACACTGTTGTTAAGAACACCCTGACCCGTTTCGCAGCCAAGGAAAACGGCTACGACTTCGATGAGGTTCTCAACGGCACTACCGCAATGGCCAGCACCACCGGTGACCCCATCGCACCCGCCCGTATCGTGTGCGAATTCGCCAAGAAGAACAAGCTCCCCCTGGCTATTAAGGGTGGCGTCGTCGAAGGCAGCGTTCTGTCCGCAGAACAGCTGAGCCAGTTTGGCGAGCTGCCTGGCAAGAATGCTCTTGTCGCTCAGGTTCTGGGTACCTTCCTGGCACCTATCTCCGGCCTGGCTTATGTTCTGGATCAGATCCGCATCCAGAAGGAAGAAGGCAAGGAGGCTCCCGCTGCTGCAGAAGCTGCAGAAGCACCTGCTGAGGCTCCCGCTGAGTCTACAGAGGCTTAATTCGTCCGTATATTCACAAAAAAATTATTTACACTTAAATTTAGGAGGATTTTACAATGGCTAGTGAAAAAGTCACTGCTCTCGTTGAGGAAGTAAAGGGCCTGACCGTTCTGGAGCTCTCTGAGCTGGTCCATGAGCTGGAGGAGACCTTCGGCG
>JAZNZZ010000051.1:0-6202 GCA_045595205.1 Faecousia sp.
GGTGACAGCACGGCCCTTTGCACGGGGAATGTTCAGCTCATTGAGAAGGTTTTCAAAGGCATTACGGTCCTCAGCGCGGTCAATGGCAGCACAGTCGGTGCCGATGATCTTCACGCCGCGGTCGGTCAGAGGCTGGGCAAGGTTGATGGCGGTCTGTCCGCCCAGAGAGGCAATAACACCCTCAGGCTTTTCAAAGTCGATGATGTTCATAACATCCTCGGGGGTCAGAGGCTCAAAATACAGCTTGTCCGCAGTGGTATAGTCTGTGGAAACCGTCTCGGGGTTGTTGTTGATAATGATGGCTTCATAGCCGGAATTCTTGATGGTGGTGACTGCGTGAACGGTGGAGTAGTCAAACTCAACACCCTGACCGATACGGATAGGACCGGCACCCAGCACAACGATCTTTTTCTTGTTGGTCAGTACAGAGGCATTGTCTGCTGTGTAAGAGGAATAGAAGTAAGGAATATATGCGCCGGTGTGGCAGGTATCCACCATACGGAACACAGGATACAGATTATGCTCTTTGCGGAAGCGGTAGACCTCCAGCTCGCTGCATTTCCACATACGGGCCACATACTTGTCGGAGAAGCCCATTTTCTTTGCTGCACGGAGCACATCCAGATTCTGAGGATTCTCCTTCAGCTTTTCCTCCATATCCACGATCTTCAGGATCGCCTCCAGGAAGAAGGGGGTGATCTTTGTGATCTCGTGGATCTTGGCAACAGAAACGCCGTGATAGAGCAGTTCCGCAATGGCAAAGAGGTTGTCGTCCCGGAACTCGCTGATGTAGTCAAGAAGCTCATCCACGGACATATTGTCAAACTTGGAGTGATAGATATGGTGGACACCGACCTCCAGAGAACGGATGCCCTTAAGAAGTGCCTCCTCCAGATTGGAGCCGATACCCATAACCTCGCCGGTAGCCTTCATCTGAGTGCCCAGGAGATTGGAAGCAGCAGTAAACTTATCAAAGGGGAATCTGGGCAGCTTGGCGATCACATAGTCAAGCTGAGGCTCAAAGGCTGCGTTGGTGTTGGCGATCTTAATATCCTCCAGTGCCATACCCACAGCGATCTTTGCCGTAACCCGGGCAATGGGATAGCCGGAAGCCTTGGATGCCAGAGCAGAGGAACGGGACACGCGGGGATTGACCTCGATCAGGTAATACTCAGAGGAATGGGGGTTCAGAGCAAACTGCACATTACAGCCGCCCTCGATCTTCAGCTCACGAATGATCTTAATGGCGGAATCGTTGAGCATCTTACGGTCGTGATCACTCAGGGTCATAATAGGCGCCACAACAATGGAGTCACCGGTGTGAACACCAACAGGATCCACATTTTCCATACCGCAGATGGTAATTGCGTGGTCATTGCTGTCACGCATAACCTCAAACTCGATCTCCTTATAGCCCTTAACGCTCTTCTCCACCAGCACCTGATGCACAGGAGAGAGCTTGAAAGCATTGGTACCGATCTCGATCAGCTCTTCCTCATTGTAGGCAAAGCCACCGCCTGTACCGCCCAGAGTAAAAGCAGGACGAAGAACCACAGGGTAACCAATGTGCTCAGCAGCCTCCTTGGCCTCCTCCAGACTGTAGGTGATCTCAGAGGGAATGACCGGCTCGCCAATGGACTGGCACATTTCCTTAAACAATTCGCGGTCCTCAGCGCGCTCAATGGACTCACTGCTGGTACCCAGCAGCTCCACATTACACTCCTTCAAAACACCTTTTTTCTCCAGCTGCATTGCAAGGTTCAGGCCCGTCTGACCGCCGAGACCGGGGATGATCGCATCCGGGCGCTCGTAGCGGAGGATCTTTGCAATATACTCCAGGGTCAAAGGCTCCATATACACCTTGTCCGCAATGCTGGTATCTGTCATAATGGTAGCGGGGTTGGAGTTGCAGAGCACCACCTCGTACCCCTCTTCCTTCAGGGCAAGGCACGCCTGAGTGCCTGCATAGTCAAACTCAGCAGCCTGACCGATCACAATGGGACCGGATCCGATGATCAAAACCTTTTTAATATCCGTTCTCTTTGCCATTTTCTTTTCCTCCTCTTACTTTCTGTAAACAACTTTTCCGTCACATACTGTCAACACGCACTCACCGCAAAGCTTCCATCCGGTAAAGGGTGTCGCTTTGCCCATTGACAGAAAATCCGACGGGTCAACTACAAATTCCTTATCCAGCTCCCAAACCGTATAATCCTCACCGGTCGGGATGCCAAAACGCCTGCGGGGGTTGACTGCCAGCAGCTCGATCAGCTTTTCAAGAGTAATGATGCCTGTCTTTACAAGGCAGGTATACATTACCGGGAAGGCAGTCTCAATGCCCACGATGCCAAAGGCGCTTCCGGAAAGGCCCTTGGATTTTTCCTCGGCAGAATGGGGTGCGTGATCGGTAGCAATCATATCGATTGTGCCGTCCACGATACCCTGCACCAGCGCCTGACGGTCCTCCTCACTGCGGATGGGAGGATTCATACGGAATCTGCCATCCTCCTGCAGCTGCATATCATTCATCACAAGATAGTGCGGTGCAGTTTCACAGGTCACATTCACGCCCTTCGCCTTTGCCTGCCGGATCAGCTCCACACTTTCCTTTGTGGAAATGTGGCACACATGGTAAGCACACCCGGTCTCTTCCGCAAGCTTCAGATCTCTGGCGATCTGAGCATACTCACTCTCGCTGCAAATGCCCTTGTGACCGTGCAGGCGGGCATACTCACCGTCGTGGATATAGCCGCCGCGGAGCAGATCATTGACCTCACAGTGAGCAACGATCATTTTTCCCAGAGCCTTGGCCTTCAGCATTGCCTCACGCATCATAGCATCGCTTTGCACGCCTTTGCCATCGTCGGAAAAGGCAATAACATCGGGAGCCATCCCCTCCAGATCTGCAAGGACCTCTCCCTGCTCCCCTACTGTGATAGCGCCGTAGGGGAAAACGCGGATCACCGCACCTTCGTTAATCAATTTCAGCTGCTGCGCCAGGTGCTCCCTGCTGTCCGGCACAGGATTCAGGTTTGGCATGGTGCAAACAGCGGTATAACCGCCCCGTGCAGATGCCAGGCTTCCGGTTTTCATTGTTTCTTTATAAGAAAAACCCGGCTCGCGAAAATGCACGTGCACATCACAAAAGCCGGGAAAAATAACATATTTGGAATCGTTAAAAGGAAACAAAGCCTCCACGAAAGGAGCACCGGAAGAAATAACAGCACTAATGTCGCAGCCAACACTCTTCAGCTTTGCAGTTGCGCTCATCATAACAAGATCCTCCGCATCAATTTTTATCTGAGTAAGTATAGCATACGCTATACCATTTGTCAAACCCTGTTATGAAAAAAATATTGACTTTTCAGGATACTCCCGGACATCCAGATCTCTATACGGATATGCCCGGTGCACCCCGTGATCATCCCTTACAACCGAGCTTCGATGTTCAGACAAAAGCCTTACGATATTGTAAACATCGATCCATATTTCAGAATTACACTCCTTTTGCCATTCTTCAAACACAAGCTGCATACCAAAATGGAGATGGACCGTCTCTATATTGTTTATATTTTCCTGATCCGAGTAGCCGGTCCGTCCCATATAACCGATCACATCACCCGCCTGCACCATATCCCCTTCCTGCAAGCCCCGGGCAAAGGGTCTGTCCTTTTGCAGATGGGCATAATAGTAATACCGTCTGGAATCAAAGGATCGGATTCCAATGCGCCAGCCGCCGTACCGGTTCCATCCCATAGCCTCCACAATGCCGCCTTCCACCGCAATGATCGGTGTACTTAATCCTCCCATCAAGTCATTGCCCAGATGCTTGCGGTCAAAACCGAAGGACCTCTGATTTCCAAAATCCGAGCAGTGGCTGTACCCGTATCCTGCAGCAATTGGAGAAAATGCTTTTAATCCATAGACCGGTTTCCATTCTCCGTTTATTTCGATCGCATAGCTGCCAAGAATGCCGCCCAACACGGCACTGTAAGCTTCATAGTAATAGTCATAGTATTTTCCAAGCTCCCCCGCCAGCTCTTTGGGTGCTGCATCTGACTTCAGCTGAGCTGCCGCTTTCTTCACGCTTGCAAGACCGCATTTCCCACCGGTCCTGCAGCCGGCAAGGGCCAGAATATCGATCCAGCTGATGTGCTTTTCTTCTTCAAAGGTCTGAATATCCGTCTGCATTGCATACCGTAAAGATTCATACGGAATACCAAAATCCACCCATTTGACAGTGCCTGCATTTACCGTGGTAATACCGATACAGGCAATCAAAAGCAAACAAACGAAACGCCGCTTCACTGCACTCACCTCCCGGTTAGTTTGTGAAACGGCGTTTCGTATATTCAATGAAATTATTTCAAGTCCCTGCGGATGCCTTCCGCGATGCGGTAAATATCATCCATATTCTTAATGGAGGATATTTGTTCTTTATAATAATTTGCATAAGCCACGCCCCGAAGATACCAGGCAAAATGTTTTCTTGCCTCCAGACAGGCAATATGCTCGCCTTTATCCTCATAAGCAAGCCGGAATTGCTTTACTGCCACATCCACTCTTTCAGACAGGACAGGGCGCTCCGGGATCGGTTCTCCTGCCATTGCAGCTCTCACCTGAGAAAAGACCCATGGATCGCCAAAGGTGGCTCTGCCGATCATAAGACCGTCTGCACCGGTCCATTTCAGGCAACGCATCGCAGAGGCGGCATCTATCACATCGCCGTTGGCAATTACAGGAATGCTGCACTGCTGTTTTACCTTAGCGATCATATCCCAGTCCGCAGTACCGGAATAGAGCATACTTCTGGTACGGCCGTGGACCGTGATCAGGGATGCGCCGTTATCCTCCATTCGCTTTGTAAAGTCCAGAACATTGATACTGCCCTTGTCCCAGCCCAAACGGCACTTCACAGTAACCGGAACATCCACAGCCGCCACCACTGCCTTCACGATCTCCCCTGCCAGCTCCGGCGTACGCATCAAGCCGCAGCCGTCACCGGAGTTTGCGATCTTGGGCATAGGACAGCCCATATTGATGTCGATAAAATCGCACCCGGAATGCCCCAAAGCCAGAACAGCTGCCTGTGCCATGATCCGGGGATCGTTGCCGAATATCTGCGCGCCGCAAATGCTCCCTTCATTTTTCCGAAGAAGGCTGACGCTTTTTTTATCCTGATACACAAGAGCACGGGAGGAGACCATCTCCGTCACTGTAACGCCGGCCCCAAGCTCAGCGCACACCGTACGGAACGCCCAGTCTGTCACACCGGCCATCGGACCGAGAAACAGCGGATTATTTACTTCAATACTGCCTATACGCACATTCCGCACCTCCCTTTTCCGGGAGATTATAACACAAGGTGCGCTTTTGTGCAAGTCATAAGAAGCAGCTGATAAGCCACACGATCCCTGTCACCAATGCGCCCCCTGCTGCCCAGGCTGCACCGGAAAGATTTAAGCCCTGTTTCCGTTCAACGCTTCCGATCAATCGTTTTGCCTCTTTTAATAGGGCAGCATCCGTGACCCCTTCCCGGCCAAGGGCGCCGTCCCGAAGAATAAATATTGCCTGTTCAAAAAGCTCCGGATCCGGGGAGTCCACCACGATCACTTGCCTTGATATTCCTTTCACCATAGAAGAAACCACCTTTCAGGGAAAGTATTCCCAGGAAGGTCTTATATATACAAAACAGGCAGCCGCAGTTCAATGTCATTAAGATAGGAAAAAGCGTGTCATTACGCTCAGGTTGACACGCTTAACTTAATGACATTGATCCACAGCTGCCCGTTTTTGCATAGTAATTTGAAAGTCAGTTATACTGTTCCAGATAGCGGTCCACCAGCTCCTGTAAGCCTTTCATATCCTCGGGTGATTGCAGAATCGCATCATAATTTGTATTCCCGTCATAGGTATAATACTGCTTTCTGTGGAGCTTTATGTCGAACTTGGGATGAATAGACGGATCATTACAAAATGCATACGGTTGTCCTGCAGCACTTTCTCCTGTGATGGCGCAATAGGTCATCAATGCCGTCAGGTAGCCTGCCAGCATATTCTGATGATAGCCGTCCTTCTCCGATACGCTGATCACATAGGAGCTGCGGGAGTGCTCCTGCGTGGCGCCGGGAACCTCTACCGCACCCTCGCAAATATCGTATACCATCTGTCCCCAGTTGCAGACTTTGATATCTGTTCCCTT
>JAZNZZ010000052.1:0-4560 GCA_045595205.1 Faecousia sp.
GGTTCGCAATGACAACGGGGGTGACAGTCATTGCCGAAGGCAATGGTGATTTGCGTTGCAAATCACGCGGGCGATTGATAATCGCCCCTACAATGTCGTTCGATAGACTGAACGATAAATTGGAATTTGAATGTACATAGGGCTGCATCTGCAAAAATTGCCCCGTTCTGCAGAACGGGGCAATTTTTATATACGCTTGTAAAGGCACATTTCATAGGCGATGCCGTCTTCCTCACCGGACTGCAGCACCTGCTCCAGCTTCCAGCCGGGATCGGCATCCAGGTCAGGGAAGAAGGTATCGGACTCCGGGGTGCACTGCAGCTTTGTCACATAAGCTGTATCGCACATAGGAAGCATCTGGCGATAGATGCTGCCGCCGCCGATGACCATCACCCGGGGCGCAGTCTTTGTAAGCTCCGCCGCCTCCTCCGGGCTGTGGCACACCGTAAAGCCGGGAAGCTCCGGGTCACCCCGGGTCAGCACCACATTGGTCCTTCCGGGAAGGGGCTTCTTTCCGGGAAAATCCTCCACCGTCCGTCTGCCCACGATCACCGTGGCACCCCGGGTGGTCTCCCGGAAAAACTTTCTGTCCGCAGAAAGTGCCACAGGCTGGGTGCCGTTTTTACCGATGCCCCAGTCGCCGTATACTGCTACGATCAGTTCCATAGTCCACCTCAAATTGCCATTGGGATCTCAAAATCAAAGGGATGGTACTGATAGCCCTCCACCTTGAAGCTGTCCTTGGTAAAGGCATAGAAATCGGTAATGCTGCTGTCCAGAGTGACCTTGGGGGCAGCAAAGCCCTCGTTCTCCAGCATTGCCTTGACAGCGGGGATATGCCGGTCATAAATATGGCAGTCAGCGATCACATGGACCAGCTCGCCTGCCTCCAGACCTGCCACCTGTGCCATCATCATCAGAAGCATTGCGTACTGGCACACATTCCAGTTGTTGGCAGTGAGCATATCCTGACTGCGCTGGTTCAGAATACCGTTAAGGGTATTACCGGAGACATTAAAGGTCATAGAATAAGCGCAGGGATACAGATTCATTTCGTGGAGATCCTCAAAGGTATAGATATTGGTGAGGATGCGCCGGGATGCGGGATTGTTCTTCAGGTCATAGATCACCCGGTCCACCTGGTCGAACATACCCTCCTTATACTGATGCTTCACGCCCAGCTGGTAGCCGTAGGCCTTGCCGATGGTGCCGTCCTCCCCTGCCCATTCGTCCCAGACGTGGCTGCCCAGGTCCTCGATGCGGTTGGACTTCTTCTGCCAGATCCACAGAAGCTCATCCAGAGCGCTCTTCCAGTAGGTGCGGCGCAGGGTCATCAGGGGAAATTCCTCCCGCAGGTCATAACGGTTCACCACACCGAACTTTTTTACGGTGTGTGCAGGGGTGCCGTCTGCCCAGCGGGGGCGCACCTCCAGCTCCGTATCATAAAAGCCGTTTTCCAGAATATCCAGACAAGTTGCGCGGTACAGTTCATCTGCTCTGCTCATAATACTTCCTCCCTGTTTGGGTTCAATGTTTTGTTAATTGTAACACATACCGCGACAAATTTCCACTACTTTCTTTTCCCCTTTTAAGAAGCAAGAAAAATTCATTGACAAAGGGGGCATTTTAATGTATATCTATTGTGTGAAAATCGACACTTTTTTCAAATAACTACTCTACAGAAACGGGGGAGGATAATGTCCAAAGAACTCATCAGACTCCAGGACCTTGTTATGGAGTTCGACGGGGAACGGATACTTGACGGTATCAATCTCTATTTTAATGACCACGAATTTCTCACGCTGCTGGGCCCCTCCGGCTGCGGCAAGACCACGACCCTGCGGATCATCGGCGGTTTTCTGAACCCCACCTCCGGCAAGGTGCTTTTTGACGGCAAATGCATCAACGTTGTGCCCCCCTACAAGCGGCAGATCAACACGGTGTTTCAGCGCTATGCCCTGTTCCCTCACCTGAATGTATTTGACAACATTGCCTTTGGTCTTAAGGTGGCAAAGCTGCCGAAAAGCGAGATCCAGAGCCGCGTCAACGAGATCCTGGAGATCGTGGGTCTTCAGGGCTTTGAGAACCGACACATCGACAAGCTTTCCGGCGGTCAGCAGCAGCGTGTTGCCATTGCCCGCGCGCTGGTGAACCGTCCCAAGGTGCTGCTTCTGGACGAGCCTCTGGCGGCGCTGGACCTGCGCCTGCGGAAGGATATGCAGAACGAGCTGAAGCGCATTCAGCAGGCTATGGGTATCACCTTCATCTATGTTACCCACGATCAGGAGGAGGCGCATTCCATGTCCGACACCGTGGTGGTGATGGACAAGGGCCGCATTCAGCAGATCGGCAAGCCTGAGGATATTTATAACGAGCCCAAAAACGCCTTCGTTGCCGACTTTATCGGCGAGAGTAACATTCTCGACGGTGTGATGCTGGAGGACTACAAGGTCAAATTCTTTGGCCGCAGCTTCAAGTGTCTGGATGCCGGCTTTGAACCCAACGAGCCTGTGGATGTGGTCATCCGCCCGGAGGACATCGACTTTGTGCCTCCCCAGGAGGGTCACCTCACCGGCACCGTTACCAGCGTGACCTTTAAGGGCCTGAATTACGACATCATCGTGGATTTCAAGGGCTTCAAGTGGCTGATCCAGACCACGGATCACCAGCCCGAGGGTGCCACGGTGGGCATTCGGCTGAACCCGGAGGACATCCATGTGATGCACAAGAGCGAATACTCCGGTATGTTTGGTGACTACAGCTCCTACTCTGCAGAGTACGACGAGCTGACGGAGGATGCCGCCGATGAAGAAGAATAAGTCCGTACTTCTCAGCGCCCCCTACATCCTTTGGATGGTGGTATTCACCCTGATCCCGCTGGGTGTGGTGCTGTTTTATGCCCTGACGGATGTGGAGACCGGTGCTTTCTCCTTTGAGAACATCAAGGATCTTGTGCTGTATCTGCCCGCCTTCTGGCGCAGCATCCTGTACTCTCTGGTCTCTGCCCTGATCTGTCTTCTGATCGGCTACCCGGTGGCCTACTATATGGCGCACTGCTCCCCCACCACCCAGCGCTTCCTGTATCTTTTGGTGATGCTTCCTATGTGTATGAGCTTTTTGCTCCGCACTCTGGCCTGGGTAGGTCTTTTGCAGGACACCGGTATTATCAACAATTTCCTGGCAATGCTGGGTCTTCCCCGGCTGTCCCTGATCCGCACCCCCGGTGCGGTGATCCTGGGTATGGTCTACAACTACCTGCCCTATATGATCCTGCCCCTGTACTCCATCATCGTCAAGATCGACCACCGGCTCATTGAGGCTGCAGAGGATCTTGGCTGCAACGGTGTTCAGGTGTTCGCCCGGGTGATCCTGCCCCTGTCTATGCCCGGTATCCTCTCCGGCATTACGATGGTATTCGTGCCTGCGGTGTCCACCTTCTATATCTCCAACAAGCTGGGCAGCACAGACATCGTCCTCATCGGTGACATCATCGAGCGCCAGTTCAAGCAGGGCGACAATGCCAATATGGGCGCTGCCCTGAGCCTTTTGCTGATGATCCTTGTGTTTGTATGCACCGGCATTATGAACCGCTTCGGCAGTGACGAGGAAGGCGGTGTTGTGGTATGAAAAAAGCAAACCGCATCATCACCGTTCTGATCTTCATTTTCCTGTACGCACCTATGGCGGTGCTGATCCTCGCCTCCTTCAATGTGGGCAAGGATATCACGGAGTTTGAAGGCTTCACCCTTATGCGGTATGTGGAGGTATTTCAGGACAGAAGCCTTCTGACCCTTTTGGGCAACTCCCTGCTCATCTCTATTCTCTCCAGCGCCATTGCCACCGTATTCGGCACATTTTCTGCCGTGGGCATTCAGCGGCTGGGACCCAGAATGCGAAAGACGGTTATGGGACTGACCAACATCCCTATGACCAACCCGGATATCGTTACCGGTATCTCCCTTTCCCTTCTGTTTGTATTTGTGGGCACAAAGCTCCTGGGACAGCGCAACAGCCTTACCTTCTGGACACTGCTGATCGCCCACATCACCTTTAATCTTCCCTATGTGATCCTCAATGTTATGCCCAAGCTTCAGCAGATGGATCACTCCCTTGTGGAAGCGGCGATGGACCTTGGCTGCACGCCCCTGCAATCCTTCTTTAAGGTGACCCTTCCGGAAATTATGCCCGGCATCCTTTCCGGTGCTATTATGGCTTTTACAATGAGTCTGGACGATTTTGTCATCAGCTACTTTGTGACAGGTCTGGACTTCATCACCCTCCCGGTGGAGATCTACAACTACACCAAGAAGCAGCTTCAGCCGAAGATCTATGCAATGTTCACCATGCTTTTCCTGCTGATCTTTGTGCTGATGACCGTTATGAACCTGCTGCAGCTGCGGCAGGACAAGGCCGACAGGGCACGCAAAGGAGGCTAAGCAGTGGGGAATTGAACCCCGATAGGTTTACAGGGGCAGCTTTCCGCCAATACTGCGGAAAATCCCTTGAAAATACCAAAGGGTATTCCCTGCGTGATTTTGCTTGTCTTGCCGAAAAGCTGCT
>JAZNZZ010000053.1:0-5463 GCA_045595205.1 Faecousia sp.
CCCAAGGTTGCTATGCTGAGCTTCTCCACCAACGGCTCCGGCAAGGGCAACACTGTGCAGCTGAGCCACGATGCTGTTATCGAGGCACGGAAGCTGGACGAGACCCTGCTCATCGACGGCGAGATGCAGTTTGACGCTGCCGTTGCTCCCGAGGTTGGTCAGCTGAAGTTCCCCGGCTCTCCTGTTGCCGGCTATGCCAACACCTTCATCTTCCCCTGCATTGAGGCAGGCAACATCGGCTACAAGATCGCGCAGCGTCTGGGCGGCTACGAGGCCTACGGTCCCATCCTGCAGGGTCTGGCTGCTCCCATCAATGACCTGTCCCGCGGCTGCAACGCAGACGAGGTCTACAAGATGGCCATCATCACCGCAGCTCTGGTGTAAGAAGGACCGTCGGGACGCCGGTCCCTACAATTGAAAAATCACAAAAAAGACACAGCAACGCGCTGTGTCTTTTTTATGTTCAAAAGAATTCACATTTATCGCTCTCTTTGGAATGATGTCGTAGGGGCGGATAATATCCGCCCGTCATTGCCGAAGGCAATGGTGATTTGTTACGCAAATCACCGGGAGGGTCAAGACCCTCCCCTACGATGACAGAGCGATAAATTCCTGTTTATCGTGTTGTAGGGAATGCATATATGCATTCCGCATTGCCGCAGGCAATGGTGATTTGTTACGCAAATCACCGGGAGGGTCAAGACCCTCCCCTACAGTTTACATTTTCAAACAGCCCGCTAAATTGAAATTTGATGCGCAAGGGCGCTTCACCCCAACTCGTGCACGGTGCGGAATAATACGCCCCAAAAACGCTCGGTATCGTTACATTCTGCCGTTACCGAGCTAAAAATGTTACGAAAGCAAACGCGTTATGCACGAGGAGCCCGCGGGCGCCTGCCCGTAAAGTTGTGGAAAAAAACCACAGGTTTTCACCATTCTACCCTTGTTTTTTCCTTGAAAATATGTTAAAATTTACGGTGAGTAAGTATCGCCGTTTTTTGGCTTATTTCAAGAGTTTTTTATGAGTATGAGGAGACAGAAATATGTATTCATCCGCCTATGTTTGGGCTAAGGTTTTAAGCTGGATGGAGGACCGTCTGGGCTCTGTCACCGTGTCTGCCTGGTTTGACGATGCAGAGGTGGTGGAGCTGAACGAGGAGCAGCTGATCATTTATTCCTCCAACGATTTCCGGCGGGAGATCATCGTCCGCCGCTGCACCGAGTACATCCACGAAGCGCTGAAGGATATTTTCCAGTCCGATGCCAAGCTGGTGGTGTTCGGTGACGAGGAGCTGAACGCGTATCACTCCAAGGGCGTGCGGAAGACCGCTATGGACTTTAACCCCCAGTTCAATTTCGACAACTTTGTGGTAGGACCCTCCAACCGGTTCGCCCACGGCGCTGCCATTGCAGTGACCAAGCAGCCGGGTCAGGCCTACAATCCCCTGTTTATCTACGGACCTCCCGGTGTGGGCAAGACCCATCTTCTGTATGCCATTGCCAACGGCATCCGTAAGATCCAGCCGGATGCCAACATCGTTTACATCAAGGGTGACCAGTTCACCAACGAATTGATTGCCGCCATCCAGAACGGTAAAAACATTGAATTCCGCAGCAAGTACCGGGAGGCGGATCTGTTCCTCATCGATGACATTCAGTTCATTGCCGGCAAGGAATCCACCCAGGAGGAATTTTTCCACACCTTCAACAAGCTCTATGAGGAGCACAAGCAGATCGTTATGACCTCCGACCGGAAGCCCGGTGATATGCTGACTCTGGAGGACCGTCTGCGTACCCGCTTTGAGTGGGGTCTGCAGGCAAGCATCCAGGCGCCGGACTATGAAACAAGAATGGCCATCATCAAAAACAAGGCCCTTTCCCTGGGTCTTGACCTGCCGGACGATGTGTGCAACTACATTGCTGTGAATGTGACCAACAATGTGCGGCAGATCGAAGGCACGGTAAAGAAAATTATGGCGTACCGGGATCTGAACAATATGCCTCTGGATCTGCATAATGTTGCCATTGCCATTGACGATATGTCCAAAAACGAAGGAAACGCTTTGCCCACGCCCACCCTGATCATCAGCCAGGTCTGCAAGTTCTATTCCGTGGATGAGGCTGCCCTGCGGGGTACTCAGCGGAGCAAGGGCATTGTGGAGGCACGGCAGATGGCAGCCTTCCTGATCCGGAAAATGACAAATCTCAGCCTTCCCGACATCGGCAAGGAATTCGGCAAGGATCACGCCACCATCCTTCATTCCATCAAAAAGGTGGAAAATGCCATCGCCGCCGGTGACGAGATCCTCAGCAATAACTCCAAGGATATTATTGCAAACATCAACTCCAGCCTGTAAATCAGTTGAGAGTTGAAAGTTGAGAGTTGAAAGTTATTCTTGACGAAAAATTTTGTTATTGAAACAAAAGTGTCATTCTGAGCACAGCGAAGAATCTCCTTTATTAAGAAGAAGATCCTTCGTCGCACAGCTCCTCAGGATGACGCGTTAATGTGAGATTTACTGCTTAACTCTCAACTCTCAACTCTCAATTCTCAATTCTCAATTCTCAACTATCCACAGGGGCTGTGGATTGTGGAAAACTTTTCTGTGGAAAAGCGTCGCATAAAAATGCTTTTTTTATGCCTGTTGAAAATATATCTTTTTCCACAAAATGCCTGTTGAAAATTTTTCCTTGGGACTGTAAGGAAAAACGGGGTTTTCCACAAAAAAATCCCCTAATACTACAACGACTGCACTAACCTATGATTATATATATATAAATTATTATTCTTAACAAAGAAGGAGTTTTGAATATGCGATTTACCTGTGAAAAAAGTATGCTGGTGACGGGTCTTAACATTACCGGCAGAACCGTGGCACAAAAGAGCTCCCTTTCTGCCATTGAGGGTATCCTCTGCAGAGCAGGAAACGGTTTGAGCCTGACCGGCTACAATATGGAAACAGCCATTACCTATGACATTGAGGCAGATGTTTCCGATATGGGCGAATGCATTCTTCCTGCAAAGCTCTTCGGTGACATTATAAGAAGACTCCCGGAGGGTCCTGTCACCGTGGTGGTGGATGACCAGTATAAGGTAGCCATCCGTTCCGGCTATGCCTCCTTCTCCATTTCCGCTGAGGGTGCGGAGGATTACCCCGAGCTGCCGGATGTGTCCGACGGCAAGGCCATCAAGATCCCCCAGACTGCCATGAAGGAGCTCATCGGCGGTACGATCTTCTCTGTTTCCGAGAATCAGGGCAGACCCATCCACACCGGTGTGAAATTTGAGGTGGATAATGAGACCGTTTCTGCCATTGCGGTGGACGGCTTCCGCCTTGCCCGGCGCACCTACCACACAGAAGAGCCTACCGGCCGCACCCTTTCCTTCGTTGTCCCTGCCCAGGGTCTGAAGGAAGTGGAAAAGATCCTCCAGGAGGGTGAGGAGGATGTGGCATTTACCCTGGGTACAAAGCACATTCTGTTCCAGATGGGCAATGCCACCCTGATCTGCCGTCTTTTGGAGGGTGATTTCCTGGACTGGCGGAGAGTCGTGCCCACCGGCTGTCCCATTCAGCTGGTTGCCAATGTGGGTGAGCTGACCTCCTCTCTGGAGCGTGTGGGTCTGATCGTTTCTGAAAAATACAAGAGCCCTGTGCGCTGCCTGTTCTCCAATCAGCAGCTGCATCTGAAGACCAACAACACCATCGGTGTGGCAGAGGACCGCTGCAGCTTCGCCGGTGACGGCAAGGAGCTGGAGATCGGCTTTAATGTAAGATATTTGATCGATGCTCTGCGGGCAGTTCCCGCTGAAGAGGTGGTGCTGGAGCTGACCAACAGCCTGAGTCCCATCGTAATGACCCCCGCAGACGATAAGCAGGATTATGCCTATATGGTCCTGCCGGTGAGGATTTCTACCTGATTTTTGTAGGGGCGAACTGTGTTCGCCCGCTCTGAAAAGCATTCGTACACAACGACGGGCGTGCTGCAGAGCGCAGCGAATCTTCTAATAACAATAATTGCCGGTGGCAATTATACCTTACTGTTTTAATGTTCGCCCCTACGATGTTCTTTATAGTAGGGTGTTTTTATGAAAGTCTCGTAGGGAACGGATAAATCCGTTCCGCGTGATTTGCATAGCAAATCACCATTGCCTGCGGCAATGCGGAATGCATATATGCATTCCCTACAGCGCTATAAATACAAATTTGAACTCTCAACTCTCAATTCTTAATTTGAAAATATTTCATTACAGGTGAAATTGATATGAAAGTAAATGTTAAAAGAAAGGATAGCTTTGTCCCTGTGGTGATCGGGACGGAGTTTATCAAGCTGGAGGCGGCGCTGAAATTTGCCAATGCCGCAGAATCCGGCGGTATGGCAAAGACTTACATCCAGGAGGGCGAGGTCACCGTCAACGGTGAAGCTTGTACCATGCGGGGCAAGAAGCTGTATGAGGGCGACAAATTCTCCTTTAACGGCATCACCTATCTGATCTGCAGGAATGAGGCTTGATACGATAGACCTTCGTGGCTGGCGCAGCTACGGGGAGAGGAAATTTGAATTTGACGGCGGTGTGAACCTGATCGTGGGTGAAAATGCCAGAGGAAAGACAAACCTTCTGGAGGCCGTCAGCTTTCTGGGCAGCGGAAAAAGCTTTCGCACCCAGAAAAATGCAGAGCTTGTGAAATTAAATGCAGAATTCTGCGATCTGGAAGGAAAGGTGTTTTCCCAGGATCGGGATCAGACCCTTCGGTGGGTGATCTTCCCGGGAAGGCAAAGGCAGATCTGGCTCAACGGTGTGAAAAAGCGTGCTGCCGGTGACATCTCCGGTGTGCTGCAGACGGTCCTGTTCTGCCCGGAGGATCTTCTGGTCCTGAAGGAGGGTGCGGTCGCCCGGAGAAGGCTGGGAGACAGCGCCCTGTGCCAGCTTCGCCCCAACTATGAGGCGGCGCTTTCCGAGTACACCCGTATTCTGGAGCACAAAAGCCATATTTTAAAGGATCGGTTTGACCAGCCGTCCCTTCTGGAGATCCTGCCGGAGTATAACACAAGGCTCTGTCAGGTGGGTGCGCTTCTGATCTCCTACCGGGCAAGGTTCTATGAGGGTCTTGCAAGAGAGGCAAAGCTGTGCCACGAAAGCTTTTCCGGTGGAAAAGAAGAATTCTTTATGGAGTATAAGACGGTTTCCACGGTGACGGATCCCTTTGCCCCTGTGGATGTGATTTTGCAGCAGCTTCTGGAGCATCTGGAAAGTCACCACCGGGCGGAGCTGGAGACCTGCCAGTGTCTCACCGGTCCGCATAAGGACGATTTTGAGGTGACGCTTAACGGTCTTTCCATTAAGGCATTCGGCTCACAGGGTCAGACAAGGACCGCAGCCATCAGTCTGAAGCTTGCCCAGCGGGAGCTGATGGAAAAGCAGTCCGGGGAGACTCCGGTGCTGCTTTTGGACGATGTTTTGTC
>JAZNZZ010000054.1:0-4197 GCA_045595205.1 Faecousia sp.
CGGTGATTTGCTACGCAAATCACAATTCCCAAAGGGAATTATATTGGTATTTACTTCGTAAATCCTGAAAATGCAAACATTTTCAGGCGGGAGGGTCAAGACCCTCCCCTACAATTTAGGATTATCGAACAGAGCGATAAATTGGAATTCTACACACCCGGGTAGAGTTTTTCTCCCCGGGCAGCCGCCTGACGGATCCGCGCCTTCAGTGCCTTTCTCTGGGCAGGGTCGGCGCTTCGGTAGTCAGGGGCGGTAACGGTGGCTGTGGGGGCGGATGTGCCGTTTTCCACAGGGCGCGCCGTACCGGATCGGATGGCATTGGAGATCCTTGCAGCGGTCTGCTGCGCCACCGCCTCCATAGCGGAATGCTGAATCTCCCGGCGGTGGAGGGTGTAGTAAGCATCCTCCAGGCTGACCCCCGCCTCCGGGGAGGTCAGCCGCACAAAGGCAGGATCCTGCAGCTCCTTGTTCAGGTCGAAGTCGGGGAACTTCTCCTTCAGCTGCTGTGCCTGGGTGACAAGACCGTCATAGTGGCTGCGAAGGTAGCTGTCATCCTGACTGTAACGGCGGTCACCGGTCACCGCCGCTGCCAGAGCGCCGTAGTCCGGCTGCTCCGGGTCCAGTCCGTAGACTCTTGCCATTGCGGACAGGGCGGGGCGCAGGATCTCCATATCCTCCCCTGCCTGCTTCACATTTTTAAGACGGCTTCGGACCATCTCCTGCATATGCCCACTGTATTCCGGGTCAGCCTTCACCTGCTCCCAGGTCATTCTGGGTGCAGCCTCCTGACCCGCCTCGTGCCCGGCGGCGGCACTGTTTTCGCCCGTGGTGGAAGCACCCTCTGCGCCTTCCGCAAAAAGCTGCAGCAGCCTCCGGTTTTTGTTTTCCATAAAAATCCTCCCAAATTTCTGCCGTTTTGGCACGGCGAGACCTATATAAAGCCAAAAGGCTAAATATACATAATTTAATCTAGGTTTTGATCTGAAAATCGATATTTTCCGGGTAAAGTGTCTCCAGAAGCTCGAAGCCGGAGCAGACGGAGTCAAAGATCAGGGTGGTCACTGCCCGCATCCGGGGTACGGGGACACAGCGGATGCAGGCATCCCCCTCCTTCAGCTGCAGCTTATGCTCCCGAAGGGCATTCTGGGTGGCAAGGCTTGCCACATTCCCCGCAAGCGTCAGCACCAAAGCCGACACCGCCGCGCACACCAGATCGTGTCCCGGTGCGCCCTGTCCGGCGTGACCCCTGGCACGAAGACACCGGGTGCTTCGCTCATAGGTTACTGCGATCAATCCATCACCCCCTTGGCACTGCCGCGGTGACGGCCCGTTCTCTTGCCGCCCTTACCCGGGCATTTTCCGGCTGACGGACACCTGCAAACACATTGGACTCCGGCAGCTGCAGCGCCTCCTCTGCGGGCACTCTTGTCACGCCTGCAGGAGCAGCTGTGCCCTCGGCAATGCGCTGCATAATTTTCTCCTTGCCGTCAAAGTCCATCATCTCCAGACACAGAAGCGCCTGGGCTGCCAGCTGGGGATCAAAGAACCCAAGACGGAAGAACTGCAGTGCCAGCTCATTCTGGCTGACCTTGGTGTAAACATTTTTCTTCTGGGCAGTGACCTTGATGTCAAACACCGGCAGACGCAGGCTTTCCGGTCCGAATCCCGGCTGCTGTGCCGGCTGGAGACCCCGGTTGGTGTAGGTCACAAAGGACGCTGTGCCGTACTGTCCCAGAATGCGGAACTGCCGGGGCATATCGTAAAACTGGCGGATCAGCTCGATGCAAAGCTCCACGATCCGGGTATAAGCGCGGTAGGAAGCCAGGGTGGAGTCCCGGCTTCCCTTGCCGGAGGCCTCCTGCAGTGCAACGATGGCAGATGCCGCGGTCACACCGCTGGCAGGTGTGCCGGTGCTGGTCTCCGTGTTGCCGGAGGTCTGGCGCAGCTCCTCAATGGTGCGGTCCAGCATCGCAATGTAGTTGCCGTCCAGGGTGTTGTGCTCGATCTTCCGAAGGGTCGCCTCGTCCACATTGCCGCTGACCTTTACCAAAGCCTGCTCCAGATCCAGGAACTGCTCCTCGTTCACATTGCCGTCCACCCGGGAAAAATACCGGGGCACAGCGCCCACCCTCGCGTTTTTCACAAAGGCGGTCTTGAGAATGTCGATCTCCGTCTGGGGATTCCGGCACAGATCCACATAGCCGTAGCCGCAGGGACTGCCCTCCACAGGATACAGCGCATCAAAAATATAGGGGTACTGTCCGTGGTCATAGAGTCCTGCCTCCGCCGGGGCGGGACGGGGCGTGCCGTCGATGGAGGTACCGGCTTCGTGATCATTTTCCGTGGCATAAAGCACCGTCTCTCCCACAAATTTGCAGTAGTGGAGCACCTGTCTGCCCTCCACCCGCTTTTTGTAGTACACATCCACCACGGTGACCTTGTCGCTGTCATCCACCGCATCGTCATACAGGAACTTGGTGCTCACAAAGGAGCCGGTCTGCACCTCCTCCAGCTGAGGATACTGCAGCTGCAGCGCCTCCCTGTCCCACAGCTCCGTGTGGAAAAAGTAAGGACTTTTCTGTATGTCCGTAAGACCCGGCTCCCAGTAGATGTTCAGAAGATTCACCCGCTGGATGCCGATGTCGCCCAGACCCCCCAGCTTGGCGGTATCCCACACCACCTTGTACACGCCGGTACCGGTCTTCAGCTTCTGCCAGAGCACATCGCTCCACACCTGCTCGAACTGATTCTGCTCCAGCACACAGGGAATGATGGCAGAAAGCTGCCGCGCCTCGGGAATGTCCTGCTCCTCCCGGGGCAGGATGTTAGGCTCGGGGTACGCCTCCACCGCGTCAGCGTGCTTGCTGACGATCACATTGTGCAGCCAGCCGGACCGGCTCACAAAGCCCTCGCCCCGGATGGCATCCGCCTTTTCCTCCTCGGTGGTGTTTCGCAGCTTCCACCAGTTTTCGCTGGACAAGATTCGCTGCTCGGTGCTGCTTTTGCCCGTCTTGTACCGCTGCAAAAGCTCCGTGAACCGTTTCAGCTCCTCCGGCCCAACGGCGGTTCTTTTTTCTTCCATAAATCCTCCTCTAAGTTTTAAATATCATTTCAATGGGTGCTCAGCCCAGTTGAGAGTTGAGAAGTCTCTGAAGCTCACAACAACGCGTCATTTCGAGCGACCGGAGCTTGCGGAGGGAGTCGAGAAATCTACGCATTATCGATGCTTTTAAGGTCAATTCGGTGCGTAGATCTCTCGATTCCGCTACGCTTCACTCGAGATGACGCTCTTTTGATGGTGCGAAAAATGATCGTCAAGAATAACTCTCAATTCTCAATTCTCAATTCTCAATTCTCAATTCTCAACTCTCAATTCTCAACTCTCAATTCTCAACTCTCAATTCTCAACTTAACCGAATTCACCTTCCCAGGGGGTCATTCAGCAAGCTCCTCTGAGGCATTTCCCGGATGGGGCGGATGGGTCTTGCCATACACAGGTAGCGCCATTCGTCGGCAATGTGATCCTCGCCTCCGGTGTCCAGATCCTCCGGGCGGCTGGTGTCATACCGCAGCTGGGGGATGGTACGCAGAAATCCGGTGCAATTGTCAAAGATATAACACCGGGCATAGCCGTTTTCGTCAAACTGCAGCCGGTAGTGGCACTGCATCCAGCCGGGGATCCGGGCGTGGTCACCGGGTGTAAAGTAGATGCCGTAGCGCACAGCGGTGTCCGCGATGCTCTCTCCCCGGGACACATCCCAGATGGCGGGGTCTGCCACCCCTAAGATCTGCCTGCCCCGAAGCCAGGGGTGCTCCCGCTCGATCCTGGCGATCTCGGAAAACTGACGGTCCGGTGTCCACTTCACACCCTCGTTGGGGTTCTGGGTGCAGCCGTACAGCTCCATAATGCGGTACAGGGTCCCATCGTGATCCACCGCCCACCAGGCACAGGAAAAGGGCTTGGCATAGCCAAAGTCATAGCTGCGGTAGATGGTCCAGCTGCGCCGGTCACCGGAGGCAATGTCAAAGGGCTCTATCACGTGGGTCCAACGTCCCTGCTGCTTTGCCTCCTCCGGGGTCTGCTTATATTCTTCAAATACCAGTAAATACGGTGCCATAAATCCATAATTCACAACATCGGCCACCGGATTGCATACCGGCAGATATACCTTGGCTTCAAACTTTTCAAATTTATAT
>JAZNZZ010000055.1:0-11601 GCA_045595205.1 Faecousia sp.
AACCAAACACAGGCATTCAAATACTGCCCGCCACCGATATCGCCGTCGTGATAAAAATCTCCCAAACCATTATCCTTTTCAAGTCGGGCACAGAGGTTATCGTAGCCACCGTCACGGACGAGCTTCCAAGCATCACCGGAGGGAATTCGGGTCACATTGTTCTCTTCACACACAGCCAGAGCATATTCACGCTGTCTGTCGTGATAGGCAGCCTGTTCAGCAGCATCCACGGTATAATTATCCCTATCAAAGCCCACCTGATACGCCCAGGTCTGTTGCCAATAGAGCTTGGCAAGGGGAAACTTTTCCGCAAACAAGCCGTAAAGATCCTGGCGGTACTGGGCAGATTTTTCCAATTCTGTGGCAGGTATGCCTCTGCGCATTTTTGAACTGCCCTCCTGCAGTGTGATCACATCCCAGTCAAACTGCTTCAGACAGTACTCCAGGTTCGTACCTTCGGTTTTGATCCTTCCCTTATCGTCCTGAACAAAGAAACCGTAGTTACTGATGCCGCCCTTCCACCAGGTCCAGTGCTGCTCCAGCTTACAGCCGGAATAATAGACATTACAGACTCTGGCATCGATGCCTGCTGCTTCCAGCAAACCGTAAAGCTCATCACAGAAATAGAAGCTGAAGCTGTTTCCGACCATCAAAATGTTCATAACGCCATCCTCCATTGGATCTCTCTGTTTTGCCGGCTCAGTAGTCTCTGTCGGTTCCTGTGAAGCAGTGCATCCGCAGAGGAGAAATAACGACAACGCAAAAGCAATTACCCGAATTATTTTTTTCATAAAAATCCCCTTTCAAGAATTAACAAACAAAATCATTTTGCACGCAGCTGCCAGAACGCTACCGCGCTGGCAGCTGCAACATTCAAAGAATCCACACCGTGATACATTGGGATCTTTACCGTAAAATCACAGGAAGACACGGTACTCTCTGCAAGTCCATCCCCTTCCGTACCCAAAACGACAGCAAGCTTGTCCACCTGCAAAGCAGGATCGTCTACAGAAACAGAATTATCATCCAGCGCCATTGCCGCAGTTTTGAATCCGGCATTCTTTAGAAGCTCCTGCCAGTTTTCGGGCAGGAAGGTCCAGGGGATCTGGAAAACAGTGCCCATACTGACGCGGGCAGAACGGCGATACAAGGGATCACTGCAGCCGGGTGTAAGTAACACCGCATCCATTCCCAGCGCCGCAGCACTGCGGAAGATCGCCCCAATATTTGTGGGGTTCATCACTTCCTCCAGCACAGCAACTCTTTTTGTACCCGCAAGGATCTCTTCCACAGGACGAAGTGGTTTTCTTCGCATAGCGCACAGCAGTCCTCTTGTCAACCGGTAACCGGTCAACTGCGTCAGCACATCCATCTGCGCTGTATATACCGGTATATCACCGCATCTGTGGATCACATCCAGACTTTCTCCGGTCATCCTGCTTTCTTCCACGAGAATAGAAACCGGCTCATAGCCTCCGTCCAGCGCCCTTTCTATCACCTTAGGACTTTCTGCAATAAACATAGCTTTCGAAGGGTCGAAACGGTTCATCAGCTGCGCCTCCGTAAGGCGGGCGTAGATATCCAGCTCCGGTGCAGAAAAGTCTGTGATCTCTATGGCTTTAACCATTTTTATCTCCTCAATCGTTTCGTGATCACAGAGAATATTCCTTCCGTGGCTCTCCTGTGATCATTCTGCCTGTAACCCGCCCGCATACCTCGTTCACTTCATCAGCAAGCCTGTTCTTTTCCTCTCCCTGCAGCGTAGCATACAGCTCGTGCACAGGGATGATCCGCATTGGGACGCCTTCCTCTTGTACCATCTTAAACACAGAGAAGGTCACCTTTTGGATCTTCTTTTCATCAATATACAAGTGCGCCGCAAGACCATATTCCGGCAAACACTCCGGGACACTGTAGAAGGTTCCGGGGGACATACTTACATTTCCCATAGAATAGAAGCTGGGCTTGCCCTCTACATACTCTGCTCTTTGGGAGGTGTGAGAGTGACCGGCGAAGATCCCGTCAAAACCAAGCTCTGCCGCCATCTTCACCAGTGTCTTCGTATAATTGCCGGGTTCAATATTAAACTGTCCGCCACTGTGAGGATAGAAAAGCACGATATCCGCCTTTTCCCGAGCTTCACGGTAATCCGCCTCCACCCGCTTAAAGCAGCGATTCAAATCATCCCAAGGAATATGCTCGTCCACAGATTCCTTCGGCATACCCATAACGCGCTTCAGCTTCGTGGACTCCTCCCAAGTCAGCTTACGCCCCACAAGTTCTTCCACATAAGACAGGGTTTTGGGGAACTCTGCAGGAATGGGTCGATAGATCCTTCCACCACCGGAGATGGGATGGATCATATTGATGCATTGGCTGCGCTTCCCGTCCGGATCGCAGCGGTTGATGCCGTAATTGGTAGAAAAGGTGCAGGCGATCAGAGCAAGCTTTGTATCCCCTGCGGTAAAATACAGAATCCGGTCACCCTCAAAATCTTCCTTGTATGTACCGGTGTGTGCCATACCGTACCGATCCAGAACATCTATTGTGCGGGCAAGTCCCTCGTAACCACGGTCCAGGCTGTGATTGTTAGCAGTGGATACGGCATTGATACCGATCTCCTGCAGCGCTTCCACCAGAACATCCGGGGAGTTGAAGCTGACAAGTTCCCTTGTATAACCGCTCTCCGGGCCTGCCAGGGGCGTTTCCAAGTTACCGATAACATAATCGGATTCTGCAAAAAGTGTCTTTAAAGGCGCAAAGGAGGGTTTAAAGTCATAATCTCCGTTTATTTCTACTTGCTGCATAAACGGAGGCTCCACCATAATATCGCCAATGATCGTTATCTTTTCCATTCTGCAAACACCATTCACTGCGCGTTCCCTGCACGCATTTCCGCAACCGCCTGATGGGCAGCCTGCTGAAGCACTTCAACAAGCTCCTCAGACAGTGTATATTCCACACCGTTATGTACATATTTGGGACGGAAGGTATTGCCAATGCAGCTTTGACCTGTGATGGTCTCAAACCAGACATAAGCGTTTAAAAGCTGACCGCCGCCCACATCACCGTCGTGGTAGTAATCACCTTCTCCGTTGTTCACAGAAAGCCGGGCACACATATTCCCTGCAAGGGGACTCATTTCCCGGGCAATGACCCACGCGCTGCCACAAGGGATCGTCTCAAGATCAAAGTCATTACAGACAATATTCGTGTACTCCTTGATCCGTGCGGAGAAATCCAGCTGCTGCTCCTTGGAGGTCATTTGATAATTGAATCTGTCAAAGCCGATATCGTAGGACCAGATCTCCTGATAGTACAGCTTTGTCATAGGCATTTTTTCCCGGATGTGTGCCAGCAGTTCTGTATGGGCAAGCTTTCGCTCATCCGCTGCTGCCTGGGGCGTCATAGTGCGGTGAGGTCCTGTACCCTCCTGCATATTAAACACATCCCAGTTATACACCTGCAGTGCCATATCCAGGGTCATACTCTCCATTACGGTCTTACCGTTTTCATCGTGAATGATCAGTTGAAAAACAGCTTCCCCATTTTTCCAAAACTGATGAAACAGATTGATGCCGGTGCTGCTTCGCATCAGGTTACAGGCTTTTGCTTTTACACCGGCAGCTGCCAGCACGCCGTAGAGCTCATCAATAAAATAGTGGCTGTTGCTTGCGGCCGCAGTCAGGATATACAAAGTATCATCCTGCGCCGGGTCCTCCTTGTGATAGGCATTGGCAAAAGGATCCTCTGTTGTCTCAGTTGGCGCGGAAGTACCGCCGCAGGCGCCGAACAGGAATGCCGGTACAAGGCACAGAGATAACAGTCTCAAAAGCTTTTTAATACCCATACTCAAACCTCTTATCTTTAATTATTAAAACTGGTCCAGCTCGGGAGCAAGCTTCTCACGGAAATACTCGCCGTAAAGCTGATAACCCTCCTGATTGTAATGGACATTATCAGCCACATAAATATCAGTTCTCTGCAGAGGCTCATAATTTGTAATATCCAGATAAGTGCAGTCCGGCATTTCCTCTGCAAACTGACGCATCCAGGCATCGGTCTTCTGAGCAGCCTCAGACTTATTCCGCCAGAGATTCACACCGCACAGGTAGATCCGCAGATCAGGAAAGTCAGTCTTTGCATAGATCATAACCCGCTGTGCCATATCCCAAAGCTCTTCGGCTGTATAGCCAAAACCCAATCCATTCCCCAATCCGGGGGCATACACAAGCACCTTAGGCTCCAGCGCTTTTACCATACGGGTATAGTAGTACAGGTGATGCTCTGAGCAGGTAGACCCGAAGCCGCGGTTCAAACAGCAAGGCTTGCCGCTTTTTCCCACAAGCACCTCACGCAGGGGGGTCATACCGTATTTTGTGCTCCAACGGGTAAAATTTGAAGGGCCGTAGAAAACGATCTGCCCCTTGTCAGCATTTTCGTTCTCATAAGAAATTACCTGCTTCTCAAGATCTGTTTTCCATTTTTCAATATATTTCAGTCCTACCTTAACATTTAACATAGCAATTTCCCTTTCTGTTATCGTCGCAGATTCTCAATAATAGCGGTAGATCCCTGTCCGCCGCCGCAGCAGGAAGAAACAGAGGCATAGCGGCCACCGATTTTTTCAAGCTGTTTCATTGCAAACATTGTGATACGGGCACCGGAGGCAGCATTGGGATGACCGATGGCAATGGCACCGCCATTGGGATTCCACTTATTCCGGTCTATCTTCTCACCTGTGGTATTTTCCATATCCTTGATCACAGACAGCTGTTGCGCTGCAAAGGCCTCGTTGCTTTCAAAAACATCGAAATCCTTCAGCCGCAGCCCCAGCTGTGCAGCTGCCTTCAAATTGGAATAGGATGCCGCAACCCCCATATGATCCGCACGAATACCTGCGTGAGCACCTCCGACCCATTTTGCATAAGGTGTGTAACCAAGTTCCTTTGCCTTCTCAGCCGTCATTACCAAAAGGAAGGCAGCACCGTCATTGGTACCGGATGCATTGGCCGCTGTGGTAACACCACCCTCAAAAATAGGACGCATTCCGGAGATCTTTTCCAGTGTCACATCCGGACGGGGATGTTCATCCTTATTGATGATGATCTCAGGGGTCTTTCCGTTTGCAGGAACGGTCACCGGAATGATCTCGTCACCAACAAGACCGCTTGCATAAGCCGCCTGCAGTCTTTGCTGGGAACGGACAGCATACTCATCGCATTCCTCTCTGCTCACACCCCACACCTTTGCCATCTTATCCGAATTCTCGATCATAGAGGTGTCCATTTCAGGATCAGGGGACAGGCGGTGCTTAATGGGTGCAGGAAGCTGGCGGTAGGGTGTCAGATCTGTTGCAAAAGGAACAGGTACATTGCTGTGAGATTCCACACCGCCAACAATGGCAATATCCGAAACACCCATCTTGATCTTCCAGGCAGCGTGATTCAAGGCCGTAATGGCAGAGCCGCACTGCATCTCCACAAAGGTGGAAGAAACATCGTAGGGCAAGCCTGCCAAAAGGGTGATGTACCGTGCGATAGAATTGGATGTAATATCACGGATCGCCATACCGGCAAGAAGAGAGTCCGGCATAGCGCCTCTGGCTTCCAAACCGGTGCGTTCCATAAGTGCGCGGACACAGATACCACCAAGCTCAGTGGCAGCAAAGGAACGAAGTCCGCCACCCTTTTTTCCGAAGGCTGTCCGGCAGCCGTCTACGATCACAACTTCTCGTTCTTTCATACCGTAAGCCTCCTTATCTTCTTAAGTTTTCGATAATGGTGCTGGTTCCCTGTCCGCCACCGCAGCAGGAGGAAATAATGCCATATTTTCCACCTGTCTTTTCAAGCTGTTTCATACAGAACTGGGTAATCCGGGCACCGGAAGCGCCGTTGGGATGACCAATGGCAATAGCACCGCCGTTGGGATTCCATTTATTCTGATCAATGGTCTTTCCTGTCAGCTGTTCCGTTTCCTTGATAACTGCAAGGTTCTGGGCAGCAAAGGCCTCATTGCACTCCCAAACATCCATATCCATAATATCAAGACCTGCAAGCCGCAGAGCCTTCAGGTTAGATCTAACCGGCGCATTTAAAACAAGACGGGGCTCCACGCCCACATCTGCGCCCATAACCCAACGGGCATAAGGCTCATAACCCAGCTCCTCCGCCTTTTCCCGGGTCATCATAAGTACAAAGGCTGCACCGTCATTCATACCGGAAGCATTGCCTGCAGTGGTCACACCGCCTTCGTTGACTGCACGAAGCCTTCCAAGCCCCTCCATTGTGGAATCCGGTCTGGGATGCTCATCCTTATTCACAATAATATCCGGTGCTTTCTTTCCGCCGGGTACAGTAACGGGAATGATCTCATCCCCGATGAGACCGGAGGCATATGCTGCCGCAAGGCGTTGCTGAGAACGAAGGGCAAACTCATCACATTCCGTGCGGCTGACATTCCAAATGTCAGCGATCAGGTCAGAAGCAGCAACCATAGGAATATTCTGGTCATCAGCAGGGGCAAGGCGCATCGTGATCCACCGGGGTGCCAATGCCTTATAGGGATCTGTTACAGATGAAAGGAACACAGGGCGCGTACTGTGGGACTCTACACCGCCCGCAATGGCTATATCTGTGTAACCAAGCGCAAGCTGAAATGCCGCGTGATTAATGGAAGTAATGGCAGAACCGCACTGCATCTCCACCTGATGGGCTTCAGTCCCCACAGGGAAGCCGGCAAGCTGCGTCATATAGCGAACAGGAGCGCTTGACAGCTTGTCCTTGAAGGCTGAGCCGGCAAATACAGCATTCACAGCATCAGCTCCGCCCCTTTCCCAGATCCCGCTTTTCTGAACCAAACCCTTCAGACAAGCAGCACCAAGCTCAGTACCGCTAAAGCAGCAAAGAGTACCGCCACGCTTCCCGAAAGCTGTACGGGCAAAATCTACAAATACGACTTCTCTCATTGTGAGCTCCTCAGAAACGGACACCGCCGTCAAGACGGATGGTCGTGCCGTTGATCATAGAATTACGAACAACCTCCAAAAAAAGGCTTGCAAACTCGGCAGGCTTACCAAAACGCACAGGAAATACTGCGTTCTGCAGATGGGCATTCATTTTTTCCACATTTCCGCCGTAGATCGGTGTTTCAAACAAACCGGGCATAATTCCGGCAATGCGGATACCGTTACGGGCCAGAGCTCTGGCAATGGGAAGTGCCATAGAATTCAAGCCGCCCTTTGCCGCAGAGTAAGACTGCTGCCCCCTCTGACCGTGTTCGGCAGCAATAGAGGAGGTGTTGATAATGACACCCCGCTCGCCGTCCTCAGTAACAGGCTCATTCTTAGACATTGCCCAGGCTGCCAGACGGAGAATGTTATAAGGCGCGATCAAGTCCACATCAATAACATCGGTGAAGTCCTTCAGATCAGTAGGACCGTCCTTGCTGATCACCAGACGGGGCCGGGCAATACCGGCAATATTACCGAGAATATGCAACGCACCATAGCGCTCTACGACCTCATTGATTGCAGCCTCAACCGCAGCCTCATCGGTAACATTGATCTTCATAAAATACGCATTCTCGCCCAATTCCGCAGCGACTGCCCTGCCGTTTTCTTCGTTCATATCCCAGATAACGACCTTTGCGCCAGCTTCAACCAGCGCCTCAGCAGTTGCTTTGCCCAACCCGGAAGCACCTCCGGTCACGATTGCCACTTTACCTTCAATTTTCATACACTGATCGCTCCTTTATATTTTGGGCATTATGCACCGATTTGGTTGTTGCACGGTCTGTCTACTCAAATATAACACAGTTATTCCTGCACTGCAAGACTTAACCTTAATTCCATCAGCAATTTAACCGGGTTAAATTGCTTAAAGCTGCGAAACCATATACTAAGGTATCGCCTCACTGCGCGTTGGTAAGACAGCACCTTTCTACTCCTTATTTTCAAATTCCTTCGGCACAGGCTTTGTAACACCGGTACGGCGCGCCTTGTCCAGTCCTCCTGCCATATGATGCTCCGGGTCTTGGGCAAATTTGGCGCGGCGAATGATCTCCTCTCCGAATTTATCCCGCAGGGCATCCACTGTTTCATCCAGCCGCAGCTTTCGCTCATACTGCACCGGAGACATACCGGAAAAAAGATCATATTGCTGATACGGCTCCTCCGTGAGTCTGGTGACCTGTACGCCCAGCTGGCGTAAGGGTGTCTGTTTATCCCAGGCTTCATCAAACACCCGGCAGACCGCACGGAACAGCTCCCCGGTGATATTTGTAGCACCGTCCAGCACCGCCTGGTGGGATGAATGCCGGAATTCATTGGTACGAAGATGTACACTGATGCAGCGGCCGCATTTTCCGTCCTTTCGCATTCTTGCCGCCACCGTCTCACACAGGCTCAGAAGAACCTGATGCGCCTGCTGGGTAGTCTCCACATCCCGGGGTGTGGTGGTGGAGTTTCCGTAGCCTTTATTTTCCTCCGGCTCCGGTGTTACGGCATCCGCATCCCGCCCGTTGGCAAAGTGCCATATGGTCTCTCCGTATTTACCCAGGCGCTTACGAATGATCTTCAGCTCTGTTTTCGCAAGGTCTCCAATGGTGTAGATCCCCATAAGGTGCAGCTTTTTCTCTGTAGCAGCGCCTACAAGGAAGAGATCCCGCACCGGGAGAGGCCACATCTTCCCTTCCATTTCCTCAGGAAACAGAGTGTGCACCTTGTTGGGCTTTTCAAAATCCCCTGCCATTTTGGCAAGAAGCTTGTTGGAAGATATCCCCACATTCACCGTGAAGCCAAGTTCTTCCCAAATACGCTGGCGCATTTTCTCCGCTGCCAGCCGCGGCGGTCCGAAAAGCCGCTGGGTGCCGGTCATATCCACCCAGGCTTCATCAATGGAATACTGCTCCACATTGGGACTGAACTGCCGCAGCATCTCCACAAAGTGCCGGGATGCCTCCACATAAAGATTATAGTCCGGCGGGACTACCACCAGCTCCGGGCATTTCTCCAACGCCTGAAAAAGCGGTTCTCCCGTCTGTATTCCGAATTTTTTCGCCGGTCCGCTTTTGGCAAGGATGATACTGTGCCGGGAGGCCTTATCCCCCGCCACCACGGAAGGGATCTGCCGCAGGTCCTGTGTCTCTCCCAGAACCTTTATCTTATAGGCTGCTGTCCAGGACAAAAACGCACTGTTGGCATCCACATGAAAGATCACACGGTTTCCCATCAGTACACCCTCCTCAAAAAGCACCAGTTGTGACTTCGGATGGTATATTTCAGTTCAAACAGCCAGTGTCTTCCCTCTACCGTGGCACGGCAAAGGAAAATATGCGCCTCGATCCCCACGAACTGCACGGGCTTCATACTGATCACTTCATCGATATCCACACGCAAAAGTCCGTGATTCTCATCTTCCATACGCATCCGGAGAGGACGGATATCCCCATTGGCGCTGCACACAGATATTACATCCACAGGACAAATTTTCTGTTCCATATCCGTCCTCCTTCCCGTTTTCTTTTATTATAGTACATTTGTTCGGTTTTCGCAAGAGGAAATTTCCGGTTGTCCATAATTCTTTTCTTTGCTATAATGACACAAAGGAGTGAGCGTCTTATGCTAAAGTTTCCCTGCCTTGTTCTGGATCACGATGACACCGTTGTACAAAGCGAGGCTACCATCCACTATCCTTATTTCTGCTATATACTGGACCAGCTCCGTCCGGGCGTGACCATCTCCTATCAGGAATATCTGGACGGTTGCTTTTACACAGGCTTTGTGGAGATGTGCCGCCAAAAATACCGCTTCACACCGGAAGAGATCCAGGCAGAATTCCGGGGATGGAGTGAATACATTCAGACCCATATCCCCGACCCCTTCCCCGACTTTCACAAAATTCTCCGCAAGCAGAAAGAATGCGGCGGAATTCTCTGTGTCGTCTCCCACTCCACAAAGGATATTATAGAAAGAGACTATCTCCACCATTTTGATATGCTGCCGGACGAAATTTTCGGTGCAGAACTGCCGGAATACCAGTGCAAGCCGAATCCCTATCCTTTGGAACAAATTATGGAAAAATATAAGATTTCCTCCTCAGATATTCTGGTGGTGGATGACCTGAAGCCAGGCTGGGAAATGGCACGCAGCGTTGGCGCATCTGTGGCTTTCGCAAAATGGGGCAAGCTTGGAAATCCCGCGATCTGTGAGGAAATGACTCAGCTTTGTGACTACACATTTGACACAGTAAATTCTCTGGAAGAATTTCTTTTTTCCGTTTAACCCCCTTGACAGCTGTGCTATAATAGCATAGGCAAGGAGGTGATACGTTTGGAAAAAGAGAACATCCGCGTAATGGCGCGAAACAGAGAAGCCTACCACGAATACTTTGTGGAGGAGGAAATGGAAGCCGGCATTGAGCTGATGGGCACAGAGGTAAAATCCATCCGCCAGGGCACATTGAATCTTAAGGACGCCTGGTGTGGCATTAAAAACGGCGAGCTGCTTCTGAATCAGATGCACATCTCCCCTTATGAGCAGGGTAACCGCTTCAACCCCGATTCCAAGCGTGTCCGCCGACTGCTGATGCACCGCCGTGAAATTATGCGGCTTCTGGGCAAGGTAAAGCAGGACGGCTATTCCCTGATCCCCCTTTCCGTATATTTCAAAGGCTGCCGTGTCAAGGTCAAGGTCGGTCTTTGCAAGGGTAAAAAGCTATATGACAAACGGCAATCTGCTGCAGAGCGCGATGCAAAGCGACAGATCGACCGCGCAATGAAAGAGAGGTACTGATTTTGAATCCTACTTTTAAGATCACTATGGAAAACGGAAGCATTATGGAGGGTGAGCTCTACCCTGAGATCGCACCCCAGAGCGTGTATAACTTTATTGATCTTGCCAATCATAACTACTATGACGGTCTGATCTTCCACCGCGTTATTCCCGGCTTTATGATCCAGGGCGGCTGCCCGGAAGGCACCGGTATGGGTGGTCCCGGCTACTGCATCAAGGGTGAGTTCTTCTACAACGGTGTAAAGAACGAGCTGAAGCATAAGCGCGGTGTTCTCTCTATGGCACGCAGCTCCTCCCCCAACTCCGGCGGCAGCCAGTTCTTTATTATGCACGAGGATGCCCGCCATCTGGACGGACAGTACGCTGCATTCGGCAAGGTAACCTCCGGTCTTGAGGTGGTGGATGCCATCGCTTCTGTCAGAACCAACCAGCAGGACCGTCCTCTGGAGGATCAGAAGATCGCTTCCATCACCGTGGACACCCACGGCGAAGCTTACCCGGAGCCTAAGAAGCTCCCGGATCCCTACGGCAGATTCTGATAAATTCGTTGGGGTGCCCCAGTACCCCAACACTTATTGACTATTTCCTCTTACTTCTAATCCCATATATGGGGGTGTACCGGTTTCGACGGGGGTAGTGAGGCTGGAATAGCGGGCCGTGGCACCTGCCCACGATAAAACGGGTAACTTTTAAATTTAACTGACAACAATACTGTTGCTCTGGCTGCCTAATTAGGCGCCCATCCGCCCCGGAAGGTCCACGAGCCGGGCTCGGGTGTGATCTGAGTGGAGACCGTGCGTACGCAAAGC
>JAZNZZ010000056.1:0-7040 GCA_045595205.1 Faecousia sp.
CCATCGTATTTGAAGGGGATTCTTCGTCGCGTTTTAATCAATGTATGATTGCCACCGGCAATCATTGTTATTAGAAGATTCGCTGCGCTCTGCAACACTCCTCAGAATGACACTTCGATCGTTAACTTAATGACATTGGGCAAAGCCCCGACCCTTTCCATCGCACTTCTATGTTTATCGCTCCGCCCGATCGATAAACAGTTGAGAGTTCAGAGTTGAGAGTTCAGAGTTAATGTGTGTCGCAAAACGACTATTTTAATCATTTTCCGCAGGAAAATACCACAATTCTCAACTCTCAATTCTCAATTCTCAACTCAGCGACGGCTCGGTAAATTGGAATTTGAAGAATTGGAGAGAATCTGAATGTACGATATTATTATTGTCGGCGGTGGTCCTGCGGGACTGACGGCGGCGGTTTACTGCCTGCGGGCAGGTAAAAATGTCCTTGTGGTGGAGAAGAATGGCTTCGGCGGTCAGATCGCCTATTCCCCCAAGGTGGAGAACATCCCCGGTTTTCAGATGATCAGCGGTGCAGAGTTTGCCGACAAGCTCACAGAGCAGGCGATGGCACTGGGCGCTGAGGTGGAGCTGGAGAAGGTCATCGGGGTAGAGAAAAAGGACGGCATTTTCTATGTCAGCACAGAGGAGGGCAGCACCTTTGAGGGTAAGGCAGTGATCCTTGCGCTGGGTGTGAAGCACCGCACGCTGGGTCTGCCCGGTGAGGAGGAGCTCATCGGCAACGGCATTTCCTTCTGCGCGGTGTGTGACGGCGCTTTCTATGCCGGTCAGGAGGTGGCTATGATCGGCGGCGGCAACTCTGCTTTGCAGGAGGCGCTGCTGCTGAGCGAGGTGTGCACAAAGGTTACCGTGGTGCAGAACCTTGCAGGCTTCACCGGTGAGAAGAAGCTGGCAGATGCTTTGATGGAAAAGGAAAATGTCACCGCGATTTTCAATACTGTTGTCTCCGGCTATAAGACGGAGAACGGTGCGCTGAGCGGCCTGCAGCTGCATAACGATGCCACCGGCGAGGAGACGGAGATCAAGGTCGACGGCGCATTCCTTGCGGTTGGTCTGATGCCGGAGAACGAGCCCTTTGCAGAGCTTGCAAAGCTCAACGATTGGGGCTACTTTGATTCCGGCGAGGATTGCTGCACGGAGACCGAGGGTATCTTCGTTGCCGGCGACTGCCGCAGCAAGCGGGTCCGTCAGGTGGTCACCGCCGCCGGTGACGGCGCCATCGCCGCAATGTCCGCCTGCCGTTATCTGGACTAATAAAATCCGCGGGTCAGCTTTGTGCTGATCCGCGGTGTTTGTTATTTATGCATATCCTGAAGCCAGCTTAATAGCTTCAAAACGATGGTCTCGCCTGTGCCGGCAATGTAGTGGCACTGGGTGACCTCGTATTCTCCGTGGGGGAAGGCGGTAATGTCCGGCAGATAGCTGTAGTAGCAGAGGGAATAGCCGCAGGGGATGGTCATAGGGAAGCAGGAGGCCTCCCGCAGCCGGACACCCAGAGAATCAAACATCTCCAGAGGGAAGAAGCAAATGGCAAGCTCACCGAAGGACAGGGCGGCGATGGGCATATCGTGGGTCTCCCCCTGCATCTCCGGCCATTCCACCCGGCGGATGATCTGTGCCTGTTCATACCGGTTGGCAATGCCGGCCTCCCGGAGCAGGCGGGTGCGCTCTGCCATATCGGGAACATTGTAAAGCGCCCGGGCGGTGTCTGCCAGATGATCCTTGGTGTGGTTCACGGTGCAGTTGACTGTGCCGTTGCGGAGCTGCACCTCGCCGGTGGAAAGGGGTACTTCCTTCTGCAGGGCTTCCAGCGCACTGTTTGCAATGGCATAGCCCAGATCCCGGTAGGTCTCCTTGGCAAGGGGCTTTTCCTCCTCCAGACGGGTGAAGCTGTTGAGGTTGCCGCAGCAGCCCTGAAGGTACAGCACCTTGCTGCCGGTTTCCTGCTCCAGCTTTTCACGCAGGGGATGGATAAAGTCGGCGCAGATCACTGTGGGGTTCAGAGAGAGGGCGTGGGCAGCGTGTACCTGATAGCTCACAAGGATAATATCCTCACCGCCTGCCCGGCAGATGCGAACCGTGCGAAGCTCCGGGTCTGACTTGCTTTCGTGGGCGACCAGGGGTGCCTTGGAGGGGTTGGCAGAGGCAATGCAGTACCAGGTGCCGTCGGCTCTTTGGTAGCGGCGGACAAAGGTGGTGTTTTCCAGCTGTGTCTTGCCGCCCGCCATAGCGGTGACTGCCTTTTCATCCTCCAGTGCTGCCTTTGCAGCGGCCTTAGCGGCGGGGATGGCAATGCGGTCATACCAGTCTGCAATGTTGTCCTTTGTGGTGTAGCTCACATCCGGGGTGGAGTGGTTGTGGGTGCAGGTCAAAAGGATCTGAGAAGGGTCAAGTCCCGTTGCTTCGGAAATGGCCGGGAGCATTCTGTCCCGGAATACCCGCTGGATCTCCCGTATATCAAAGCTTACCACCAGAGCGCGGGTGTCTCCGTCGTTGACAGAAAGGGCGGTGACGAACAGCGGGGTCTCCGTGTGGGTGCTGACAAGAACACTGTTGATCTGTACTGCACCGTCGGGAGTGATGTCCTTCCGGGCGTAACCGATTTTCAGTTCCTTCATAAGAAATACCTCCAGGGTGGTTTTTACGATTATACCACGGATATATGGAAAATGCCAACAGAAAAAATGCGGAAAGTCTTGCACTTGCTGCTTTTGGGCATTATAATAGAAAAAGAGAAAGAGATTAGGAGGACGCTTATGGAGTACAGAGGATCGGCAGTGCGGGGTTGCCTTTTGGGCCTCGGGGCGGGCGATGCGATGGGCGGTCCGGTGGACGGAAAGAAATGGGACGAGATCTGCGAGAACTACGGTCCTAACGGACTTTTGGGCTATGATCTGGCAAACGGCACGGCGGATATTTCTTCCTATACCCAGCTGGCTGCCTTCGGCTGCAACGGTCTGCTGCTGGCAGCGTCAAGAGATAAGTATGATAAATTCCCCCGGTATCTGGCAATGAGCCTGCGGGAGTGGGCAAAGAGCCAGCAGTTCCGGGGCGCGGCTACGGAAAAGACCTATTGCTGGCTGGCACAGGTGCCGGAGATGCGCCGCAGGAATTGTGTGGACCCCAAGCTCCCGGAGGCACTGGGGCGGGAGGTTCTGGGAACGCCGGAAAAGCCGGTGCCCCGCTCAGACAGTCCTGCAGCTCTTACGGCAGCCGTGGCAGCGGGCATTCTCTATGACCCGGATAAAATGTCCCGGGAAGCACTGATCCGGCTGGGCGCCTATGCCGTTGCCTTTACCAACGGAGAGCCCAAGGCGTGGCTCAGCGGCGCGGTCCTTGCCTGCATCATCGGTGATATTATGGCAGCACCGGATAAGAACCTTTCTCAGGTGGTGACCGAGGCGGCGGATGCGGTGGCGGAGGTCTACCCCGGGGAGGATGCCAATACGGTGGCAGGGCTTCTGAAGCTGGCGGTCACCTACGCCCGGGATATGGAGCTGACTCCTCTGGCAGCCCTTTCTATGCTGGGCTGCACCACGACGGAGCAGTGTCTTGCAGGTGCGGTGTGCGCCTGCCTGTTCCATCCCAACAATTTTGACGAGGCAATGATCGCCGCGGTGAATCATTCCGGCCGCAGCTGCGCTGTGGGCGCAGTGACCGGTGCTGTTCTGGGGGCAAAGCTGGAGGCGGAGGCGATCCCCACCTTTTATCTGGAATCCCTGGAGCAGGGCGCCATCCTTGCTGAGCTTGCAGAGGATGTGGTCCAGGGCAGGGAGCTGATGCGTATCTTCGATGCCGACTGGGAACAAAAGTACACCTACGGTATGCCCGCCAGTGCAAACTGACCGACTATCTTGAATATTCACTGCAGAATGAAAAAAACCTGATATTTTTCTCAAAAAGGGGTTGCAAAACAAGTCTGTGGGTGGTATAATGCAGGTAATCTAAGTATACTTTACGAAAGAGAGGAGCGACCGCTCCTCTCTTTTTCGTGGGAAGAAGGTGGAAAATGAAAGTTACGGAACTGGTCACTTCCTTTGCCCAGCCTATTGTGGAAGGCTTCGGCTGCAGGCTTTGGGATGTGGAGTATGTCCGGGAGGGCTCTGAGCGCTTCCTGCGGCTTTACATCGACAAGGACGGCGGTGTGGACATCGACGACTGCGAGAAGATCCACCGGGCGGTAGATCCTGTGCTGGATGAACACGACCCCATCAGCGAAAGCTATCATTTTGAGGTCTGCTCTGCCGGCCTGGAGCGGGCATTGAAGCGCCCCTCTGACTTTGAGCAGTTCATAGGCAGTCCTATTACGGTAAAGCTCTACCGTCCCCGAAACGGTCTGAAGGAGCTTCCCTGTGTCCTGCGGGGCTATGACAACGGCAGAATTACCGTGGAGTCCGGCAAGGAGACCGTCACCTTTGAAAAGTCCGAGGTCGCACTTGTGCGCCTGCGGGTAGAGTTTTGAAGAAGTAATATATAAAACAGTCTGAATACAGACGAAGGAGGAAATTATGGCAAGAGCCAAAAAAACCGCAGCCCCCAAGGTAGACATCGGGGCAGAGATCTTTGCATCCCTGCGGGATCTGGAAAAACTCAAGGGCATTCCCGTGGAGTATATGGTGGAGCGCCTGAAGCAGGCACTGACCAATGCTTACCGGAAGGACCGTGAGGATCACCGCGACATCCCCGCTGAAAATGTGGTGGTGGACCTGTCCGAGAAGGGCCTTTTTATGTATCTGTTAAAGACCGCCGTGGAAGAGGTGGAGGACAGCGCTGTGGAGATCCACATCGACGCTGCCAGAAAGCTGGAGGCAAATGTCCAGCTGGGTGATTCCGTCCGCATTGAGGTGGACATTCAGAAGTTTGGCCGTATTGCCGCCCAGACTGCAAAGCAGGTGGTGATCCAGGGCATCCGCGAGGCAGAGCGTGGCGCGATGTATGAGAGCTACTCCTCCAAGGCACAGGAGATGCTCACCGGCACTGTGCTGCGGGTAGATCCCACCGGTGATATTTTCGTCCGTGTGGGTCAGGGCAGTGAGCAGAGCGATGCTGTACTGCGTACCGCTGAGCAGATCCCCGGCGAGAGCTATAACCCCGGCGATCTGATCCGTGTCTATGTGCTGGAGGTCAACAAGGCAAACCGCGGTCCTCTGGTGCACGTTTCCCGCACCCATCCCAATCTGGTGCGCCGCCTGTTCGAGCTGGAGATCCCTGAGATCGCAGACGGTCAGGTGGAGATCCGCAACATCTCCCGTGAGCCGGGCAGCCGCAGCAAGGTCGCCGTCCGTGCAGCGGTGGAGGGTCTGGATCCTGTGGGTGCCTGCGTGGGTCCCCGGGGCGGCCGTGTGGGCGCTGTGGTGGAGGAGCTCCACGGCGAGAAGATCGATATTGTGGTCTACAGTGAAGACCCCTGTGAGTATGTCCGTGCTGCACTGAGTCCTGCTGAGGTCATCAGTGTCACCAATATTCCCGGCACCAAGACCTGCAGCGTTGTGGTGCCTGACAGTCAGCTGAGCCTTGCCATCGGCAAGGAGGGTCAGAATGCCCGTCTGGCTGCCCGTCTTACCGGTGTTAAGATCGACATCAAGCCTGAATCCCAGGCTGAGGTCACAGAGTAAGAGGAAGGGAGGCAGTCCCAATGCAAAAGAAGATTCCCCAGCGGCAGTGTATGGGCTGCCGGGAGCGAAAGGCAAAAAAGGAAATGATCCGGGTCGTCCGGGGAACGGACGGAGCTGTCAGTCTGGACTTCAGCGGCAAGCTGAACGGTCGGGGCGCATATATCTGTCCCGATGCCCAGTGCCTGAAAAAGGCGCGGAAGGCAAAGAGTCTGGAGCGAAGCCTGGAGGTCCCCATTCCTGAGGAGGTCTATGACCGGCTGGAAAAGGAAATGGAGGGTGGTTTCTGTGGATAGAGCACTGAACTATCTTGCTCTGGCAAGAAAGGCAGGGCGCATCGAGCTGGGCGAAGAGCCTGTGGGCGGTGCTGCCCGTGCACAGAAGGCGCGGCTGGTGGTGGTGGCATCGGGTGCCTCCGATCACACCTGGCGCAGAGCCAAGAGCTTTGTGGCAGGCACCAATCAGCAGTGCGTCAGGATCCCCTATACCAAGGACGATATGGGTGCGGCAGTGGGCAGGACGAGCCTTGCCATTGCAGCACTGACAGATCCGGCAATGGCCCTTGCCTTTTTGAAGGCGCTGAATGACCCCGAAGCCTATGGCGAGGCGATGGAGAATCTGGACAAGCGTGCCCAGCGGATCCGTCAGCGCCAGGATGAGGAAAAGGCACACCAGCGCAACAAGCGTTTTGGCCGTACCAAGCGGAATTAATCACAGGAGGTGCTTGTATGAGTGTTAAGTATCGTTTGAAGGAGGTCGCAGCTGACTTCGGTATGACCCCGAAGGAGATCAGCGCGATCGTAGAGAAGTTTTTTGAGAAGCCCAAGTCCAACACACAGGTTATGACGGATGATGAGCTGAATGTGATTTTTGATTATATCACCCAGACCAACCAGATCGAGTCCATCGAGGTGGTCTTTGCCACGGCGGCTGCCAGGGAGGAAGCACCCAAGGCAGAGGAGAAGCCCAAGGCAGAAGCAGCTGCCAAGGAGGCATCCAAGAAGGAGCAGAAGGCTGCTGCACCCAAGGCAGAGGAAAAGCCCAAGACACAGGAGGCTCCCAAGAAGCCTGCTGAGCCGGAGCGCAAGCGTGAGCGCCGGGTGGTGGATACCTCTGCTGTGCAGGTGAATACCCGCCGTTTCGACGATGTGGACAATCTGGTGTCTGAAAAGGTGCAGGATTACCAGGGCGGTAAGCAGAAGTTTGGCAAGAAGGGCCAGCAGCAGAACCGCAAGGACAACAAGTTCAAGGGCAACAAAGCCAAGAATGAAGAGCAGGAGAAGCTGCGCCGTCTCCAGATGGAAGTCGCCCGCAAGGCTCCCGTTACCGTTAAGATCCCCGACGAGATCACCGTTGGCGAGCTGGCAAGCCGCATGAAGAAGACCGCAGGCGAAGTTATCAAGTGCCTGA
>JAZNZZ010000057.1:0-12194 GCA_045595205.1 Faecousia sp.
GAACCTGGACACTGCCGATCATGCGCTTTTTGATCAGATCGATGGTAAAATCAATGTCCGATTCCTTAAAGGGGCGAGCGCAGTAGGTCATGCCCAGTTTTTGCTCCAGGGTCAGCTCTTCCAGCTTCAGATGATGCATAACATTTCCTCCTATTTTTAATTCTGAAAGTACTATAGCATATGCTATATCGCTTTTTCTACAGGAATTCTTATGCTTTTTTCAAGATATCTTAAGAAATCCGGGATCGGCAAACCAATCCCGGATCTATGTTATTTTTCCTTTTTCACCATTTCCAGCACCTGCATCATCTGCTTCTGGATACCGTGGTAGTTTTCCCGTTTGTGGGGGCGCAGGCAATTGGTGCAGTCCTTATAGCCGTTTTCCGTATAGGTGAATTTGCCGCCGCACTTATCCCCCAGGGCATACAAAGGGCAATAGCAGAACAGGCAGCTGAAGCTTTCCGGGTCAGCGCCGGGATGGCAGGGAAAATATTCGCACTGCTTATGCTGAAAAAAATCGTAGTTAGGCATATTCCCTTCTCCTTTTATCTGTGCTATACTTTCTTCGAGGTGATACTATGAAGGTTCTTGTGGATGCAGATGCCTGTCCAGTGACGGACATCGCCGTTTCCCTTTGCAGGAAATACAATATTCCCTGTCTTCTTTTTTGCGACACTGCCCACGAGCTGCACCGGGAGGGTGCAGAGACCTTTGTATTTGACAAGGGGGCGGACAGTGTGGATTTTGCCCTTGTAAACCGGGTTTCCGGCGGTGACATTGTGGTCACCCAGGATTACGGTCTTGCCTCTATGTGCCTTGCCAAAAATGCCACAGTGCTGCATCAGGACGGCTGGGCTTACACAGAGTATAACATTCAGGCGCTGTTATTTCAGCGGTATGAATCCAAAAAGCACCGTCTTGCAGGCGGACGGACAAAGGGTCCCTCCAAGAGAAAGCCGGAGCAGGACAAAGCCTTTGCAGCTTCCCTTCAGCAGCTGCTCCAGGGATAAGCCTCCGGCGGCTCTTTCATAAATTCCATCCGTTTGCCGCTTACCGGGTGGGTAAATGCCAGTCGGTAAGACCACAGGGCGATCTCACAGTCGTCCTCCAGGGTGCTGTACTTCCGCTCCCCCAATAGGGGCATATTCCGGGAAGCAAACTGGACACGGATCTGGTGCGTCCGTCCGGTCTCCAACCGGATACGGACACGGCTCTTTTCCCCGTCTGTATGCAAAAGCTGATACCGGAGGGAGGCTTCCTGCACACTCTTTCCCGGCAGCTGCGCCACCATCGTCATTTTCCTCGCCTTGTCACGGACCAGCAGGTCACAAAGCCTGCCCTCTGCCGAAGCCGGCACACCGTGGACAACGGCGAGGTATTCTTTTTGAAAATGCTCCTCCCGGATCTGCCGGGACAGTGCCGATGCCGCCTGCTGATTTCTTGCCAGCACCATCAGGCCGCTGACCACACGATCCAGTCTGTGGACCGTACGCACATCCCCGTCCGGTGTTCCCAGTGCCTGCCGCACAAGCTCCGGAACACCCCCGGGTTCATCGGTAGACAACACCCGGGGCGGCTTTACGCACACCACAAGGTCGTCATCCACATAAACAAGCTCAATCATCTTCCTTGGTCTCTTCCTCCGCGGGAAGCTGCACAAGACCCGTCACATCAGACACAGGGAGAGAAAACGCGATACCCTGCGCCTTCTTTCCCATACCCATAGATTTATACAGGGCATTGAGGATATTGTCCCGGATGTCCCTTTCCACCACCAGCATCAGGATCTCCTTCTCTGCGTGGATGGTGATGCCGAAAAAGGCAGCTTCCTTTTCCCTTGCCACACCGCGGGCATTGAGGATCGTGCCGCCACGGGCACCGTTTTCCCGGGCAAGCTGCATTGCCTCCTCCGCATAGCCGGCATTTACGATGGCAAAAATAACCTCGTGGTTATCTGTTTTCATAGCTGCTCCTCCCTTCCCTGACGGTTGTTGCTTAAAAACTGATACATATTAACACCGATCACACTGGAAAGGGGCACTGCAAAAGCAATTCCCTTTCCGTTTTTTATGGTCTCAAACTTATCCTCAAGACACGCCATAACCGCATCCACCATATCCTCACGGACAACGCTGACGATCACAGCCTTTTGGAGATTCAGACCCAAAAGGTCCACCAGCTCCGAATTGGCAGTGCCCTTGCCCTGGATCACCATCTGACAATTGATCTCAAACTCGCTGAGAACATCCAGATAAAACTCACCCTTGGGACGGTCCACAACAGTGAACAGAAGCTTCAGCTTCTTCAAGGCGGATTCATTCACAGAATTTGCCACAGCCGTCCCTCCTTACATAAAGTTGATGATCTGCTGATCATCCGCATCCAGCATACGCTTCATTGCGCGGCGCTCCTGGAGCTTGTTGGAAACGATGGCACGGAAGCCAAGCAGCTGGATGGTGATCAGGGGTGCCATTGCCACCATTGCCACCACGCCAAAGGCAATGTTCCACACCGCATTTGCGTCCCCCAAACCCATACAGGCACCAATGGCAAAGGGCAGGATAAAGCCGGAGGTCATAGGACCGCTGGCAACGCCGCCGGAGTCAAAGGCAATAGCTGTGTACACCGGGGGTACAAACAGGGACAGTGCAAAGGAAATGAAGTAGCCGGGTATGATGTAATAGATCAGAGAGAATTTAAAAATAATGCGGATCATAGAAAGCATAATCGCGCAGCCCACACCGATGCACAGTCCGGTGAGCATTGCTTTCTTTGTAACATAGCCGCCGGTGACCTCCTGCACCTGCTCATTGAGCACATGGATGGCAGGCTCTGCCAGCACCACCAGAACACCGATCAGCAGTCCCAGAGGGATCAGGATCCATTTATTCAGGTTGGCTAAGGTCTGACCGATCTTGTAGCCAATGGGCATAAAGCCCACCTCCACAGAGGTCAGGAACATCACAAGACCCACATAAGTAAAGATAACACCCAAGCCGATCCGCAGCAGCTGCCGTCTGGAAAGCTTCAGGAAGGTCACCTGGCAGATCAGGAAAAACACAACGATCATTCCCAGAGCGATCGCCACATTTTTTGCCGTGCTCAGCAGCACAGAGAGAAAATCGTGGGATGCGCTGAAGGAATAGGGTGACAGCTCGCCGCCGGAGAAAAGGCCCAGCACAAGAACTGCAAGGATCGGGCCAATGGAGCACAGTGCCACCAGACCGAAGCTGTTCTCCTGTGAACGGCGGTCACCCAGCACGCTGGAGATACCAACACCCAGCGCCATAATAAAAGGCACGGTAATGGGGCCTGTTGTAACGCCGCCGGAATCAAATGCCATAGGAAGCAGGAAAGACTTTCCGCCCTCGGAAAGCATCAGGGCAAGTGCAAACAGCAGCATATAGAAAAGCATCAGGATCGTTGCCAGGCGGCGCTTGAATACGATACGCAAGATCGCAATGATCAAAAACGCGCCAACACCCAGACCGACGGTGTACTGCAGCAGCTTTCCGTTCATAATATCCTTTACCTGATTGGCAAGGACCTGCAGATCCGGCTCTGCAATGGTGATCAGCACACCAAGAACGAAGCACACCACCAAAAGCAGCAGCAGCTTCCGCTGGCGGGACAAGCCTGCACCTACACTGGTTCCCATAGGGGTCATTGCAAGGTCTGCACCCAGATTAAACAAACCGATGCCCACCACCAGCATAACCGCGCTGACAGAGAACAGAAGGATCTCCTTCCAGGAAACATCAAACCAAGGCAGCAGGGAAATCACATACACGATCAGTGTAATGGGCAATGCAGAAATCAGCGCCTCTTTAATTTTTGTCCAAAGCACTGTTGTGCCCTCCCTTTTTGTTTATTATACAGTCGATCATTTCGGCAGCTTCATATCCTCTTCCGTGAGGATCTCTCCGTCAATGACCCGCTGAGCAAGCTCAGCAGCATAGGCAGTAGAGCGTTCATCCTCGTGCATAACATAGGCATAGCCGCCTACGGAATAGGTCTTTTCCCGACCGTCCACACCGGTAACCGCAAAGGACTGTACATTCCATTTTGCCATATCCGTCAGCTGCATTTTTACCAGCATACTGATGTCATCCATAGACATACTGGTGCTGAACATACCGCTGAGGCTTTCCAGGATCGAGGAATAATTGGAAATGATGGTGGTGCCGGAGGTCAGCTTCTCCACCACCGCCTTGATCACCCTCATTTGATTCTTTCCACGGCCGTTATCACCGCCGGGAACAGTCTTTCGGGCACGGGCAAAAAGCAATGCCCTGCTGCCATTGAAATGGTTTTCTCCAACCGGAATATAAAGTGCACCGACCCTAAACGGCTGATCCAGATATACATCAACACCACCGATGGCGTCGATAAAGGTTTCAAAGCCCTTAAAGTTCAGCTGACCGTAGAAGTCCACCTCCAGGTCATACAGCTCGCCCAGCGCCTCCATAGAGCATTCTGCGCCGTAAAGGCCGCAGTGGGTCAGCTTATCCATTGCACCGTCGCCTGCAGGATTGGGTACATAGTAGTCACGGGGGGTGTTGATCAGCAGCACCTGCTTGGTAACGGGATTTACCACAGCAAGGATATTTACATCACTGCGGCTGACCGTCAGCTTGCTGCTCCGGGTATCGGAGCCACTGATATAGAGCACAAAAGGAGCATTGGTCACATCCTTGGGAAGCTTCGGCTCTGTTACAGGAGGCTCTGCCTCCCCATCCTCTTCCTCCAGCCTGGAGAAGGGCATCGTCTCCAGAATGCGGATCTTCTCAGAAAAGTCAGCATATTCCTCATTTTCCTGGAGGATCGCCACGCTGGCACCGTTCATAATCAGTGCGCCAACTTCCTCTCCCAGAAGCTTTTCCGCCATTTCCTTGGCATTGGCACAATCGGTGACCGAAATGGTCTTGCCCAGTGTCTCTTCGATATAAGCAATAGCCCCTTCCGCGTGCTTTACATCATAGTTTTCGATCTTGGCAAATGTATAGTCCCCGGCATCATCAAGCTCCACTGCGGGATCATCAAAGCGCACAAAAACATACATATTCCGGGTGCCGGTCGTCTCCTGATTGGTGATGGTATGCACCGTGTTATAAGCATCTGTTACCACGATACTCATTGCCAGACAAGCACCTGTGACCGCCACAGAAATAACACAGGCCACGATCCTAAGGACTGTGGATGCAGGCTTCTTTGCAGGAAGGAACAACAGCAGTGCAACAATGCCGATGACCAGGAGCATTCCCAATGCCACCAGCAGCACATACAGATCCGGAAGCACATTCATTCGGATCACAGCTGCAGTCAGATAGACCTGCATAACCACCTGCAGGACAAGCACCAGAAGCAGCAATATTGTGAAGAGGGTTTTCTTTTTCATAAACATACCTGCTTTTACAAATATCTATCTATACAATTATACGATATTTGGAGCATAAGTCAACGATTCAACCTTAACGATTCTGTAAATTTTACAGGCCCGCCAGGGCTTTCAGCTGAGGCACAAGGTCTGTCTGCTCCCAGGGAAGCTCTGCCACACCGAAATGACCTTCCATCGCAGTCTTTCCGTAGATGGGTCTACGCAGCTGCAGTTTGCGGATAATGCCGCCGGGGGTCAGATCGCAGGTCTTTCGCAGCATCGCTGTCAGCTCCTCATCAGAGACCTTGCCGGTGCCGTAGCTGTCCACGCGCACAGAGACAGGCTCTGCAACACCGATGGCATAAGCCAGCTGCACCTGAACCTTATCTGCAAGGCCGGCTGCCACAAGATTCTTTGCCATATAACGGGCAATATAAGCACCGGAACGGTCCACCTTGGTGGGATCCTTGCCGGAGAAAGCACCGCCGCCGTGGGAGAAATAGCCGCCGTAGGTATCCACGATGATCTTCCGTCCCGTAAGACCGGTATCACCGTCAGGACCGCCGATGACGAATTTGCCCGTGGGGTTGATATGGATGTTGGAAACACCTTCAATATCGAAGCCGTACTGCTTCAGCACGGGTGCGATAACGCCCTCCCGGATATAGCGGCGCAGCTCGGAGATCTCAAACTCCTCAGTGTGCATCACAGACACCACAACGGTATCGATGCCCACCACATTTCCCTTTTCATCAAACTCCACAGAGACCTGGGTCTTGCCGTCAGGACGCAGCAGGTCATTGCTTGCCACGCACTGGGTCAGACGGTTGGAAAGCGCTCTTGCCAGCGCCACAGGCAGAGGCATCAGCTCAGGCGTCTGGGTGCAGGCACCGCCGAACATCATACCCTGGTCACCGGCACCGCCCACCTCGTCATTGGTGCCCATGGCAATATCTGCAGACTGGGTATGTACCTTACAAAGGATCTCCACAGTGTCAGCGCAGAAGCCGGCGCCCTCGTGGGTATAACCGATTTTACGGATCACCTCACGGGCAATGCTCTCATAGTCCACCACAGCCTTGGTGGTGATCTCACCGCAGATCAGGCAGAAGTTGGTGGTGACAGTGACCTCGCAGGCCACACGGGAGTTGGGGTCCTGGGCAAGACAGGCGTCCAGGATCGCATCGGAAATGGAATCCGCCACCTTGTCAGGGTGACCGCAGGTGACACACTCAGATGTAAACAGTCTCTTTTCCATAATGTTCTTTCCTTTCTCGAAGACACAAAAATACCGCACACCGAAGGACCCGATGTGCGTTTCTATCAGATCCTCATCTCTCGTTGCCGCCGGATTTGGCACCTTGAAAATACAGGTTGCCGGGTTTCACAGGGCCGTTCCCTCCACCACTCTTGATAAGGCTTGTATGCAGTTCGTATATATTTTACTCACATTTAGGAAAATGTCAAGATTTATTGCCGGAAAAATGCGAAAAGTTCATAATTCTTCCATAGACTTTTTTCAAAAACAGTGTTATGATAGGCATATCCTTTTTCGGAGTTGATTTACTTGAAGAATCTTCGTACCCGTTTTGAACGATTTTTGCTGAGAAACAGAGACAAGGGCATCCCCAATCTGATGCTTTATATCGTGCTGGGCTCCGGCCTTCTGTCTCTTGTATCAGCGTTTACGGACAGTCTTTTCCTGTATTCTATGCTATGCTTTGATAAAGCCGCCATTTTACAGGGACAGGTCTGGCGCCTTTTCACCTTTGTTTTCACAGAGCATATAGGCGGCGGTGGCTTCGGTCTGTTTATGTCCCTGATCGCCTGCTACTTTTTCTATATACTGGGCCGCAGGCTCGAGCTGACCATGGGCACTCTGAAATTTAATCTGTTTTATTTTTCCGGTGTGCTGATCATGGATATTTTTGCTATGATCTTTGCGCCCAATGTGCCGATCAACTTTACCGGCAGCGAAATCTATTTGCACCCTGCCTCCGCCATCTATCTGAATATGGCCTGGTATCTGCACCTTTGTATGCTGCTGATGTTCATCGTCAACCATCCGGATGCCCAGTTTCTTGTGCTGTTCTTCATTCCGGTCAAGGCCTGGTTTTTGGGGATCGTCTACCTTGTGATGATCGGTATGGATGTGGCGAGCTTCAGAAGTCTGTTCCCCCACAATCTCTTCCCCCTTGTGGCGCTTGTGAATTTCCTTCTCTTTGCCGGAAAGGATGCGCTGAATCTATTCCCCTTTATAAGGATCACACCCCGTCCGAAAAAGATAAAGCGCACCGGAACGGTCCCCTTCCGCAAGCCGGAGCCCGACTACAATCACCGCTGCACCATCTGCGGACGGACAGATATTTCCGATCCTCAGCTGGAGTTCCGTTACTGCTCCCGCTGCAACGGCTACTACTGCTACTGTGAAGACCACATCAACGACCATACCCACATTGAATAAAAACCACCGGTGTTCCGCCAAAAACGGAACACCGGTGCTTTTCTTATTTGTCCAGATGGACATTCAGGTGAGGATAGGTCATTTCAATGCCATTGGCATCAAAGACGGTTTTAACATTGCGATTCACATCAAACTTTGTGGTCCAATAGTCCTCGCTCTTACACCAGACATAAAGCACATATTCAATTGTGCTTTCACCATAGTTATTCAGTGCTGCCACCGGGACAGGGGTATCCAGTGATGTCTCCACCTTCGCTGCCTCGCGCAGGGCTTCAAGGGTCTTTTCCACGGGAGTATTATAAGATGCCGACACCTGGATCTCCACACGGCGGATGCCGGTGACCGTATAGTTGACGATCTCTGCGGACACCACAGCGCTGTTGGGAATGGAGACCAGCTTGTTGTCTGCGGTGTTCAGCTTGGTGTAGGTCAGACCGATCTCCTGAACAGTTCCGGACTGTCCTGCGATCTCCACAAAATCACCGGAAACGAAGGGCTTGGTATAAAGCAGAGTAAAGCCGCCGATCACATTGGTAAGGGCATTTTGTACCGACAGAGAGATCGCCAGTGTCAGCACGCTTGCCAAAGCCACAAGGCCGGTGACATCGATCCCCAGATTTGCCGCTGTGATCAGGATCACCACAGAATAAAGGATGATCTTTGCAGCAGACCGGATCAGACTGTGGGCTGCCTTTTCCAGCTTTGACTTCTCCAGCAGCGCATTGATCGCCCGCATTACGATGCTGACCACGATCATTCCCACAACAAAGATAACTGCAGCCGGCAGCAGCTTTGTTACAGTCAGATCAATGCCTGCCTTCAGCAGGGATTTGATAACTTCCATCATTTTTTGTACACTCCTTTTGTTCATTCGCCTTAACGCCGTAAGGCTTGTTTCCAATACAGTGTACAACACTTTTTCTGCCTCAGTCAAGAAAAACGCAACATACATTTGTTAATTTTCTGTGACTCACTTCTTTTTTGCCGCCCGATAATCCCGGTAAGCCTCCGTTTCCTTCCAGCTTTTTGCTCCCTTGTACCAAAGCACCGCCAGGCAGACAAACAGGACCCCGATCACCGCTGCCAGCAGCTTAGTTGCAGTGAATAAAACCGGCGTTTTTGCATTGACCACCGTATCCGGCCCTATGCCATTCATTGCAGAGGAATTCACCAGAGCATATAAGTTGCGGTGGCACGCCTCCCGCATAGCAGAAACCATCACCGGATCGTCCTTATACTTGGGAAGCTGCTTTGTCACATACCAAAGCATCGCATCGCAGGTGGTGACACCTCCCGCCATCACCGCATCTGCACCGTTACAGTATTGGACCAGGATATTGTCCGTGATGGACATTCCCTGATTGCCCCACTCCCCCCGCAGGATCCCGGTCATAAGGCCGTAATGACCGCCGGACCAGACCGCGCCCCAGCGGGTATAGGCAGTCATCACCCCATTGCCCCCGGACTCCTCCAGTGCCTTTTGGAACGCCTTCAGGTAGATCTCCCGGGCAGCCTGCTCCCCTACCCACACTGCCTGACCCAGGCGGTCCTGCTCACAGTCATTAAGGGCAAAGTGCTTCAGCACCACATCCACACCCTTGTCCTGCAGGCCTCTGACCTCTGCTGCACACATCTCACCGGAGAGGAAGCCGTCCTCGGAATAATATTCAAAATTTCTGCCGGAATAGGGAGTCCTGTGGATATTTGCACCGGGACCGTACAGGCAGACCACATTTGCTGCAAGGCAGTTGTTGCCAATGACACGCCCCACCTCATACAGAAGCTCTGTATTAAAGGTGGCAGCCATTACATCCTCGGAGGTAAAGGCGGTGGGCTGAATGTCCCCAAGCCCCGCACCGAAAAGCGCTGCTGTGAGTCCCTGCGGTCCGTTCTCGTCCCGGGCACCGGGGGCATTTACCGACTCCACGGGCATTCTCCAGTGAAAGCTGTCACCGATCATAGATACCATATCATCAAAGCGAAGCTGGTCCAGCAGCGGCTCCCAATTGGGATCGTCATAAGGAAGACCCATCATCTCGTAAAGCTTCCGCCCGTTTTTTGCGCCCAAAACCGGCATTTCTGTCTTGGGATAGTCCGCAGGATCGTAAAGCACATCCTGCAGATCTCCTGTAAGCTTGTCCGTCAGGTTCAGCTTCAGGATACTTGAAGGCATCGTGCCGCTCCAGTTGCTGCGACTTACATAAGTCACCTTCTCCTTTACCCCATCGTAAAGATTGATGTCGGCATTGGAGAGCCGGTTTTCAATTTTCGTACCGTTAAGGCTGACTGCATAGGTCTTACTGTCAAAAGTCTCCTGCACCCACTTATAGCACAGCGCCCCATTACCTTCTCCGTCCATACGGCCCGCCGTATTTTCCGCGGTGTAGCCCTTGTCGGCAAGAATATTGTTTACCGCATCGTGGGCATCCGTTGCCGCCGTCAGGTAATAGTCGCCTTTATCCAGAATATAAGTTCCTGCACCGTAGGCATCATAGGAAGCAAGATCCCGTTTATCCACAAGCACAGTAACCGTCTCGGATGCACCGGGTGCAAGATTAGAAGTCTTTCCAAAGCCGCAAAGGGCAACACTCGCCTTCTCTACGCCGTTTTCAATATCATAGCCGGTATAAGGAGACTGAAAATATATTTGCACTGTCTCCTTCCCCGGCACAGCTCCGGTATTGGTCACCGTAAGGGACACGGAAAAGCTGTCCTTTTCCCCGTTATATTCCACCTTCATATCCCTGTAGGAGAAGGTCGTATAGCTAAGACCATAGCCGAAGGGAAATGCCACATCGTCACTGTAACCGTAGCTTCCTGCATTGCCCGTTCCCATTACATGATCCTCGTACCGGGTCTCATAGTACTTGTAGCCTACATAGATCCCCTCCTGATAGATCATATAGGTTTCGGCACTGTCCGGGATTTTTGCAGTATCACCGCCATAGGCAGTTGGAACAAAATTCTTCATTGCAGGAGAGGAGGCATTATCATAGCAGTAGGTATCCACAAGGCGGCCGGAAGGGTTGACCTTGCCGGCGAGAATGTCCGCCACTGCATTGATGCCCCTGCCGCCCACACCGCCGATCCAAAGACAGGCATCAATGCCGTAGGGGTTTCCCTTCAGAAAATCCACCTGCAGGGCATTGGAGGTATTCAGAAGTACAACAAGGCTTTTTACCGTCCCGGAAGCCTTCATATCTGCCGCCCACTGCAGCATTTCCTTTTCATTTTCGTCCAGAGCCAGGTAATTGTTCTCAGAAAATTCCAGATCATACCCCTCACCGCCTACCCGGGACAAGGTGATAATCACCGCATCTCCGTAAACAGAAAAGGAATTTTTGACAGCCTCAGGATACTTGTCCACCGGCACCTCCGTGATGTTGGACTGTCCTGCCAGCACGGCACTCTCCCCTGCTCCTGCATTGCGGTTGTAAGCCTTACCCTCTCCGCGGATATAAAAATCCCATAAAGCAGGATTTACCCCAAAGCCGGATTTTTCCAGCGCCGCCTTTAAATTATCCGCTTTGGAGGCATCCACATTACCGGAGCCTGTGCCGCCGTATACAAGATCTACGGAGCTGGAGGAGAGGGTGCTCACCTGTGCGCCCTTCCTTAAAGGAAGCGCGCCGTTATTCAAAAGAAGGACCGCACCCTCCGCCTCTACCTGATAACAGATCCCGTCACCGTAATCATACATCTCTTCCCTGGTGGCAAAATCCATCACAAAATAATTGGCATTGGGATCTTTATTTTTTAATTCCCAAAAGGTCAGACCCATAAACGCCGCAACAGTATTGTCAAACAAAGTAAAGACCACGCCGACAGAAGACAGTAACAGGCAAAGCACAAGGCACAGAATCGCAAGGCTCTTCCACAGTGTCACAAGGCGGCGCTTTTCCATTTTATAAGCCTTTCTAAGCCGCTTCATATCTTCTTTCTCATTCATAGCTACCTCTTTTCTGTGCAAAAAAGCACGGTTAATCAGGCGGATCATCCCATTCTTTCTTCATTTTTGCACAGAACAAAAAAACATATACATATTAGAGAAAAAGTTGTTGCAAAATAGTTCCAACCGTGTTATAATACCCCGTGTGTCCGCCGCTGGGCACGCTACATTGGGATGTCGCCAAGCGGTAAGGCACCAGACTTTGACTCTGGCATTCGTAGGTTCAAATCCTGCCATCCCAGCCAAAAGCTGAGAGGCAACGCCTGCGAGCCTCTCAGCATATGACCCGCTAGCTCAGTTGGCAGAGCAATTGCCTTTTAAGCAATGGGTCTGGAGTTCGAATCTCCAGCGGGACACCAAAAAATGAGAGAGGGTACCACCGGTACCCTCTCTCATTTTTCTTG
>JAZNZZ010000058.1:0-7560 GCA_045595205.1 Faecousia sp.
CGCAAATCACCATTGCCTTCGGCAATGACGGGCGGATAATATCCGCCCCTACGACATCATTCCAAAGAGCGCGATAAACAGGTATTTATTCCTCTGCAAGGAGGAATTTTGTATTGGGGTAGGCTTTTTTCGTTTCCTCCGGGAATTCGAAATCGGAGATCACCCCGGTGAGCTTGGAAAAATCGCAAAGCTTCACATCCAGCCGGTCTACCACCTTGGTACTGTCCGTAAGGAAATAGGCTTCGTCACTGTTTTTCAGCATGGTCTTATAAAGCAGGTAATGGGAGCTGTGAATGGAGCCTGCAAGGGTGACCGCATCCACGGAGAAAAACATTTTGTTCACCTGATATTTCTGGGCATTTTCAACGGTTTCGTCGCTGTACAGCACGTGCGGGCGCTCAGCGACACGACCCCCAAGGCATAGTACATCGATATCATAATCGCTCAGCTCAATTGCCAGACGCATATTGTTTGTAATAATGTGAAGCTCCTTCTTCTCTGCCAAAAACGGAAGGATATACTGCACCGTGGTGCTTCCGTCAAGAAATACTGTATCGCCGCTTTGGATCAGCCGGGCTGCCGCCCGGGCAATGCGGCGTTTTTCTTTTTTCATATAAAACTGCCGCTGGATAAGGGCAGGAAGATTCCCCCGCTTTGCCCCCTCCACACCGCCGTAGGTCCGTTTCACCAGTCCCAGGTTCTGCATTTGGTTCAGATCTCTGTTGATGGTTGCCGAGCTGTAGTGCAGCGTGTCCACAAGGTATTTTACGGTGACATAGCCCCGCTTTTGAAGGATCTCCAGGATCTGCTCCTGCCGTATTTTCTGTGACATTTTCCATTCTCCTTTTTTGAGAAAGTTTGAGAAAGCTTCAAACTTTTGCCCCTATATTGACACAGTTTGAGAAAGTGATAAACTGATACTAGCATTTACAGATTTGCGTGTCAAGAGGTTTAAATTATGAAGCTTACCAAAAATATGACAGAAGGGAATATTTATAAAGCTTATCTCGGGTTCGCTATCCCGCTGCTGTTCTCCATGCTCCTTTCCCAGGCCTACAGCACTGTGGATGCGGTGATCGCCGGAAAGTTTATCAGTGAGAATGCCCTGGGTGCCATCAGCTCCACCGGCTCTTACGAGCTTTTGCTCCACTCCCTGTTCAGTGGCTTTGCCGCAGGCTTTGGCATCTACATTGCCCAGCAGTTCGGCAAGGGGGATCACGGTGCTGTCAAGCAGGATATCGTATCTATGGGTATCTTCATCGCATCGGTGGCGGCTACCGTCAGTCTGGTATCCATTCTTTTGCGGGATCTCATTCTGGATTATTTGAAGGTAGATCCGGTCCTTCGTGACGATGCAGAGCTTTATTTCGTCATATTCACCGCCGGCTATGCCCTTTCCTATTTGAATCTTCTTTTGGCGCAGGTGCTGTATGCTCTGGGTATCACCTCCGTTTCTCTGGTGGTTTCCTTCCTTTCTGCGGCTGTGAAGATCGGCGGGAATCTGCTTTCCGTTCTGGTTCTGGATCTGGGAGTCGCGGGACTTGGCTTTTTTACGGTACTGTCCAGCGGCGCAACGACCCTGTGTTATCTTCTGATCCTCAGAAAGGCTTTCCGGGAGCTGAAAAGTGAAAAAGTGCCCTTCCGTTTCCACTTCTCCTGTGTGAAAAATTCTCTGCGCTACACATTGCCTGCCGCTGTTCAGCAGGCGGCATTCCACGGTGTGGGTCTTCTCATCGCCCCCTCTGTCAACGGACTTGGTGCCGCGGCTACCACGGCATACAATGTTGCAAACCGTGTGTATAACCTGGGCACTGTGAGCCTTTGGGCAGTTACCAATGCATTCAACTGCTACACCGCCCAATGTGTGGGCAAGGGTGACTACAAGCGGATCGGCAAGGGTGTAAAAGCCGGATATATTCTTAACTGCCTGATGCTGCTGCCTGTTGTTGCGCTCTTTATGCTGTTTGCCCCACCGCTGACCTCCATCTTTTTCCCCGCTGACTTTACAGGGGATGCCTATCAGTATGCCCTGCGTTATACATCCTTCTGGCTGCCCTTTGTGTATGTCCAGCTGGTGGGACATATACTCCATTCCTATATGCGAAGCCTGGGGCAGGTAAATGTGGTGCTGTGGATCACCCTGTTTGTAAGTGCTGTCCGTGTTGTTTCCACGGTCCTGCTTGTCCCCCTGATGCACATTGAAGGTGCTTATCTGGGGCAAGTGATCAGCTGGGCAGCAGATGCGGTGGTTTCCGTTGTGATCGTTTATTGCTGCTACCGTACACAGGATCAGCTGAAAGCGATCGTGGAGCGCGTCCGGCAAACAAAGCGATAGCTTTCAATTTGAAGAATATATGACACGGAGGTTTTATATGAAATATCCTGTATCTGTATGGCTGGATTATTTTGGAGAGCTTACAACAGAGGAAGCCATCTCCCAATTGGCAACGGCCGGTTTTACCTATGGCGAGATTTCCCTGACTCATTTGAAGGAATTAAAGGCCAGAGGCAACCCGGAGGCCACCGGTGCCGCTGTACGGCAGCACGCGGACAGTCTCGGTTACTGCATCCCCCAGGGACACCTGAGCTTCCACGGCGGTCTCTGTGACGATTCCGCATTGGAGCGATTGATGCCGGAGCTGGATCTGTTTGCCGCTATGGGTGTACAAAAAGCGGTTTTGCACGTCAACGGCGGCAATGATCTGACAGACCGGGAGCGCTATGACCGACAGATCCACTATATCCGTAAGCTTTCGGAATATGTAGAGGGCAGCGGCATCACCCTTTGTATTGAGAATATGTACACCCTTACAGACAGCCGGGATGCCATCAAGATCAAGCGGATCATCCGGGATGCCGGTGGAAAGAATCTTGCCATCTGCCTGGACACAGGGCATCTGCATCTTACCCGTATGAACGGACTGACGGAACAGACTCACAGGGAATTTATTCTGGAGGCAGGAGACCTGTTACAGGCAATGCACATCACCGACAACAGCGGTGCTGAGGATACCCACCAAATGCCCTTCAGCGCCCGACGGGGGCTGGATTGGCAAGCGGTAATGCTTGCGTTAAAGGAAGCTGACTATCCGGGGCTTTTTAATTTAGAGATCTTAGGTGAGCGTTATGCGCCTTTGGCGATTCGGCAAGCAAAGCTTGACTATATCCGTTCTATGTGCGACTATATGATGTGTGAGGAATTCCTTTCCTTAAATACAGAAACCTACCTGCTGCCTATGAAGCTGCGCTAAAAAGGAGTAATGAATATGAAGCCGAATATTTCTCAAATGACCCTGCGGGAAAAGCTGGGACAGACCGGCATTCCCAGCCCCTCTGCCCTGGGAAAGGCACTTACAGCCAACGGCGGCTATGTTTCCTGCTTCACAAAGTATCCCTACAGCGGTCTGTACATCAACGCAAATACCCTGGTACACGATGACGGAACTCCCTTTGCAGATCCTGCCGAGGCAGAGCGTGCCTTTGCCGCTGTGAATGCTAAGCTTCCCATTCCGCTGCTGATCTCCGGCGACTGTGAGTACGGCGCAAACACCATTTATTCGGAGCTTCACGCTTTTTCCACCAATATGGCTATGGGTGCTGCCGGTTCGGAAGAGCTGGCCTACAAACGAGCCTACTATTGGGCAAAGGAAATGCGCTCCATGGGTGTTAACTGGCCCTTTAGTCCCGTGGTGGATCTGCACACCAATTTCTTTTCCACCGGCGGCATCCGCAGGATCTCTGCCGACCCGGACACTGCCGCAAAGATCACGGTGCCCCTGATCCGGGGCATTCAGGATGCCGGTGTTGCTGCCAGTGCCAAGCATTTCCCCGGCTCCAGCAAGGATTACCGGGACACCCATTTCTGCAACAACATCAACACAAAGTCTATGGAGGAGTGGAACAAAAAGGACCGAAAGGTGTGGCAGGCGGCTGTTGATGCCGGTGTGCTCACGGTTATGACCTCCCACAGCGCCGTACCTGCTATGGACGATTCCCTTACTGCCAACGGTCTTCCCTGTCCTGCCTCTGCCTCAAAAAAGGTCATTGATCTTCTGCGGGAAGATCTGGGCTTCCAGGGACTGGTGGTGACAGATGCCGTCAGTATGAAGGGTCTTACCGCCGCTTTCTCCCACGAGGATATGTACATCGAGTGCTTTAACGCAGGCAATGACATTATCCTGTTCTGCGATATGGACTACATCGATGTGATGGAGCAGGCGGTGCAAAGAGGCCGCGTGACCATGGAGCGTGTGGACGAGGCCTGTCTTCGGGTTTTGGCGCTGAAGGAGAAGCTGGGACTTTTTGATAACGCTCCATTTGTTCCCCTTACGGAAGAAGAGCAAAATGACATTGACAAAACCTCCTATGAGATCGGCAAAAAGGCTATGACTCTGATCTGCAACCGGGGCAATATGATCCCCTTTGATCCGAAAAAGGTCAAAAACGCCGCCATCATCAATGTCTCTCCCGATGAGATATTCCGGAATTCCCTGGAGGTTATGAAAGAGGCCTTTGCCGCTCACGGCATTCAGGCGACGATTTATGAACGGCTTTCCAATAAGAAGCTGCTGAAGGAGCTGAGTGAGACCAACGATATTATCATTTATGCCGCCTTTCTGGCACAGAGCCGCCCCCTGGGAATGTCCGTTTATTCCCGGAAGGAGGAGCTGCATACCCTCTACCACAGCCTCAGCTTTGGTGCAGAGAAGTCTGTGGGTGTCTCCTTCGGCGCACCCTCGATCTATTATAATTATTTTGAAAGCGCCAATGCATTCATCAATGCCTACTCCCCCGACCACGCCACCTTGCGTGCATTCGTAGACGGCATTTTGGGCGAATTCCCCTTCATGGGAACATCCCCCGTACCTCTTTATCCGGAATTTAAAGACTGATACAGCATCAGCCGGGCGAAAACGCCCGGCTGATGTTTTTTCTTCAAATTTTATAATTACACCGATTTTCTCAAAAGTCGGAGGAAAATATCCCAGAAGCTGAGGCGCTCCACAGGAGCTTCCGCCACAAGGGGGATCTGGGCAAGGACCTTGTCGCCTGCCTTTACTGTGGCAGTTCCCAGCCGCTGCCCTCTGGAAATGGGTGCTGTGACCTGACTTTCCAAGGTCACCTCTGTGGTCATCCCGTCCCGCTGGGCTTTTTCGATCAGAATGGGATCATATTGGGAGGGAACTGCCTTTACTGCATCCTGCCGTCCCATTTTCACCGTCACCGTGCCGCCCTCCAAAACCGGCTGATACACACAGTAATTGGCAAAGCCGTAGTCCAGCATAGATTTGCAGGCGGCAAACCGCTTTGCCGATGTCTCTGCCCCCATTACCACGGCGATCAGCTCTGTGCCCTCCCGCTCCGCTGAGGAGGAGAGGCAGTAGCCTGCCCCGGAGGTGAAGCCGGTTTTCAGTCCCGTACAGCCGTTGTAAAAGCGGACCATTTTGTTGGTATTGGAAAGACCGAAAGCACCGCCCCGCACCGTATCCATCCATATGGTGGTATATTTTTTAATATCGGGATGCTTTGTCAGCAGCTCCCGGGACATAATGGCAATGTCATAAGCAGAGGTAAGGTGCTCCTTTGCCTCCTGTGCATCGTCAAGGCCGGTGCAGTTGACAAAATGGGTGTCCTCCATTCCCAGCTCCTTTGCCCGCTTGTTCATCAGCTCCACAAAGGCGGCTTCGCTGCCGGCAATGTGCTCTGCCATCGCACAGGCGCAGTCATTGGCAGAGCTGACGGCAATGGACTTCACCATATCCGACACGGACATAGTCTCCCCCACCTTCAGGTAGATCTGACTGCCTCCCTTTTCCGCAGCCGTCTCCGAGGCTGTGACGGTGTCCTCCCAGCGGATCTTCCCCCCGTGGATCGCCTCCATCACCAAAAGCATCGTCATCACCTTGGTGACACTGGCAGGGGCTAATTTTTCGTGGGGATTCTTTTCATAAAGCACCGTACCCGTTGCCGCATCCATTAAAACGGCGCTTTTCCCCTCAAGCTGCAGCTCCACCGCCGATGCCCCCAAGGGCAGCACTCCTGCAAGGAGCATAAATGCCATAACCAAACAAAACAATCGCTTCATCAAGACCCCTCCTTGTGAAAACGATATGAGGCCCGTCCGGGAAATATGCGCCTGCAAACAAAAATCTGTTTTAAGATAAGAAACTGTCATCCTGAGCACAGCGAAGGATCTCCATCGTATTTTGAAGGAGATCCTTCGCTGTGCTCAGGATGACAAAATGTTGCGGTACCGGTTTATTTTTGGAAAAAGGCTTGGATCTCCTTCCGGGTCGCCTTTACGCTGCCCTGAAAGAAGCCGGACTTACCGCCGCCTCTGCCGGAGAGGGCTGCGTTCATTTTCTGTCCCAGTGCTTTAATATCCTCGTTCTTATTCACAAGGCAGACCCCGTAGCCGGCTTCGTCTGCCCCGGAGAACACCGCCGCCGTACCGCCGCAGCGCTCTGCGATCATATCCGCCAGCTGACGGATGGCAGCAGGCTCTAACCCTTCCTCAAAATGGAGTACATCGCCCTGCCCTTCGTAGCGCTCTGCGGTATAGGAAAACAGCTTCTTTTCCAGGCCCGTTGCCCGGAATTTTTCCGCCGCCAGTGCCTCGTTCATCCGGCGGGCAGCTGCCCCTGTTTCCAGAAGCTTTGCGGAAAATGCCTGACTGACCTGCCGGTTCTGCTCAAATATCTTGCCCATCAGGCGAAATGCTGCACCGCCGCAGAGCATCTCTATCCGCACACCCTCGTGGAATTTCACACAGGAGAGCAGCTTGATCAGACCGATCTCTCCGGTGTATGCCGTATGGACACCGCAGCAGGCACAGCTGTCATAGCCGGGGATCTCCACGATCCGCACCGGCCAGGGCAAGGCTTTTTTCGTTCTGTACTGCACCTGAGGCAGCTCCTCCGGGGAAGGATACCAGCAGCGCACAGGAAGATTCTCATACACCGCCTGATTTGCCTTCTCCTCGATCTCCGCCAGTGCCTCCTGGGGTATGGGGGTATCAAAATCAATGGTCACCGCATCCGCGCCCATATGGAAGCCAACATTATGACTGCCGAACATTTTGTGGATGATGCCGGAGACGATATGCTCACCGGTATGCTGCTGCATCAGGTCAAAACGCCGCGCCCAGTCAATGCGCCCCTCCACCTGTGCGCCCACAGGAATGGGTCTGTCACACAGATGCCGGATCTCCTCCCCTTCTTCCCGGGTCTCCAGCACCTTTGCTTCTCCCAAAGTGCCGGTATCACAGGCCTGTCCGCCCCCTTCGGGATAAAAGGCTGTTTCGTCCAGCGTTACCCAAAAGCCCTTCTTCGATTCCTGACAATCCGTCACCGTGGCAGTGAAAGCCTTTTTGTGACAGTCTTCATAATATAATTTCCCGGTCATATAAATACCTCGCTTAAATTCCAATTTAGCGGGCAAGCGCCCGCGGGCTCCTCGTGCATCACGCTTTTGTTATCGTAACATTTTTGGCTCGGTAACGGCAGAATGTAACGATACCGAGCGTTTTTTGGGCGTTTTATTCCGCACCGTGCACGAGTT
>JAZNZZ010000059.1:0-23246 GCA_045595205.1 Faecousia sp.
ATTTATCTTCCTGTCACCCCCGTTGTCATTGCGAACCAGTGACCGATGTCACTGGTGTGGCAATCCGTAAAGTAAGTATTTGGAACGGATTCCCACGCCAGTGTGTGCACTGGCTCGGAATGACACGGAGGATTGTACTGAGCGCTAAATTGAAAGTTACACATAAAACCGACTTGTCTCAAAAGGAGACAAGTCGGTTTTATGTGCATATATTTAGTCACGCATATACAGGTCACGGGTGTAGACCTTTTCCTTTACATCGTCCAGATTGCTGTCATAGCGGTTGGCAATGATGGCATCGCACTCTGACTTAAACTGCGCCAGATCGTTTTCAATGCGGCTGCCGAAGAAGGTGGTGCCGCTTTCCAGAGAGGGCTCATAAATGATCACAGTAGCACCCTTTGCCTTGATCCGCTTCATAACGCCCTGAATGGAGCTCTGACGGAAATTGTCGGAGTTGGCCTTCATTGTCAGCCGGTAGACACCGATGGTCACGGTTTTTTCACTGCCGGCACTGTAAACTGCATTGGCACTGTAGTAGTCTGCTTTTTCCAGCACTCGGTCGGCAATAAAGTCCTTACGGGTGCGGTTCGCCTCCACAATGGCCTCGATCAGATTTTCCGGCACATCCTCATAGTTGGCAAGGAGCTGCTTGGTGTCCTTGGGCAGACAGTAGCCCCCGTAGCCGAAGGAGGGATTGTTGTAGTGATTGCCGATCCGGGGGTCCAGACAGACGCCGTCGATGATCTGACGAGTATCCAGTCCCTTCAGCTCTGCATAGGTGTCCAGCTCGTTGAAGAAGGAGACACGCAGTGCCAGATAGGTGTTGGCAAAAAGCTTGACCGCTTCTGCCTCGGTAAAGCCCATAAACAGGGTGTCTATATTTTCCTTCACAGCACCCTCCTGCAAAAGACCGGCAAAGGTATGGGCAGCCTCCACCAGACGGGGATCCTCCGGGTCTGTGCCTACGATAATACGGGAGGGGTACAGATTGTCATAAAGCGCCCGGCTCTCCCGCAGAAACTCAGGACTGAAGAGAATGTTTTTACTGCCGGTCCGCGCCCGGATGGACTGGGTATAGCCCACGGGGATAGTGGACTTGATGACCATAATGGCATTGGGGTTGACTGCCATTACCTGCGTAATGACAGCTTCCACAGCAGAGGTGTCAAAATAGTTTTTCTTGCTGTCATAGTTGGTGGGTGCGGCAATGATCACAAATTCCGCATCCCGGTAAGCACTTTCACCGTCCAGGGTGGCGGTGAGGTCAAGGGTCTTTGTGGCAAGGTATTCCTCGATTTCTTTATCTGCAATGGGGCTGACCCGGCGGTTGATCATATCCACCTTTTCGGGGATAATGTCCACCGCAGTCACCTGATTGTGCTGCGCCAGCAGAACTGCCATAGACAGACCCACATAGCCTGTACCCGCAACTGCAATCTTCATAGAAAACCTCCTTATTGAATGCCTTTATATTCAGTTTGCGCCTTTTCGTAGGTTTCCAGATTGCCGATGTCATAGCGGCTGCCGGGCATTTCCATAGCATAGACCGGGGTCTGGGTGCAGAGCCAAGCCAGATAGCTGCCGGGGGCATCGGTGCCGCAGCCGGCTTCAATGCCCTTTGCCACAAGGGCGGCATCTTCCTTCGTGTAGTAGTAGAAGGCGGGGCAGGCCCAGTGGGTCTCAGGATTGGGAGATTTTTCAGTCATCCTCAGGATCCGGTCATTTTCATCCGGAGTGACAACGCCGGTCTTCAGAAGTCTGTCCCAATTGTGCTCATAGTAGCGCATGGTGCAGCTGGCCTTCTTTTCCTGTGCGTAGCGGATAAAGTGGGTCAGAGAGAAGGTCAGAAGATTATCTCCGGCGATCACCAGCATATCCGTGTCCAGAGCCAGCTTATCAATGGCGAACTGAATGTCCTTCACAGCACCCAGACGGGTCTCATTGGATTCGGTGCCGTCATCCAGTACGGTGATCTTGCTGCTTTTCTTTGCCCAGCTTTCAAAATGGTGAGCAAATTTGTGATTGGAAATAACGATGTACTCATCGATAGCACCGGAAGCTTCCATATCGTCAATGAGCCAGTCCAGGATCGGCTTGCCCTGGACCTCCAGAAGGGGCTTGGGGAAGTTTTCAGTCAGCGGGTAAAGCCGGGTGGCATAGCCGGCGGCAAGGATCAGACATTTCCTACAGGTGCTCCTTTATAAGTTCATAATGCCGTTGGCACTTTCGCAGATATGGACGGAATATTTACCTTCCAAAAGCGGGAACTGCTTCAAGTATTCCTCTGAGACCTGACCGGAGATGGATTCCTCAAAGGCGGGATCGATCAGCGCCATACAGCAGCCCTTGAAGCCGGCACCGGAGAAACGGCCACCGTAGATGCCGTCGGTGTGGGTCATAATTTCGTAAAGGGCTTTCAGCTCCGGGGAGCCGGTCTCATAGTTGTAAATGGAGCTGTGGCCGCTTTCAAAGGAAAGTCTGCCGTAGGTCTCCAGATCACCCCTGCGCCAAGCCTCAGCACCCTGCTGTACACGGTTGAATTCGGTGTACCAGTGCTCTGCACGCTTGGCAAAATTCTCAGGAAGCTTATCCTTGTACTGCAGATAGGTCTCGTAGGGGACCTCCCGCAGATGGGTCTCGTTAAATTTGCCGTACTCCATACCGGCAAAGGCCTTCAGGGCATAGGCGGCACTGCGGCACTCGTCCACGCGCATATTGAATTTGGAGCCTGCAAGGGTGCGCTCAATGCCGGAGAAGAAAATGGCGATCTTGTAAGGCTTCATATCCGGGTGGGTGGGGATCAGCTCGTAGCTGTCGTCCCTGGTGTCCAGATACAGAAGATGCTCCTTCCTGGAGTAGACCTCGCAGGACTGGTCCAGCTTGCCGCAGGAGACACCCACATAGTTGTTCTCTGCTGCCAGAGCAGTCATGATCAGCTCGTGACCGGTGAGCTCCAGATTGTTTACCTTGCAAAGGGCAGACAGGAAGGAGAGGATCACCGCTGCAGAGGAGGACAGACCGCCAATGGGCAGGCTGCCTTCGATCACACCGGAAAGACCGATCTTCAGGGAATACCGCTGGTTCAGTGCCTGGGTCGCACCCCGGAGATAGTCTGCCCAGTCGTTTTCCTTTTCCTCAGGGACAGCACTCACATGCCACTGTGCCCGCTTGTCAAACTGCAAAGACACCAGCTCCACAACGCCGTTCATCTTCGGCTTGTAGGCAATGTGAATGCCCTTATCAATGGCAAGACCGGTGATCTTGCCCAGCTGGTGGTCGGAGTGTGCGCCCAGAGGGCAGACGCGGTAGGGACAGAAAGCAATGTCTTCCGGCTCCCGGTTGTAAATGCTTTGGAATTTTTCAACGCAACGCATATAGATTACTCCCTGCTATTATATTTTGGGGGTCAATTCTATTTATTCAGTCCCAGGTAGTTTAAAAGCTCTGTGGCAGATGCAGCTTCCCGGGATGAGCCGGAGGCGTTGACCTGCAGCTCCCGGACAGAGCGTTTCATACCGCCGCAAAACAGCAGCTTGCACCACCGAACCACCTGATAAAAGGGAAGCAGCAGCTTGTGCTTTTGTAAAACAGGATAGTGATACTTGATCACATCGTAGGGCAGGAAGATCCTGGACAAGGCATATCGGAGCTTTCCGCCTTTTTTTGCGCGGTTCATTGAAACTCTGTTTTCGAGATTGCCGTAGGTGCCTCCGGAGAGAATAAAATCCTTTATTTCCAGAGACATCCGGTCATGGGCTTCGCCGGAGAACCAGACCCGGCTGAGCTTTTCTGCCGCCCGGGCGAAGGTGCTGAGATTACCCTTCTCAAGGAGCTGCTCCCGTGCTTCCCGGTCATGCTCTACACGGTGGTTCAGGATCCAAATATCCAAAAACGGTCGGATACCGCAGCCGCCTCCTACAAAATGCTTTGCCATATGGGCCATATGGTAATAGTAAAACATCGCATCGGAAATTTTCAGGTGATATACTGAACCGGGTATGGGGGAAGCATCCTCCCAAATGTGGGAAAGGAGCTTCTGTGCATCGGAGGAAACAGAATCCTCAATGGTGGAATAGTGCAGCTCCAGATGCGTACCCTCCGGAGAAAACAGGGATACATCGTGGGAGCCCTTTTTCTCCCGCCGGTACTGAAGCTTTTCCTCCAAAACAGCTGTGGCAAGCTCCAGCTGCTCCTCGTGGACCAGAATGTCCATATCGCAGCTGGTACGCATCCAGGCATCAGGATAATAGCTTCGCAGAACAGACCCCTTTAAGGGGATGAAGGGGATCCCGGAGGACTCCAGAACATCGCAGACCTGGTTGTAGGCTTGATCGAGACGGACATAGCGCAGAAATACTGACATTGCAGCTTGCTTGCATTTTTGGACGGTCTCGCTTTCCGGAAGGGACAATTGGCTGACCGCCTGACCGACCAAATGGGCAAGATCGTGCCGGAGGGCCAAAGCATAAACGGCTTCCAGCTTTTCCGGCGTACAGTCTGACTGTAATCCTTTGTCCGGTCTTTCACCGCAGATAACCATACGGATCAAAGAAAACAGAAGCTTTTCCGCATCCATATTTCTCACACCTTATAGAATTCTTTATACCAGCGGGCGAACCGGCGCAGACCCTCCCGCAGGGGGGTGCTGGGCTTGAAGCCGAAGTCCCGCTCCAGGGCGGAGGTGTCGGCATAGGTCACAGGCACATCACCGGGCTGCATAGGCGCAAGCTCCTTATGGGCTTCAAAATCGTAGTCCTCAGGAAGCACGCCTGCTGCGATCAGCTCCTGCTGCAGGATGTCCACAAAGTCCAGAAGGTTTTCGGGACTGGAGTTGCCGATGTTATACACCGCGTAGGGGGGCAGGGGCAGACCGTCCTCGCCGGTCTTTTTCTCGGGCGCGCCCTGCATCACACGCTTGACGCCCTCCACGATGTCATCCACATAGGTGAAGTCCCGCTTGCAGTTGCCAAAGTTAAAGATCTGAATGACCTTGCCCTGGCGCAGCTTGTCCGTAAAACCGAAATAAGCCATATCAGGACGGCCTGCAGGACCGTACACCGTAAAGAACCGAAGTCCCGTGGAGGGAATGTTGTAAAGCTTGGAATAGGAATGCGCCAAAAGCTCATTGCTCTTCTTGGTGGCAGCATACAGGGACACAGGATTGTCCACCTTGTCTTCGGTGGCATAGGGAATCTTCTTGTTGGAGCCGTAAACGGAGCTGGAGCTGGCATAAACAAGGTGCTCCACAGGGTGGTTACGGCAGGCCTCCAGTATATTGTAGAAGCCGATGATGTTGCTCTCGATGTACACATCGGGATTGGTGATGGAGTAGCGGACACCGGCCTGGGCAGCCAGATTTACCACCACTGCAAAGCCGTGCTTTTCAAAGAGGCTTTCCACCAGGGCCTTGTCTGCAATGCTGCCCCGGACAAATTCCCAGCGGCAATCAGGATGACTGTCCGCAACCTTTTGGATCTCAGCCAGACGGTATTCCTTAATGGAAATATCGTAGTAATCGTTTACATTGTCCAGACCGATCACTGTAATGGAAGCTACAGTCTTTAAAAGCTCCATCACCAGATTTGCGCCGATAAAGCCGGCAGCACCGGTAACAAGAACTGTTTTGTTTTTCAGTTCAATGGTTTGCATAGTGTTTGCCTCCTGCAATTGTGTTGATTATTCGGAATCCTTTTGTTTCGGAAGCAGCTTCTCGGTGATACGGCGGCACCGTCTCTCCACACCCGGCCAAACCTTATCCCACAGCTTGAAGAAAGGTGTTTCCAGAAGATGGATACGAAGCATATCCAAAATGCTGCAAACGGCAAAAATACCCAATACACTCAGAATTGCGTGAACGGGGAACAGCGCCGATTCGTAGGCCTGCGTGTTTTTCAGGAGCGTGCCCCACAGCCACTGCCGCATTGTCGGGCTGTTGGTATGGATGCACAGGACACCGAAGGTGGTTGCAGCCACTGCGTTGATGAACTTGCTGTAGGGAATCCGGATTTTTTTGAAGAACAGGAAAGAAGCCACGCCAAAGAGAAGGGCAATGGGCTTATTGCAGTCAGAAACAAACAGATAGGTCAGTTTGGATATACCCAGCTTATTCCCAACCCAGAAGCAGACGGCAACAACCACAGAGCCCAACAGGAAACAGATGAATGTAACCCACCCCCAAAGCTTTTTGCTTTCCAGCAGGACATTGGGGTAAAGACGGATGTATGCTGCAAGTAGATACAGCACAGTGAACCAGGTAACATAATTCATCTTCAATTTGAATGCAGAAATGCCGTCCAGACCACCAAAAACAGTATAGATAAGCAGACAAACCAACACAAGCATCAGATGTGTTTTCTGATTCATACTGTTGATTAGAATATTGATAAAGGGGATCAAAAGGTAGAACAGCAGATAACAGCCTGTGAAGTTTGTGCTGATGCTGGTTATTGGACCTGCCGCCAATCGCAGGAAGCTGGCAATTGAAAAAGCTTTATAACCGGTAAGGAGAAAAATGAGGTAAAATACTACTTTGTAGAAATAAATCTCCAGAAACAGTTTTACAAACTTTTTGGCAGAGATATGAGAAGTACACATAAAATAACCGCTGATCAGGACGAAGCAGTTAATACCGGTTTTTCCCCAGGCACCGGACGCCATAGTAAGGGCAGCTTTTACGGTAAAGGGACCGTTGTCGAGCACAGTTATCAGACCGGAGTTGCTAACATAGTGATGTAGAATAATCAGCAGCATAACAATAATACGGTACAATTCCAGATTGGAATCCCGTTGCTTATTGATTGCCTTTAAGGGGGAGACGGTCACGACAGAGTTGCTGTTCGTTAGTGGAATCCTTTCTTTCGGTATCGTAGTACTACAGCGCAGAGACTGTCAACGATAGGGAGTCTCTGTCACATTTGTTGTATTAGTGCTTCCAATTCCTGCTTGATGCCTTTTCCGGTAGCGTATTGGGCAAGAAGTTGACCTCTGGGATTCCCTTCGATCATAACCCAGCCTTCATCGGTCAAAGCAATATCCCAACCAACATAGTGGTTGGTGCTCACAACTGCGGACAATTCTGTAACAAGGGCCACAGCCTCTTCCCAGCGAGGGATCTGGAAACCCGGATAGCAGATGTTGGATTCCGGATGGCGGAGATAGCTTTTTCCGTTTTCGTCCAGTCCCTTGGTGAAACAAATGCCGGTGTCCGGATCAACAGCAGCCAGAATTCCTCCAGAAGATGCGTTATCTACTATAGCACCGCTTTTGCCGGTACGCAGGAAGGGCTGATAGACAATTACGCGGTCACGCAGTCTGAGAGTTGGTACGCGAACCGTGTTGACAGAGGAGGCGTTAAACACAGCCATTTCTTTGGCTTGCTGAATCAATTCCTCTACGACGATATGTCCTTTTTGGCGAAGCATTTTGAAAAGCTCGGTCTTATCAGCGTAGTCATTGCTGTTTACCACAAAAATACCCTTACCGCCGCTTCCGTCGAAAGGCTTGGCAATGAAGCAGGGATGCCGCTGTAAAAATGCATAAAAAGCCTCTGCGGCACCATCATCCTGGATCTCCAGCAGCTCTCTTTTGTAGAACTTGTGGAACAACTCATAGGCTTTGTGCTTGTCGTTAAACAGGATCTTGTTCTCATCCAGATTCATCTGGGAATAGTATCCCCAACGCAGCTTATCTGTGATGAAGGAATCTCTGCCGCGCACATTCAGGTTGGGATAATCAAAAAGGAAATACTCGTCAAAGGGACACCCAAAGCGGTGCAGGGAGTAAACCATATCCACGATGAGCTTCTTTTTTTCCGCCGGAGTGACATTCCCAGCAAAATTGGCAATGTTCTTTTCAATAAATGTCAGACCCTTTTGGTAATAATCCTTATCAAAAGTGGCATAGAACCAAACATAAAGCTTTTTGCCCAGTTCGGATTTGTCTGCTGCTTTTTCCAGCAGACGCTCCAAAGGGTGGTCAAATTTCCAGCCGGCGATTCCGTCGTTACTTTTGAACTTTTTCATTATTATTCTCCCAGACAGGATTTGCTGGTCATTTCCAAGGCTCTTTCATAGGTGAGTTCTTCCACCTGCATTTCATAACCTTCCTCAGACATAACGCGCAGCGTGGTGCTGATCTTGTGGAGTGTCCGGGCCAGAGCTTCGGGGTTTTCGTCCATAACATGCATACGGTAGATCACGCGGTCCAGAGAATTTGTTTCGACGATTTCGTCTCCCACGGCGTGGAAGGTGGTAGTTTGCAGAACCTGCGGCCAGCTGAGAACCTCTTCAAGATTCTCAATTCTGCTGATTTTGCCACCCTTGAGGGTGATGTAATAGTTGCAGCAGCTCTTCTTGTACTTGCAATTGTCCTGTGTTTTCACATCGCCGCAGGTGATTTTGCCGGTAAGGGCAAACTCAATCATCATGTCCAGAGAACTAATGCCATTGAGCGGTTTGGCAAAAACATAGAATTGCTCACCGCCCATACGCAGACCGGATTCGTAAAAATAGAACTGCCCATTGTCAATGAAGCCCTGGAACATAACCATTCCGTTCTGAATGCCCAGCCCCTTGATCATATTGATAACTGCGGGCTCTGCTGTCTCACGGTACAGGTCGATCTGAGGAGAGGAGAACATATGCAAAATAGCAGAGGAGGCTGCGCCGTTTTCTGCAATTGCTTTGTGCTTCATAAAGTTGGAGGACAGGCTGGGATAACCGTCCTGCACAGTATAGTGGATGAAGATCTCGTCCGGGCTGTCGATGTACTTTTCACAAAGAATCTTTTTGCTTCTGGAGGACTGATATAAAGCGGAATAATAATCCACAAGCTCCTTCTCTGTGTCGCAACGACGGATGCCGCGGCTGCCGCTCTCGTCCGCGGGCTTTACCAAAACCGGGTAGGTGATCTTGTCCAGATCTTCACGGCGGAAATTGATATCCAGCTTGTACTCCGGGATGGTGGGAACACCGTACTTCAGGCATTCCTTTTTAAACAGACGCTTGTCGTTGGAGAGGATCTCAAACTGCTCCTTTGTGCCGCAGCTGGGCAGCCCGGCCTTTTCGCAGATGTCTGCATAAAAAGGCAGATGGGAATCTGTCCAGCCCACAAAGATACCGTCAATACTTTTTTCCTTGATAAGCGCCACCATAGCATCAATGTTGGAAATATCAATATCCACTGCTTCATCTGCTACCTGCTTGGAAGGAGAAGCCTCTGTGGGATAGAAGTTTGCTACAACGGTTTTGATGCCCAATTCCTTTGCCCGCTTTACGGCACAGGCGGCAAGGGCGGTTCGGTCCATTACCAAAAGTGTTTTTCCTTTAAGTTGTTCCATAGTTGTAACCTCCAATTTTATTCCTTCGTTATAACTGTATTCATTTCTGTTGCTAACAAAATATTTGCCATATACTGCATCTGCTCTTTTCCATATCTTTGGTCGCAGGGAAGGGGAAGAATATTTGCAGCATAGTCGCAGGAGACAGGATCTTCTGTATATAATGCGTTGGGCCACAGCGTGGGAACATATATTTTCCTGGATGACAGAAGGGCGCGTACTTCAGTGCCGTTTTTGCAATAAAAAGGGTAGCAGTATGGGCCGTCTGACCAATGCAAATTCAGTGAATTGCGGCTGCCCAATATGGATGCCAATTCTTTGTAATTTTGCTCTCTGCTTGCTTTTACAACTTCATAATCCACAGCACGCAGAATGTTTTCTGTCAAACCGGACATTTTTCGCAACGGCATACCGTAGAAGCCCTCATCATTTTCTTTAAAAGCAGCATAAAACGCCGATGCGGTTTCTTCGTAACGACCGAGCACATGCTGCATTCTGTCTTTGGATGTATCGGCAGGCACTTCTGCCTGCAATACGGCGTCTGTGGATAAGTAGGCACCATCAGGCACACCGAAGAACTTTCTGCAGGAGTAGATCGTATCAATCCCATCAGGAGGGCTGCGGAAGAAAGCCTGCACATTGTCTAAAATAATATTCCCGTATTTTGACCGATACTGCAGTATCTGTTGGTCTGTTAATTGTCCGAAATAGTTGACGATATAAACATATGCACCGGGGGTGATCGTTTCCAGCTTGGGCGTAAAGTCCTTGCCTACACAGTAGTATGTGTACTCGCAGCCGACCCGGTTGCACAGATCAGATACCGCATCGCACAGATAGTAGGGGATATAGAGCTTGCGGATTTTTCTGGCGATTATCAAGTACCAAAGGGCATTTCGTGCAGTGTTCAGCTTCAGTAAGGAAGGGTAGTAGTCCTTACCGGTGAAATGTTCCAAACCAAAATACCCACCGATTTCAGGCGTTGTCACTCTACCACGACCTTTACATAATCATCCAGATTGTCCATAATTTTCTGTAGCTTTTCCTGGGTCTCAAATTCCAGCACCAGAGTGCCCACAGCGTAATTTGCACCGGTAAAGGCGAATACCTGATCACCGGGGACGATCCACAGATCCTCTTCTCTGACGGCATCCTTTATTTCCGGGGATATGAACAGTTCCTTGAATGCTCCGTCTTTATCACTATGCAGAATTACTTCCGCCCATGCACCGTGGTATGCCCAATCATCACTGATGCCGTCCACAGGTAAACCTACTGTGGCTCTGACGGCGTTCTTAACCAAATCAACACCGGTTGCATAATGAAGCATCTCAGACAGCCGGTTTCCGCCACCCCGGGGAGATACCTCCATAATATAGGTCTTGCCGTCAGTGCCAAGCCGTGTTTCGACATTGAATACGGAGGTTTTCAAATTCAGCAGACAGAATAGCCGCTGTAGTTCGGCACGCAGTTCGTTTTGCCTTTCTGTCGGGATGGTTGAGGGCCAACTGTAGGCGGAAGGCGTATAGGGGTTTGCTGCGCCGGCATCAAAGCGCTGATCGCTAAAAGAGCAGAACACCAGCTTGCCGTCCACGGAAAAACAATCTGAATCAGAGGAACAGCCGGCTTTCTCGATGAATTCCTCTACAATAAAGCTGTTTGTCTTAGAAAAACTGATAGCCAGCTCTGCGGCTGCTTGCAGATCTTCCGGGGACTCCACTTTAGAGACTCCTTTGCTGCCGGCAGAATCGGTGGGTTTGACAATGACAGGCCAGCGGAACAGGGCGGCATCTGCTTTTGCGGCATCCCAACCGGTGTAACCTTTTGCCATAGGAACATTAAAATGGTTATCCCGCAGGAACTGACGGAATTTTGCTTTGTTTTGTAAAATCGAAACAGATGCGTAGGGGTGTGTAGGTAAACCCATTTGTTCTGCAACATAGGCTGCCGTTTCCACACCGGGGTCGCAGGCAAAGGAGGTAATTCCATCGATTTGCAGCTCTTTTGCCCGTCTCAGTACAGCTTCTTTATCAATGATGCTGATGTTTTCGTAGGCATCGGCAAACTTGTGTGCCACATTATCCGGCAGATAATCACAGGTAATTACATACAGACCTAATTCGTGGGCTGCTTGAATGACCGGCAGTAAATAGCGACTTCCGCCCAGCAGCATAATTGTTTTCTTTTCCATTGTTTCACCTTACCTTAAAAATATAATCGCGTGATCAGCGTTTTCTTTTGAACATTGCCAGCAATGCCGATCTTATGCTTTTGAAAGCAGACAGAGCACTTGCAAAAAGAAAAGTCAGGTATACGACGGCACAGATTGTTAACTGAAGCAAAAGCCGCAGAAAGACATTGCAGGGCAGCCAATTGATGCACAGAACCACAGCGAACAAACCCAGGGACAGGAGCAGATAGGGGAGAATGTCTCTCAGATATTGGCTTGGTGAATAGTCCAAATACTTCTTGCTGTAAAATACATTCATAATTATGGAGATCACTCCGCCCAGTGCAATGGATAGGAGCATCAGATAGTAGTTGAAATATGCACTAACGAGGACCATTATGATGGTTGAGCCGCGTTTGATTATCTCCATTTTTAAAAACAGATCTGACCGTCCGATGGCGTTAAAGGTCTGCATATTGGCATTGCTCAGGACATTCAACGCCAGAGGAATGCACATAATCTGAATCACAGGGACACAATCCAGCCATTTTTCTGTCAGCACCACAGTAATCAACGATTTGGCTGTACCTGCCAGACCTGCCATAACAGGAAAAACCAAGGCAGCGGTAACAGCAAGCATTTGCTGTGTTTGCTGCTTTACGGCGGTGATATTATCCTGGTTTTTTGCAATTGCCGGAAACATGACAGCGCCGGTCACTTGTGTTACTACCTTGTTTACAATAGCCGGAATAGAGTGACCTTTGCTATAGCAACCCAAGGTGTGAGAATCATAGGTTTTTCCGATGATCCAGGAGAATATGTCCTGATATAAGGTGCCGATCAACCACCCGACAAACAGCTTCCAGCTATAGCTGAACATCCGCTTAAAGCTGGAAATGGAGAATTGCAGGGAAGGGATCCATCGAACCATTATGATCAGGCACAGAGATCTGACAGCAGAAGCAGCTACCTGAGAGGTCACCAGGCTCCAAACGCCAAAACCGTTAAGTGCCATACCGATGCCAACAGCGGCGTGAACTGCTGTTGCCGCCACGCTGGAAGCCAGACTGGAAGAAAAATCCAACTTGTGTCGACTGATAGTCAATTGGATGGAACCAAGAGAGCCGACAACGATGGTGGTGGAGAATACGCGCAAATAGAGGGTGATGTCAGGATTCTCATAGAATCGGGCGATCCACGGTGCGGCAATGAATATAAGTGCGTACATTAGGGCGCTAATGCCAAAGTCAATATAAAATACGGTGCAGATATCTGCCTGGGTGATGTTCTTTCTTTGCAGCAATGCAGAGCTGAGACCGTTGTTTACAAAGGTGTTGGCAAGGGATACAAATGTGTTCAAAATAGCAACAATACCAAAGTCTTCTGGGATAAGGATCCGCGCCAGCACCATCTGTAGCACAAAATTGATGACCTGCATCAGTACACCTTCAATGGATCGAAGGAACAGGCCCTTTGTTGTTTTACTGCTCATAATCTGTGCTCACTTTCGGATGAATCGGGAGAAGCGGCGGACAACACCGTGCAGACCCCAACGGAAAGTCTTTTGTACAGTGCGCAGGATGCTCAGCGCTTTTGTCCGGGGGGAAAGCTGATTCCAAACCTCCCGGAATTCATCTTTGTCCGGTCGCCAGTTTTCGAAAATACATTTACGAAGGACATGCGCCATCCGGTTGGCCTTTAAAGGTTCTAAATCGTATTTTCCGTCAAGATATGTGGTTATATTGTTTACAATGCGGAAATACATTGCGGTGTAGGTCAGTAATTTCTTTTTCTGCTGTGCGGTAAAACTGCTCGGGTTTGCCGCACCGTTCCTGTGTGCCAGAGTAATATCGGGAAGCACGAAGATCTTTCCGTTGTCGTAAAGCAGAACACGGGTGATTACATCGCCCATAGTGGGTTCGGCAAAACGCAGCTTTATGAACCTTTCGTCGTGATAAGGCATAATGTTCCGGAACATCATAGTGTTGCCGTGGATGACCATTCCGTACCTCAGAAAATGCTTTAACTCGTAGCCCTTGTTTACCTGCCAAAAGAACATCTGCTTTTTGGGGTGGGTTCCGTCTACATCCACGGCGACGGCATTAGAGGCCACGGCTATGTACTCCGGATGGGCATCCAAAAAATCCACCTGCTTTTGCATTTTTTGGTCATCCACCCAAAAATCGTCACCTTCGCAGCTGGTGTGATACTTGCCTTGACAGTGAAGCTTTACATTGTAGCCGTTACGGGAAGCACCCATATTTTCCTCATTGAGAAGCAATACGATCTTGTCCGGATACTTTTCTTTGTATTCAAGCAGGATCTCCCGGGTGCCGTCCTGAGAACAGTCCTCGCCCACTACGATCTCATATTTGAAATTGACCTTTTGCGCCAAAATGCTGTCCAAACACTTGCGGATATAGGGCGCGTGTTTGTAGGTAATGACGCAAACGCTTACTTTGATATCATCCATACTGTAACACTTCTTTCTTAATTCGTGTTTCTATCGTGCAGGAAGGCTTGCAGCAGCTCCCTGTGGGCTTCGCAACGCAAATAGTTTTCAATATTCAGACTGTTTCGCTTTATATAGCGCTTTTGATTGCGATGCTTTCGCAGACGGCCGCCCAGAAGCTTGTTGACAAGACGGAAAAGCTTGCTTTCCTTTCCGCCCAGCATTGTCAGATAGTCCTGACCCAGCGTCCTGGAAAAAGCCACATAGTTTGCTTTCAGCACCTGGGGGTCGGTGATCTCTTCGCCGCGCTTCCGGAACTCTGCCAGAATGGCTTCTGCATCGTCACCCTCTGCAGCACGCACCAGCTGCTCCTGCTTCCGCAGGGGGATGTAGGAAACTTCAAAGCTATCGTCCAGCTGCACCAGAAGACCGGTCTGCCAGTGCTCCCGGGTGCTGTGGTCAAAGAGGAAATTGCCCTGACCGTAAACGATGGTGCCCTGCAGGTATTTTTCCTCGCAGCCGATGCAGTGGCTGTGCTGGCACAGAACCAGGTCAGCGCCCTTTTCCACCAGCTTGCGGCAGGTCTTCTGCAGCAGAGGGGAGGGGTAGCGGTAATGCTCCTTGCCGCCGTGATATAAAACGATCAGAAAATCGCACTGTGTTTTCAGAGATACGATGTGATCGGGGGTTTCCAGTGCATCAAAGGGGTTTGCGCCGGGGGCATTTTCTCCGGCAATGGAGAATTCATTTTCTGCACAGGCATAGATGCCGATGCGCTTGCCGCAGACCTCTGCAATATAAGGCTTTGCGGCTTCGGCAAGATTGCTGCCGCCACCCACATAGGCAATGTTTGCTTTGTTCAGGGTGTCCAGCGTAGAGGCAAGACCCTCTGCACCCTGATCCATAATGTGGTTGTTGGAAACGGTGAGGCAGTCCACACCCAGAGCCTTGTAGCCTTCAATGGTAGCAGTGGGAGCAATGAGGGCAGGACCGGCCTTTTCGATGGGGGTTGCCATATCTGTCAGAGGGACCTCCAGATTGAAAATGCGGTAGTCTGCCTCCGAAAGCAGGGTCTGCAGCTTTTTGCCCACCAGCTGGGCAGCATCTCCGGCTGCAAATAAGGCTTCGTTGGTATCTGTAGGCACCAGATCGGCACCGATCAGGATTTTCATAATAACATCTCCTGTGTTTTTTGTTATTGTGTTTGTGTGTTATTTTGTGTCGGTGCTTTCTTTTTCAGGAGCTTCAGCAATAGATTGCCTGCCGGGATCTCAACCCAATAATGGACGGCGGTTGCCAGTAAAATGGAAAAAACGATGGGAACGATGATCCATAATTCATTTACAGCCCCCAGATGCTCGAGCTTCTGAATAATTGCAAAGCCAATAAACTGGTGCAAAAGGTAAAGAGGATAGGAAATGCCTGCCAGAAATACGAGGCATTTATGAACAGGGTTTTTCTTTTTCAAAGAAAAATGAAGCTTTCCTGCTGTTACAGCCCAGATCAGCAGTGCCCAAAGCGTTGTCCAAACAGTAAGGGAGAGACCCCGTCCGAGATAGACTCCTGCAACACACAGGAAAAGCAGGGGGAGTGTGCTCTTCCATGAAACACCGTCATCTGCGTTTTGCAAGAAGATTGCGATGCCAATAATAAAGCATGGTGCGTGCAATGTGTTAAAACCAATTTGCAAAAGGGATGTGGGCAGTGGCAGAAAATTGAGCTTGGAGAAAAGGCTTACGATGATAGACAATACTGTCCAGCCGTATAAGCAAATCATCAAAAGCTTTTTTCTCTTTTTGGTCAGGCACAGAATAACTGCAATCCAAAAATAGAAAATGATTTCTACCGGAAGTGTCCAGTATACGCCGTCAACAGCTTTTGCGCCCAGATATGCAGGGAACATTGTGAAATTTATAAGAATATCGGGAATTGTACGCAGCCGCTCAGGCATCAGTAATGCCATAAAAGCGGAGGTGATTATAACGCAAACTGCAAAGGCAGGCCAAAGGCGGCACCAGCGCTTGTAGACGAACTGCAGAAAACCGGAGGAATAGTGGCAAACAGTCAAATATCCGGTCAGCAGAAAGAAAGTGTTGACAGCCATAGAACCCCAAGGAACAGAGACAGGCCAGGACCCAATATGCCCAATGGAATTGTTATATTGGGTCGTGTAATGAAAAAGGACGATGAAGATCGCAGAGATTGCCCGAATGTAATCCAGCTCATAAACCCGCTGCTTTTTTAAAACGCCCGACACGAAATCGCATCCTTTCGATGAGTGTAAAATGCTGCTATTCTTTTGGCAGCTCCAGCCAGGAGCCGAATTTGGCATCCCACACCGGAGGATCGAATTCTGCCATACCGCTGGCAGGGAAGAAGGTGATCTCACCAAAGTAGACCTGACCTTCGATCACATAAAAGTCTGTTCTCACAAAGGGAATATCTTTGGAAAGCTTTTTGGAAAATTCCAGCATCAGCTCCAGCTGCTCCGGCTTGGGAATGGGCTGGGCGGCATTTGCCAGCTTGGGACGCTTGATGGGAAGATGCTCCCACTGAGGGGTGAAGAAATCCTCGGTCAGGCCGGTGTCGGAGAAACGGTCCCGGCAGACAAGAATAAACTTTGCTTCCCCGTTAAAATTATGGATCTTGTAGTCATCCAGCTCGCGGCCGCCGTTGGTCATAAACTTTTCGCAGATGATCCGGCGGGGAATGTCCTTGTAGACCCACTCCCGGGTCTTTTTGTAGTAGTCCTCCCGTAGACCCTTTTGAAGCTCTGCCCGGACCTTGGGAATGTCCAGCCTGGACTTGTCTCTGCAGATGCACATACCCAGACCGCTGTTGTGATTACACTTGAGAACAAATTGGTCGGGCAGCAGATCAAAATCAATATCATCAGGGTCTTCCCATACACCCAGCAGGGGGATCAGGTACTCCTCACCCAGCTGCTCGGTGATATATTGCCGCACAGCCAGCTTGTCCGCCATCATTGTGTACTCCGGGCGGCGGTCGTGGAGCTTCAGCCACTGGAGCTTCTCGTTAAAGGTCACAGGGTTTTCAAGGGACAGGTTTCTTCCCATACAGGCTTTATACTTCCGGGCGAGAAAGTCCCCGTCCTCCATTTTGTTGTGCAGACCCATATTTGCATTCAGCAGGAAACGGTAGTCTGAGGATGTAATGTATTTAGTCCCCTTGCGCAGCAGACTCTTGAGCATTGCTTATCATCTCCCTGTGTTTTCTCTTCAGACGATCTGCGGTTATGAAGTGGATCGCAAGATAATACCATTGCAGCTTGGAATAGTAGGTGACCATTCCGTAGTTCATAATGAGCATCAGGCTCAGCCAGATCAGAGACAGATAGGCAGCTTCCCGGTCGGCATTGCGGTACTTGAAGAGGGTGTATGCCAGATATGCGTACATCGAATAATACAGACCAAAGCCGATGATGCCACCGCCGCAAAGCAGCTCCACAAAGTTGTTGTGCAGGTACGAGTCAAATTTCAGATACTGACCGGCCAGAATATGGGGGTTGCCCATACCGATGCCGCCAATGGGGTATTTTTTAAACCACTCAAGACCCAGCTCCATCAGATTGTTACGCAGAAGGGTGGAGTGGTCCACCTCTCCTTCGTTGGACCAGAAGTTCAGCATTTGCTCCATACGCTCCAGTGAACCGGAGAAGATGGGCAGGCGGAACAGAAGCTGCATTGCCACAGCCAAAAGAAGCATATAAAAGAGCAGCTTGAGGATTTTTTTTGCAAACCCCTTCTGACCCATAGTTTTGACGATATACACAAGTACAATGCCGGCGATCAGCAGGATGAAGGCCTTGCGGCTCTGGGTGGCGGTGATCAGAATTACAGCGGGGATCATAAACACCGAAGACCATATGTTTCTTCTGTGCAGGAGCTCGTTCCACTGGAACATACAGGAGATGGCGGCAGCCATAGCAATGGCGTTTACATTGGAAAATTCATTATCCAGACGCATATCCTGGGCGCTTGCCAGCATTTGATCCAGACCGTAGAAGGAAATGGCATACAGAACGACAAAATAGCCCGCCCACATAACCACCATCAGAAGGCTGTGCGTATTAGCCTTACGGTCATAATGCAGGTACATCAACGAGGCGCACACCAGGATCTGCAGCAGGGAATAGGTTTTGTTATAGACATCGTTGGTGCGTATCGCCCAAAGGGAAGTGATGGCGGTGTACAGCATAAACAGGATAAAGAAAATGTGGTATGGACGCAGGCGGATGCGGAGAACACCATTATAGGAGATGGCCGACAACAGCACGATCAGAATGGTGGCGGAAAAGAATACATATTTGCCCCAGGTGTAGGCTTCGAAGATAAGAAAGGAGCTGAACAGAAGCACTGTTAGCAGCCAGATCATCTTTTCAAGCACCGAGTTTAAGGAGATTTTCATAATTATGCGTCCTCACAGCGATCAAAGCAGAGGCTTACGAACTCATCGGCAATGCTTTGGATGTCGTATTTGTTTCGAATAAAGTCGTTGTGTGTATCCCGGCGGGGTGTTTGCGCAGACTCCAGAGCCTGCTGTGCCCAGCGGTCAGCCTCCAGCTCCAAAGGCAGATATTGCACAAGACCGGTAATGTCAGCTTCCCGGGTGATGGTGTCGGCAATGATACAGGGAAGTCCGGTGGCCTGTGCCTCGATGACGGTGTTGGGCATACCCTCGTACAGAGAGGGGAATACAAACACATCCATTGCAGAAAGCACCTGAGGAATGTCGGAACGGATGCCGGCAAAGATCACACGGTCCGCAATGCCCAGGGCCTTTGCCTTTTCCCGGGCCTGGTCCTGCAGCTTGCCATGACCCACAAGCAGAAGCCTGCTGTCCGGCTGCTGCTTTGCGATTTGGGCATAGATGTCCAGCAGCTGACCGTGGTTCTTCTGGGGATCAAAGCGACCCACATGACCCACCAGCACCGTGCTGTCAGAAATTCCAAATTCCTCCCGGATGGACTTTCTGCCTACAGGATCAAAGTGGAAAATGCCGAGATCCACCGCATTGTGGAGGATGCTGACCTTCCCGCTTTTGTAGGCGGTCTCACCGAAGGTGTACTTGGCAGCCAGATCCGAGGGGGCGAACTTAACATCCACATAGCGGTTGTAAAGCAGCCTTCCCAGCCGGTGGGCAAGCCACGGCTTCCAGCCCTTGCCGTCGCTGCTGTTGCTGGAGCGGGCGGCACACAGAGAAGCACCTGCCTTCTTTGCGATCTTCAGATCCATAAAGCCCATGGCGTTGGAGGTGATCCGCAGTACGGAGCTGTACTTTTCCTCCTGAATGATCCGGGTCAGCTGGCGGGCGAATTCCTTCCGGTTCTCACTTTTGGAGGGGATGCGGAAGATCCTGCCGCCCATATTTAAAATTTCATCCTCGTAAAAGCATTTTTCTTTTACATTGATGCAGAAATCCATCTGGTATTTTTCTTTGTCCAGCTGGCGGTAAAGCTTCATCAGAAAAGTTTCTGCACCGCCGGCATTCATACAGCTAATCAAGCACAATAATCTCTTCAAAGTCTTACGCCTCGATCCGTTCTAATAATATGTTAATGATTTCGCTGGGCTGGTACTTGTGAGCCTCTTCCAGAGATAACCGCCGCATAGCCTCCCAACGCTTCAGGTCGGTGGGGGCGGCTTTCAGAATTTCTGTGAGTGCCCCAACATCTCTGGTAGGGAACAGGAGCCCGGTCCTGCCCTCCTTCACCAGCTCTGCGTTGTACCGCCAGTCACTGGCAATTACCGGAACACCGGATGCCATAGCATCCAGAAGCGTGCCGGCGAAGCCTTCTCCGTTGTAGTATGTAGGAAATAAGAGGGCGAAATAGTCCTTCAGCACCGCTACGCTCTTATCGAAGGGCACCAGTCCGCCGTAGCGAATGTATTCGGGGAAGGTTTTCTGCAATGCATCAAACCATTCAGTCTGTCCTGCATCCACCTGTCCGTAAATATCCAGTTCATACACGGTGCTTCCGGCGGCCTCGTTGACAGCCTTTACGGCATTGACCGCATCCTCAATACCCTTTTCCTTCATAACACGGGAGAAGGTACATAGTTTGTAAGGCTTTTGAAGCACCGGGAGCTCCTGGGGCATGAGAACAGGCAGTGCTTTGCAGTTGGGCATCACGGTGACATTGCGAAAACCACGCGCTTCCAAAGCAGTCTGCATAGAGTGTGTCTCCACATAAATGCCGGAAAAAGTATTCAGCTGCCGTTCAAGGCTTTTTTTGCCCTCCAGATAGGAGGCGAGCCAGCCGCCGATGACGGCATAGTGGAGCTTCCTTTTGAAGAACAGCCGCCAGAACATCAGCATCGGGGTCACGATCCGCAGACCTCTGTGGGCAGGGAGGATCACCACATTGTCGCAGTAGCGCATTGCCCGGAAGGTCTGGAAGGGGAGCTTCAGCAGTGCCTTCACACCGCCGTGGGTGTCGATCTTCATAACCTGCTCCTCGCCCAGCGCCTTTTCCAGTGCGGCGGCAAGGATCTTGGTTTTTACGGTTTGTCCGTTGAGCATATTTTTACCGAAGCCAAAATGTCCGATGACACAAAACTGCGTTCTGCCCATTGCTCAGAGCCTTCTTTCTGCAGGGATTCCTGGATTTGCCGGGCTGCACCTATTGCGCCCATTTATGTACATAGTAACTATACCACGAAGGCACGGGAAAAGCAACAAAAGAACCCGAAAAACAGCGTTTTTTTCTGCTTTTTTTTCGACAAAAAATGACGATTCCACCACTTGCGGATATGCCTCCGCCTGTGGTGGAATCGAAATTATGCAAGGCACGGTGCGATCACATACAGAACTGCCAGATGGGCAGGGTAGTAGATATAGAAGAACCATTTCATTTTCCACCTGCCCCGTGTGCCGTTGTAAAGGGCGAGCAGGGGAAGACTCAGAAGGGCATACCACTGCACCGGAAGCGCAGTCCTTGCCTGAAGCACCAGCAGGACAGCGGCGGCCAGCAGCTTTTGCCATTTGCTCCGGCAGAGGAAGATGGCAACCGGCAGCATCACACCGGGAAAGCCGTAGTCCACGGCAAAATCCGTGCCGGTCAAAAGCCCCGGGAGAATGTCGGTGATAAAGTACACGGCACCGATCCCGATAAAACCCAGAAGCCAGTAAAGGGGCTTTGTTTTCCGGGCAAGGGTGAGAAGCCACACAAAGCCGATGGAGAGGGAAAAGGTCACAAGGATGCACTGATACAGTGAGCCGGTGGCAATGTAGCTTACCGCCTGGCACAGGGCGGCGGAAATACCCACGGTGAGCAGGTATTTTCCCATATTCCGGGTATGGCTGCAGCCCTCTGCGATCATAAAGGCAAAGATGGGAAAGGCCAGTCTGCCCACGGCCCGCAGCCAAAGCGCCTGGGGGAACATCAGAAGCCCAATGTGGTCCAGAGTCATAGAGAGCACGGCGAGGAGCTTCAGGGCGTTTGCGTTCAGTCCGAATTTTTTCATAGCTTCTCCGTGTTCCGGGCAATGGTGTAGCCCTGTCCGTTCACATTTTTTACAGCGGTGGTGACCATAAAGGCCTTGGGATCCACCTTCAGCACCGCATCCCGCACCCGGGGGTAGTGCTTGGCGTAGGTGACGCAGAACACTGCCTTTTGCGCCTGACCGGTGTAGCCGGTCTCAATGCTGAGCATCGTGGCACCGGTGTCCATATCTCCCAGAAGCTGACTGCGAATGGTTTCGTGCTCCGGGGAAATAATGATGATCTGCACTGCATTTTCACCGCTGACGATGGTTTTGTTTACCACGGCGGAGATCAGGAAAACAATGAGGATGCTGTGAAGCAGACCCTCCGTGCCGTAAAGGATCACCTGCAGCAGCACGATGGCGGTGTCAAAGAACATCATAGAGTTGCCCACGGGAATGACCTTGTATTTCTGCAGGATGCAGGGGGGAATATCCATACCGCCGGTGGAGCCTCCCACCCGGATCACAAGACCGATGCCAAGACCTGCGGTGACACTGGCAAAAATGGCACAGGTGAGCACATCCGCCTGCAGCCAGTCCCCCAGAGGAAGCTGCTCAAACAGGGCAACGCACAGCGGATAGATCACTGTGGAGAGGATAGAGCCTGCGGCAAACTGCTTACCCAGAAAGATCCAGCCAAGGAAGAACAGGACACCTACCACCAGTGCCGAAAGGACAGACAGTGGGACCTGGGGCAGGAATTTCTGAATGGCAAGACAGATGCCGGTGGTGCCGCCCAGCATAAACCCGTTTGGCACCACGAAGCCACAAATGGAAAAGGCGAGCATAAGATTTCCCAGGATCACGCTGCCGATAAATAAAAGCTTTTGTTTCATTCCCGTCACCAACTTTTTGTTTCTTCCCATATTATACCGCCCCCTTCCCCCGGGGTCAAGAGAATTCCTATTTATCGTTCAGTCTATCGAATGACATTGTAGGGGCGATTATCAATCGCCCGCGTGATTTGCAACGCAAATCACCATTGCCTTCGGCAATGACGGGCGGATAATATCCGCCCCTACGACATCATTCCAAAGAGCCCGCTAAATTGGAATTTGAATATCAACTCTCAAAAAGCGAAAAGGGGCTGGCCGGTAATCCGACCAGCCCCAAAAATTCAGTAGCTCTAATAAATTAAGCAGCCTTAACGCCTTCCACGAAGTAGTTCATAGTACCGGTGATGACGCCGTCCTCAACGGACTCGCCGCCGGCAGCAACGATCTCGTTGCCTGCGTTGTCCACCAGAGCAGCATCCACCTGCTCCACGGTGGCAGTGCCGTCCTCAGCAACAGAGATGTTCAGCTTCACGCCGGAGAACACATCCCACTCGCCGGAGATGATCAGCTCCTTGACCTGCTTGATGGCATCCTCAGTGCCGGCAGCGCAGTTCTCGGACAGGGGGGACACATCCACGAAGCCCTCAGCCAGACCGCCGTAGTAAGCAGAGCTGCCCATGGTCACCACGAAGTTAGCAGCCTCGCCGCAGTCAGCAGCAGCCTGGATAGCAGTGCCGTAGTAGACATTCCAGTTCCAGATAGCAGCAGTCAGGTGAGCCTTGGGAGCATCACCGGTCATGTCGGAGTTGTAGCCGCAGCCGAAAACGCCGGCGTTCTGGGCAGCGATCTGGGGCTGTGCGGAGTCGCAGTGCTGGGAGATGACGCCGCAGCCGAAGGAGCTGATCAGCTCTTCTGCGTAGGCCTTCTCGTTGACCTCGTCAGCCCAGTTGTTCAGGTTCTTGACGTAGACAATGGCGTTGGGGTTGACTGCCTGAACGCC
>JAZNZZ010000060.1:0-2061 GCA_045595205.1 Faecousia sp.
TTCATTACCGCATCATAGAACCGGAAGCCACCGGCAAAATTGTACGCCTCAAAGCCGCAGCCCTCCAGGATCCGGGTGGGGATATAGCTGCGCAGCCCGCTCTGGCAGATGACATACACGGGTTTTCCGGCTTCGAGCTCGCCGCTCCGCTCCCGGAGCTCATCCACCGGGATATTTTTAAAGCCGTCGATATGTCCCCGGCTATATTCACCCACGGTACGGGTATCCAGCAAGGTCACACTTCCATCCCGGGGCAGATTGGCAGCATCGGAAAGATGCCACTGCTTCAGTCCCTTGGAAATATTATCGATCATAAAGCCAGCCATATTTACAGGATCTTTTGCAGAGGAGTACGGCGGCGCATAGGCAAGCTCCAGGTCCTTCAGATCGGTTGCTTTCATACCGGCGTGGATAGCCGTTGCCAGCACATCGATCCGCTTGTCAACACCGTCGCAGCCCACGATCTGCGCGCCCAACAGGCGGTAGGTTTCCTTTTCAAAGACCACCTTCACCGTCATCAGCCTGCCGCCGGGATAATAGCCTGCGTGGCTCATAGGAGACAGGATCACCGTATCCACATTAAGCCCTGCTTTCCGGGCATTGGTCTCGTTGACGCCGGTAGTGGCTGCGGTCATATCAAAGACTTTGATGATACTGCTTCCCTGGCTTCCCAAATAACGGCTGTCACCGCCGCAGATATTATCCGCTACCTCTTAAAATGCAACGCTTCTTTACGGGGTCTCCACATTTTGTCGCTTATTATTAAGAAAGGGATCGATGTGTATGTTTGGTTTTTTGTTAATGATCGGTTTCATAGGTTTTTATGTTTTCTTTGTGGGATCAATTGTAATGCTACAGGCTGCATTTTTATTTCAGCTTTACCGTATTGCCATTTTCTTTAAGCTATGGTATCATATTTTTGTCCGATGGATCCGCGTACTTTGCATTTTACAAAGGAGCATACTATGAAGAAACGATTTGCACTGCTGCTTGCCCTTGCGGTTTGTCTCGGTCTTTGTGCCTGCGGCAACGGGAAAACACCCCCTGCCGGCACACCTCAGGCAACACTCCCCACCGCGCCCCTGACCAACGGCTCTGAAAAGCTGAAAGAGCCGGTAACGGTAGAAACCCTCGCAGGCACTTATAAAGCCCGTTTGTGGTTTTTGGATCACACCGTCACGGTGAACGCAGACAACACCTACTCTTTCAGCACCGGGGAAACGGGCACCTACAGTCTTGATGACAAGTACATCACCCTAACTTCCGAAGACGGCGCAGCCGTAAGGAATTTTATGGCGGGAAAAGCCTGCATCTATACCTTTGAATCCTGGTACTTTGATGCGGACAGAGAAACGAGCATTACCCTTTCCGTTGGGGAAAACGGCTTTACGGACCAGAGCTTTGAAGCAACTGTACCGGACGGCGGCATCCCCGGCTGCGATCACGACCGGATCCTTCTGGAGCTGAATGCCGACGGCACCTTTGTGCTGACTCTCAGCGGAGGCGCTTCCGATGCTGCAGAAGCTTACGAAGGCACTTATGTTTCCAGAAATGCCACGCTCCTTCTGACCTACAACGGGCAGGATTACCCTTTGATTATGAACAATGCAAACTATGTTTACTTTCTGGTCTATGACAAAGTATAACAACACAAAAATATTCGGAGGTGCTGCAAAACAGCACCTCCGATTTTTTATAAGTTAAACTTCCTTAGACTTGGTTGCGATCTCCAGCAGGCACTTTGCAGTGAACTCTGCGGGGGTCATTGCGCCCAGATCGTCACCCTTACGGGTACGGACGGACACGGTGCCGTTTTCCATATCACGGTCACCCACCACCAGCATATAGGGAACCTTCTGCAGCTGTGCCTCGCGGATCTTGTAGCCCAGCTTTTCACTGCGGTAGTCGCCCTCTGCGCCGATGCCCGCATTCTTCAGGTCCTCAACAAGACCCTTGCAATACTCGTGGGCACGGTCGGTAATGGGCATTACCCGAACCTGCTCGGGCATCATCCACAGAGGCAGTGCACCGGCATAACGCTCGATAAGGTAAGCCAGGGTA
>JAZNZZ010000061.1:0-11541 GCA_045595205.1 Faecousia sp.
GCCCTTGGTGAAGTACTTGGCGACGAATTCGCCAGTCTGACGCCAGGCTACGCAGTCAATGAAATCGGTTTCCTTCTCGCCGTTCTCGGACTTGCCGAAATCGCGGTCAACTGCCAGCGTAAAGCTGGTGACGGCGACACCGCTGCCGGTACGGCGCAGCTCGGGTTCACGGACCAGACGGCCCATGATGGTGATGTGGTTAAGCATAGAGATTCCTCCTTACTCTTCCACAGCGGTGGTCAGGCAGCGCAGGACGCCTTCGGTGATCTTCATAACACGCTCCAGCTCCGCAGGGAACTCGGGCTTGCTCTCGAAGTTCATAAGGACGTAGTAACCCTCGTTCAGGTCATTGATGGGGTATGCCAGACGACGCTTGCCCCACTCATCAATGTTAGAGAGAGTTCCCTCCGCCTCCACCATTGCCTTGAACTTTTCCACCAGTGCGGCGATGCCCTCCTCGCCCTGTGCAGGGTCGACGATGTAAAGCACCTCGTACTTGCCGGTGATCTTAGCCATGTTGTTTGCACCTCCTTTTGGACTTTAGGCCCCCGGTCTCGCCGGGAGCAAGGATATGTCTGCATTCGCAGACCAGTGTATTATATAGTGTTCTTTAAAAAAAGTCAATCTTTTTTTGCATAAATCTGCAGCTTGGAAATAAATTGACTTAATGTGGAAGCTGTGGTACAATATTATTACGAAATTTGTCAGGAGGTATTCCAATGAAAAAGATATTTGTACTTATGACTCTTTCTCTGGTTCTGGTGGGACTGCTCACCGGCTGTTGCAGCCATGTGTGGTATGCCGCCACCTGTACCGCGCCCCAGACCTGTCAGGAATGCGGCGAGACCAAGGGCGAAGCTCTGGGTCATACCTGGCAGGAGGCTACCTGCACCACTCCCAAGACCTGCACCGCCTGTAAGGTGACCGAAGGCGAAGCCCTGGGTCACACTTGGGAAGAGGCTACCACAGAAGCACCCAAGACCTGCTCTGTGTGTGCTTTGACGGAGGGCGAGAAGATCAATACTGACCCCCGTTTCACTACTGCTGCCACGAAGGAATTTCACGGCAAGTGGACCTGTGAGACCGTTCTGACCGGCGAAATGCTGGGCACCACCGGCTATCTGGAGGAGCTGCCGGTTACATTGGTCTATGAATTCAAGAACAATGGCGATGTGCTCCAGCAGGTCGTGATCGACGATCAGCTGATGTTCCTGGATGCTATGAAGAAGATGACATTGGATGTCACTTATGCAACGATGGCAGCGCAGGGCATCAGCAAGGAGCAGACGGATGCTGCTATACTGGCAGAGCAGGGTATGTCCACTGAGGAGTATGTAAACAAGCAGGTCGAAGGTATGGATCTGGAGGAGTTCTTCGAGAGCTTTGCGGATGACGGTGTTTACTATGTCACGGAGAGCAAGATCTGGATCGCTCCCAGCTGGCTCAACGAGTTTGAATCCAGTGCCTATACCCTGGATGGTGACTCTCTTGTGATCGAAGAGATTACGCTGGAAGAGGATGGCGAGCCTCTGCAGTGGAAGCGCGGCTAATATTCCCAAAATGAAAAATCATTCCCTGCAAAATCAGGAGACGGATCCTGTATTTTGCAGGGAATTTTTTAGCTTTTATGCGTGGCGCGCTTTTTGCGGTATCCCAATAACGCGTCATCCTGAGCGAAGCCGAAGGGGTAGTCGAAGGAGCTCCTTCAGAATAGCGGTGTTTTCACTGGAGCTTCTTCGTCCCCTTCGACTACGCCCAGGGTCCTCAGAATGACACGGTATTCAGAATGAAAAATACGAAATCATTCCGCCTCGCTGAACTGGTCCTTGTCCACGCTGCACAGGGGGCAGGTGAAATCCTCGGGAACATCCTCCCACTTGGTGCCGGGGGCAATGCCGCCTTCGGGATAGCCCTCAGATTCGTCGTATTCCCAGCCGCAAAGATTGCATGCATATTTCATAATGATTACCTCCATAAATTTGTTGTACTCACAGTATAACACACTTTTGTGAAAAAACTGTGACTTTCTCACAAAGAGAAGAAAAAATTTTGACTTCTTTCAAAAAAACAGGTATATTCTATAGTGAGGTGTTGTGCAATGAGTATTTCCCATTATTTTCCCATCTGGGACAAGCTGACGGCGGAGCAGCAAAACCGCATTACAGAGCTGGCAGACTTCCGCAAAGTGCCTGCAGGCAGGGTGCTTCACGACGGCGGTCCCAACTGCCTTGGGCTGGTGCTGGTTCGCAGCGGTCAGCTGCGGGCGTATATGCTCTCCGAGGAGGGAAGAGAGGTCACCATCAGCCGTTTCTTTGAAATGGACATCTGCCTGTTTTCCGCATCCTGCGTGATGCCGGATCTGCAGATCGATGTGATGATCACCGCGGAAAAGGATTCCGAGGTGTGGGTGATCCCTGCCTGTCTGTACCAGAATCTGATGGGGGAGTCCATTGCCCTTGCCAATTATTCCCGGGAGCTGATCGCAGGACATTTCTCTGAGCTTATGTGGCTGATGGAGCAGATTATGTGGAAGAGCTTCGACAAGCGCCTGGCAGCGTTTCTTGTGGAAGAATCCGTGGTGGAGGGGCAGGATGTGCTGCAGCTGACCCACGAAAAGATCGCCAACCATATGGGCACTGCCCGGGAGGTGGTGACCCGGATGCTGCGCTACTTCCAGAGTGAGGGTATGGTAAAGCTGACCCGGGGCACTGTGGAGCTGACTGACAAAAAAAGACTGCAGCAGTTAGTGTGACAAAATCACTTTACAAACGGCGCAATCCGTGTATAATACAGTAAAAAACATAAGGAGCGTTATGTCTATGCATATTACGAAGGATATTAAGTACATCGGTGTCAATGACCGTCAGGTGGACCTGTTTGAGGGTCAGTATATCGTGCCGGAGGGAATGGCGTATAATTCCTATGTGATCCTGGATGAGAAGATTGCCGTTATGGACACGGTGGATAAGAATTTCGGCAAGGAGTGGCTGTCCAATCTGGAAGCTGCCCTGGAGGGAAGAAAGCCTGACTATCTGGTGGTGCAGCATATGGAGCCGGACCACTCTGCCAACATTGCGGCGTTTATGGAAGCCTATCCCCAGGCGGTGGTGGTGTCCTCTGCCAAGGCCTTTGTGATGATGAAGAATTTCTTCGGCACGGACTTTGCCGACCGTCGTGTGGTGGTAGGGGAGGGAGATACCCTGTCCCTTGGAAAGCACGGGCTCACCTTCGTTACCGCACCTATGGTCCACTGGCCTGAGGTCATCGTGACCTACGATGCATACGACAAGGTTTTGTTCTCTGCCGACGGCTTCGGCAAGTTCGGCGCTCTGGATGCACAGGAGGACTGGGCCTGCGAGGCGCGGCGCTACTACATCGGCATCGTGGGCAAATACGGCGCACCGGTGCAGGCACTGCTGAAAAAGGCGGCGGCACTGGACATTGCCATTATCTGCCCCCTCCACGGTCCTGTGCTCACAGAGGATCTTGGCTATTACATCGGTCTTTATGATATTTGGTCCTCCTACAGGGTGGAAAGTGAGGGCGTGGTGATCGCCTACACCTCTGTCTACGGACATACCAAGGAGGCAGTGGAGCTGCTGGCACAGAAGCTGGAGGAGAAGGGCTGTCCCAAGGTGACGGTGAATGACCTTGCCCGCTGCGATATGGCAGAGGCGGTGGAGGATGCCTTCCGCTACGGCAAGCTGGTGCTGGCAACCACCACCTATAATGGCGACATCTTCCCCTTTATGCGGGAATTCATCCACCATCTGACAGAGAGAAGCTACCAGAACCGTACCGTTGCGCTGATGGAGAACGGCTCCTGGGCACCCACCGCAGCCAAGGTGATGACCAAAATGCTGGAGGGCAGCAAGAACCTGACCTTCGCGGAAAACACCGTGCGTATTATGTCTGCGATGAACGACGAAAACCGCGCACAGATCGAGGCTCTGGCAGAGGAGCTTTGCAAGGCATAATTAAAAGTGTGATAACCAAATGTCATCCTGAGGAGCTGCGCGACGAAGGATCCCCTTCGAGTATGAGGGAGATCCTTCGACTCGCTGCGCTCGCTCAGGATGACATTTCTTTTTTAAAAAATTTTTGTTTTTCCAGTGGGAAAAACAAAGAGTTTCCCTGTTGTATATGTTGCAATTTCTCCGTGGATATGGTAGACTGTGACTAGAAATGGAGCGGGTAGTTTTTTGTCAAAATCAAGGGAAAGGAAGTGGTCCGCGTGCGTAAATTCATCGTGCTTTTTGTGATGGCAGCGGTACTGCTTTCCGGCTGTTTTCAGGTAAATGCCGCCAATTCCGCAACCTCTGCCCAGGCGGTGGCATCTGTGTCCTCTGACGGCAGCTGTCAGGTCAATATGACCCTGACGGTGGTTTTGGAGGAGCCTGTGGACAAGCTTTATTTTCCTGTACCCGGCAATGCCACCGGTGTCAGCCTGAACGGCTCCCGGGTGGTGGCGCAGAAATCCGACGGGGTGCGAAAGGTGAATCTGTCCCGCCTTATGGGAAAGACGGCGGGGACATTTTCCTTCAGCATCCAGTATTCTCTCCACGATGTGATCTATACCACCGAAGCAGATACGCTGGAGCTGCAGCTGCCTCTGCTCAACGGTTTTGCGTATACCATCACAGCAATGCAGTTTACCGTGACCCTCCCCGGAGAGGTGGAGGCAAAGCCTGCCTTTGTCAGCGGCTACCATAAGGCAAGCATCGAGCAGCATCTGGAGGCGACGGTGGAGGGTATGACCATCACCGGCACGACGCTGAGACCGCTGAAGGACCACGAGACCCTGACGATGCATCTTGCGGTCACCGAGGAGCTGTTCCCCCGGACCATCGTGCAGACCCAGTCCACTGCCACTGCCGCCATCGGTATGGGTGTTTGCGGCGGTCTGGCGCTGATCCTCTGGCTGGCGCTGCTGTTTAACCTGCCCCTGGGCAATCTTCTTCCCTGGAAAAGGGAGGAGACCACAGAGCCTCCCGAGGGCTTTGATGCCGGTGTGATCGGCTCTTTGTCCGGTCTTCAGGGCGTGGACCTGAGCTTGACGGTGCTGACCTGGGCGGAGCTGGGTTATATCCTGATCCGCAAGGGAAGGGGCGGCAAGCTTCTCCTGCACAAGCGGATGGAAATGGGCAATGAGCGCTGCGATCCCGAACGGCAGACCTTCCGGAAGCTTTTTGGCTCCCGGCAGGAGGCGGATACCTCTACCTACAGCTATGCACAGCTGCAAAGAGTGCTTGCAAGCCGTCCCGGACGGATGAAGGAAATGCTTCGCAGAAGCACAGCTGGCGGCATCGTGTTCCGTATCCTCGCCTCCGGTGTGGGCTTGTTCGGCGGCGTGGGCGTTGGCCTTATGCTGGGCAACGGCGGCGTTTTGCAGGGTTTTCTGATGGTGGTGCTGGGCATTTTGGGTGCGCTCAGCGGCTATATGATGATCCCCTGGGCAGGGGGTCTGCGGCTGCGGAAAAAGCTTCCCTTCTGGTATGGACTGGGCTTGGGGGCGCTGTGGCTTCTGCTGGGTCTGTTAAGCGGTGCTTTTGCCCTCAGCTGCTGGATGGTAGGCGGACTTCTCTTTGCCGGTGTGCTGCTGCGTATCGGCGGCGGCCGTACCGAGCTGGGCAAGCAGACCTGTGAGCAGCTCCGGGGTTTGCGCCGTTACCTGCGGGGCGCAGACAAGGCTGCCCTTCGCCAGCGTCTCGGCAACGATCCGGACTATTTCTTCCGGATGTTCCCCTATGCGATGGCATTGGGTGTGGACAGATCCTTTGCCGCAGCCTTCGGCAGCAGCCGGCTGGATGACTGTCCTTACCTCCGGGGGATGGGCAGAGAAGGCTTGACAGCAATGCAGTGGCGGAAGCTCCTGCGCCGTACGGTGTGGAGAATGGAAGACCGCGCACGGATGCTGCCTCTGGAAAAGGTGCTGGGAATGCTCCACAGCATCACAAGAAGATAATAAAGATCTTTCCCACCAAAATCGCTTTTGGTGGGAAATTTTTTGGAAGAATGGAGTGAGAGAAAATGAGCGATTTAAAAATATTTACAGAAAATATAGAGCCGGAGGCGGTGAATCAGGTGTACGAGCTGATCCGCACGGCTCCCTTTGAAGCTGCAAAGGTACGCATTATGCCGGATGTCCATTACGGAAAGGGCTGTGTGGTGGGCTTTACCGCCACCTGCGGGGACAAGGTGATCCCCAATGTGATCGGTGTGGACATCGGCTGCGGTATGCTGACGGTGGAGCTGGGGAAAAACCCGGTAGACCCCGCTGCCCTTGACCGTCATATCCGGGCGCATATCCCTGCCGGTGCCAAGGTGCACAAGTCCTACCGGGAAACCGGACTTGTAAAAAAGCTGCGGTGCTTCCCTAAGCTGGAAAATGTGGACAAGGTGTACCGATCTCTGGGCACTTTGGGCGGCGGCAACCACTTTATTGAGATCGATGTGGATGATGAGGGGTCATACTATCTTGTGATCCACACCGGCTCCCGGAATCTGGGACAGCAGGTGGCGACCTATTACCAGCGCCTTGCGGTGGATCTTTGCAAAAACGCAGCAGAGGAAGAAAAACAGCGGGTGCGGGAGCAGCTGCTCCGGGCGGGAAGGACCGCAGAGCTCCCCGATGCTCTGGAGGCAGTTTCCCGGCAGTATTATGCCCTGACCAAGATCCCGGCAGAGCGGTGTCACCTCTGGGGCGGGGCAATGGAGGACTATCTCCACGATCTGCGCCTGTGCCAGCAGTTTGCTCACGAGAACCGGAAGGCCATTGCCGAAAGCATTCTGAAGTTCCTGGGGGTGCGGGGTGCGGTGTCCTTTGACACGGTGCATAATTATATAGATGACCTGGGGGTCATCCGCAAGGGTGCCATCTCTGCCCATCAGGGGCAGCGGGTGCTGATCCCGATGAATATGCGGGACGGCTGCCTTGTGGCTGTGGGCAAGGGCAACCCCGACTGGAACTGCTCCGCCCCCCACGGTGCAGGAAGGCTTTACAGCAGAGCCGCCGTGCAGGCGCTGTTTACCCTGGAGGAGTACCAAAAGGAGATGGCAGGCATTTATTCCACCTCCGTGGGACTTTCCACCATTGACGAATCCCCTATGGCATATAAGCCGATGGAGGAGATCGTGTCCCTGATTTCTCCCACGGTGGATATTGAGAGAATCATCAAACCCGTTTATAATTTCAAAGCAGGCTGAAAACAAAAAATGTCATCCTGAGCGCAGCGAAGGATCTCCCCCAAAATACGATGGAGATCCTTCGTCGCGTCTTAATCAATGTATGATTGCCACCGGCAATCATTGTTATTAGAAGATTCGCTGCGCTCTGCAACACTCCTCAGGATGACATTTTTTGTTTTTTTGCTTTTATTTCAGTACCCGCCAGAGCTCCACCACAATGGGAACGAGGAGCGCCGGAAGCATATTTGCCACCTTGAAGGTCTTTTCCTTCACAAGATTTGCACCCACGCAGAAGATCAGGGCGCTGCCCACAAAGGAAAGCTCTTCGATCAGAACATCACTGATCACCGAGCCAAAGCAGGCGGCGATCAAAGTGATGGCACCCTGATACACCAGAATCGGAATTGCAGAGAAGGCAACGCCTACACCGTAGGCAGCTGCCAGAATGGTCACCAGCACAAAGTCCAGAAGGGACTTTGCAAGAAGCATCGTGAAGTCACCGGAAAGACCGTCCTGCATAGAGCCTACAATGGCCATTGCACCCACGCAGATGATCAGGGAAGCTGTTACAAAGCCCTCTACGAACCGCCCGCCGTTGTCCTCCCTGACCTTTACGGCGTTTTTCAGCTTGCTGCCAAGGCGCTCCATCTTGTCCTCAATATCCACCAGCTGACCCAGAATGCTGCCGATGACCAGGGAGAAGATCAGCAGCATAGTGCCCCGCACGGAGAGACTGCCGTTTTCCATTACCAGCATATATTTCAGCACACCGCTGATGCCGATGAAAATGGTGGATAGACCCAGACCCTGCATCAGGATTTTTTCAAACCGCTGTGCAAAGCCTTTTTTGATCAAAAGACCCAGCAAGCCACCCACGACCACAGCTGCGGTATTGATGATCGTACCCAGTCCTATCATAATGCGCCTCCGGAGAAGAAAGTAATTTCCTGCCATTATAACACAAATTTTCAAAAAAGAAAGGGCACATTGCAGAAATTTGCAATGTGCCCTTTTTATCAGGTGTTCTTCATAATGACAGTGCCCACGCATTCACTGACATGCTCACAGGCATCGGAGCAGTCCTCCATACAGGTGAAGATGTCCCGCCAGGCGATGGTGGTGAGGGTGTCCCCGGGATTTACGGAGAGCGCCCGCATAGAGGCCAGGTACAGCCGGTCGCAATCCTCCTCCGCATCGTTGAGCTTGATGATCAGCTCCTTGATCTGCTTGGAGCGCTTGAAGTTTTCAAACTCAGCCATCAGCTCCGTGAGCAGCTCGCAGGAGGCAACGATCTTTTTGGCAAACTCGATGGCCTCGGGGCGGATGGTCTGAATGTTGTTGATGTAGAACTTCTGCAGGACCTCCTCGATCTGGTCAGTCACATCGTCCAGCTGGTGGCTGAGCATATCCAGATCCTCCCGGTCCACGGGGGTGACGAAGGCCTTGGCCAGTACTGCGTTCAGCTCGTGCTTTTTTGTATCGGCACGGTTTTCGATCTCGTGCATACCGGTCAGCATCTCTTCGATCCTTGCGGGATCGTAGTTTTCAAGACACTTCAGAAGGTAGTCAGCAGCCTCCTTGGAAAGCGCAGTGCTTGCAACGAAGTTATCAAAATAAAATTTATCAGCTTTTGCCATAGTGCATCGATCCTTTCTATTTTAGGTAAAAATAAACATAAACAGCTTTGTCATCAAAAAGCCTACAAGGCCGCAGCCGGGGAAGGTCAGCACCCAGGTCAGTACCATTTCCTTGACCACACCGAAGTTGATGGCGGAAACGCGCTTCACAGCGCCCACACCCATAATGGAGGTGGTCTTTGCGTGGGTGGTGGAGACCGGCAGACTGAACACAGAGCAGATCAGCAGGGACAGGGCGGCGGCAATGTCCGCGGAGAAGCCCTGGTATTTTTCCAGCTTCACCATATCCATACCCACAGATTTGATGATCTTCTTGCCGCCCATAGCCGTACCTGCAGCCATCACAACAGAGCACAGGATCATCAGCCACATATAGTCACCGGCAATGTCAATGTTCTTGGGCAGCGCCTGTCCCTGGGACATATACACGCACAGAAGCACAACACCCATAAACTTCTGACCGTCCTGCGCGCCGTGCATAAATGCCATAGAGGCAGCGCCCACGATCTGTGCGCCCCGGAAGAAGGGCTCGGTTTTGGGTCGGTCTGCATTGCGGAACAGCAGGGTCACGCCCTTGCACACCAGCCAGCCAAGACCGAAGCCGAGCACCACGGAGATGCCGATGCCGTAAACCACTTTGATCCACTCGTTGCCGTTGACACTGGAGAAGCTGCCGCTGACGGCAATGGCGCTTCCGGTAAGACCGGCGATCAGGGCGTGGCTCTCGCTGGTGGGAATGCCAAAGAGCCAGGCAAGGGTCGCCCAAAGCACGATGGCAAAGAGGGCGGCACTCAGGGCAATAATGGCAAGATTGGGGTCAGAGCCAAAATCCACCATTTTTGTAATGGTCTCTGCAACGGTGGCGTTAAGAAGGGTCATCAGGAAAACACCCAGGAAGTTAAACACCGCCGCCATCAGGATGGCCGCCCTGGGAGACATACAACGGGTCACCACACAGGTGGCGATGGCGTTGGGTGCATCCGTCCAGCCGTTGACCAGAATGACACCGAAGGTCAGTGCTACGGCAATAAACAGAAGGGGATTGCCCAGCATCTGATTCCAGAATACTACGATCGAATCCAAATTTCATCGCTCCTTTCTGCATTTATTATAACAGAAGGGAATATGCGTTTTCAATGTGCCAATGTAAAGGATTGGTAAAAACTGTGCATAGATATTGTATAAAAAAGGAACGGCAGTGCAATCAAAGCCATTAAGTTAAGCGTGTCATCCTGAGCACAGCGAAGGATCTCCATCGTATTTTGAAGGAGATTCTTCGTCCCCTTCGACTTCGCTCAGGGGTCTCAGAATGACACGCTTTTTCTTATCTAAATGGCATTGGACAGTGCGCCGTTCCCTTTATTTTAAAATTCCGGGAGCATTCCGGTGAGCACCATGACCCAGATCACAGCCAGGGCAGTCAGGGTCACCAGGGTGTCGATGGTGATGCCGTAGAACATCGGCGCAAGACCGGCTTTTTTAAAGTCCGTAAGGCTGGTGCCGAGACCGATGGCGGCAAGGGCAGTGACCATCAAAAACTTGCTGGCAAGCTTCAAAAGGGCGGAGACCTCTCCGGGGATCAGACCCACACTGTTGATAATGGCAAGGGCAAGGAAGCCGCCGATGAACCAGGGAATGATCTTGGTTAGTTGCACCTTTTGCCCACCGGCGGAGAGCAGCTCCTTACGCTTCTGCCGGGTGCCGATCCAGGCGAACACCAGCACCGTGGGGATGATGGCAATGGTGCGGGTGAGCTTGACCATTGTGGCAAAGTCTCCTGCCGCATCAGAGAAGGCGTAGCCGGATGCCACCACGCTGGCAGTATCGTTGACAGAGGTGCCTGCCCAGATCCCGTAGGAGATGTCGGACATACCCAGTGCCTTGCCCATAAGAGGGTACAGGGCGATCATCAGCATATCAAACAGGAAGGTGGAGGACATAGCAAAGGCAATGTCCTTGTCGTCGGCATCGATCACCGGGGAGATGGCGGCAATGGCAGAGCCGCCGCAGATGCCGGTGCCTGCGGAGATCAGGTTGCTCAGCTTCCAGTTCAGCTTAAAAAGCTTGCGGATAAAGTAGCCGCCGCCGAAGCACATTGCAAAGGTAAACACCATCACAAGGAAGGTCAGCTTACCCACAGACAAAATGGTGTTCACGGACAGGGATGCACCCAGCAGAATGATGGCAAGCTTCAGAATGCGCTTGGATGTGAATTTCAGTGCCGGCTTCATCCAGTCGGGATGGAAAAAGCTGTTGATGATGGTGCCCAGAAACAGGGCAATGATGGATGCCCCCAGAAGTCCTCCGGGGATCAGCTCCTCCAGCAGAACGGAAACGCCTGCCAAAGCAAAGCAGATGGCAACACCCAGTAAAAACAAACCGGGATTCTTCTTTTTCTCAGTCATAAAGCATATCTCCAATTATCCTCGTCGTAAATGCAGTGGGGGTGCAGCTCCTTCAGAAGCTCCATGCCCCGCTTCACCTCCCGGCGGCTGATGTGGTTCAGAGCGTTGATCAGCAAAATGCGGACCTGAGGATTTTCCGTAAATGCCGGCTCCAGGATAGGACCGAAGGCCTGCCGGTGCACCTCCCAGCTTTGCCGCAGAGCAAATTCCGCACTTTCAAAATCTATAGGTTGTTCGTTCACAGTGTTACCTCTTAAGCAGTGGGGAATTGAACCCCGATAGGTTTACAGGGGCAGCTTTCCGCCAATACT
>JAZNZZ010000062.1:0-7940 GCA_045595205.1 Faecousia sp.
CTTGGCGGTATCCTCCGTGGTCAGCGCGTTGCCGCCCAAAGCATCCACATCGTCACCCCGGACGATGGCATAGGGTTCGTCATACTTCTCCCGGATCTCCTTTTGCAGTTCGGCTGCCACATCGTTGATCCGCTCGATATACATACCCAACGCCACCAGGGTGACCTCACAGCTTCTGGGAATGGCATTGTCCTTTGCACCGCCGGAGAGCTTTGTTATGCACAGGGGCATCAGCTGCTGCACCCGGGCGAGAAATTCTCCCATTACTTTGTTGGCATTTGCTCTGTTTTTGTGGATCTCCACACCGGAATGTCCGCCCTGAAGTCCCTCCACAGTCAACCGCACACAAGGACCGTAAACTGCGCGGCGCTCCACCGGCAGCGTGATAGTACCTCTTGCGCCGCCAGCGCAGGAAACTGTAAAGATCCCCTCCTCCTCAGAATCCATATTCAGAAGAGTTCTTCCCTTTAGCATAGACAGATCAATGCCTGCAGCGCCGAACATTCCCGTCTCTTCATCCACCGTGATCACCACCTCCAGAGGAGGGTGCGGAACAGCAGGATCTGCAAGGATCGCCAAAGCATAGGCAACAGCAATGCCGTTATCACCGCCAAGGGTCGTGCCCTTTGCAAAGACATATTCCCCATTGTGGGTCACATCCAGACCTTCCTGTTCCATATCCACAGCGCAGTCTGCATCCTTTTCACAGACCATATCCATATGTCCCTGCAGGATCACCGCAGGATGATCCTCGTAACCGGGGGTGGCATCTGCAAACAGGATCACATTGTTCAGTGCATCCTGAATATATCGAAGATTATGTGAAACAGCAAAAGAGACAAGATAATCACTGATTTTCTTTGTGTTCCCTGAGCCGTGGGGAATGCTGCAAATATCTTCAAAATACTTAAAAACAGATTCCGGTTCTAGACCGGCAAGCTTTCTTTCAATCATTGCATTTTCTCCTTATGGGATTTCCTATATTTTATCACAGCTATGCTTCATTGTCTATGACACAGCATAAAAAAATGACCACAGGGCTTGGGCGGTGCACCATAGTGATAAATTGCCTATAAAGGGTGTGAATTTCCGCCATTGTGCGTTAAAAATGCTTGAAATACACAAAGTATTTCTGCGCTTTTTGCCTTCACTGGCAGAAATCTCCACCCTTTATAGGTGCTACGCAGTTTTGAAGTGGTAACTTTTTTGATCAACAAATAAGAAAATTCCCAGAATGCTGACGCATTTTGGGAATTTTTTGTGCAGTTAAGCAGAAAAGGGACCGTTCAAAACCATTTTATCACTATGGCGTACCGCCCTCGGGAGGTGCTTTTTGTTATAAAACCCATATAAAAAGTCGGTGCCGCAAACCCGGCACCGACTGTGTTTTTAAAGTGCAGTTACAAAGGATAGCATATCCTCCTTGGGGATCACGGTGGTGTGCAGCTCCTTTTTCTCCTGCAGACCCTGCAGATTTCCGGGAACGGGAACACCGGTCAGCTCCGCCAGACGGTCCATCTGCTTGAACTCATCGGTTTCAGAGCTTTCCTCCAGAGAGGACAGAACTGCGGCAGGGAACTTGTAGGGAGAAGCGGTGGAAAGCACCACCATCGGACGGGTATCCCCGGTAGCTTCCACATATTCCTCCGCAGCTGCCCAGCCGGCGGCGGTGTGGGTATCACACAGGTACTTCTGCTCCCGGAACACCTTGGCAATGGTCTGCCGCGCCTTTTCGTCATCGCAGCAGCCTGCCCAGAATTCCTTGCCGATGGCGGTCTTCAGACTTTCGGGAACGGTGTAGAAGCCTTCCTTGTTCAGCTTGCCCATAAGCTCTGCCACCAGTGCCGTATCTCCGGTCATCAGGAACAGAAGCCGCTCCAGATTGGAGGACACCAGAATGTCCATAGAGGGGGAGATGGTCTTAAGCAGGGGACGGCGGCGGTCATAAGTACCGGTCTGGATAAAGTCGGTGAGCACATTGTTGGCATTGGAGGCGCAGATCAGCTTGCCAACAGGCAGACCCAGCTTCTTTGCCAGATAGCCGGCAAGAATATCACCGAAATTACCGGTGGGGACGGAGAAATTCACTTCGTCACCAAAGACAATCTGTCCCCGGTCCATCAGATCCTTGTAGGCCTTGAAGTAGTAGGTCACCTGGGGTGCCAGTCTGCCGATATTGATGGAGTTGGCAGTGGACAGCCTGTGGCCCTTGCCGCCGGGAAGAACACCGTCCACAGCGGCGGCAAAAATATTCTTCACACCGGTCTGGGCATCGTCGAAGTTGCCCTCTACGGCACAGACATAAACATTGTTGCCCTCCTGGGTCACCATCTGCGCCCGCTGCACCCTGGAAACACCGCCGTGGGGATAAAATACACAGATGCGAACACCCTCCACATCCCGGAAGCCTGCCAGGGCAGCCTTGCCGGTGTCACCGGAGGTGGCGGTGAGGATCAGAATGTCCTCCTTCTGACCCTTGACGGACTTTGCCTTGGTCAGCAGCTGGGGCAGCATACAAAGCGCCACATCCTTAAAGGCAGAGGTGGGCCCCCGGAACAGCTCCAGAACCGTAAATTTGCCGGTGTCCACGGTGGGGGTCAGCTCGTTTGTCTCAAATTTGCCGGTGTAGGCTCTTTTGACCAGAGTGTCCATCTCCGGAATGTCCGGCAGGAACGCACCGATGATCTGTGCAGCCATTGCCATAGTGTCGCCCTTCAGGCAGCTTTCCACATCCAGCTTGGGAAGGGAGGCGGGAACATACAGACCTCCGTCAGGAGCAAGACCGTTTAAAACAGCCTGTGCACTGTCGGCGGTGTGGTTTTGACTTCGGGTAGAGTGATAAAGCATATTATAACCTCGCTTTTGAATAATGCACAAAAAAAGTCAGTTTGAAAGCCTGTGGTTGTTTTTTTGTCACTATTGCATTTTTGATAGCTATATGATATACTGTATCAAATAAAAAGGCAAGTGTTTTCTTTCGGAAGACACAATATACTTGGAGGGGTAATTATGAAAATTGGTCTGTTGGGTTTTGGTGTCGTTGGTCGTGGCGTTTATGATCTGACAGCTGAGCGGGATGACATTCAGGTGGCAAAGGTTGTCTGCCTGGAAGAGGTGGTACTGCCGGATGCTGAGGTGACGAAGGATTTTCAGTCTGTGCTGAAGGATCCTGAGATCGACACTGTGGTGGAAGCAATGGGCGGTCTCCATCCTGCCTATGAATTTGTCCGTGCTGCTATCGAAGCCGGCAAGAATATTGTCACTTCCAATAAGGCGCTGGTGGCGACCTTCTATGATGAGCTGATCCCGCTGGCGTATGAGAAGGGTGTTCTCTTCCGCTGCACCGCTGCTGTAGGCGGCGGCATCGGCTGGCTGTCTGAGCTGGAGCGTGCCCGCCGCAGTCAGAAGCTGGTGCAGGTGGGTGGCATTATGAACGGCACCTGCAACTACATTCTGGATGCTATGGCCCGTTTGGGACTTGGCTATGACGAGGCACTTTCCCAGGCACAGGCCCTTGGCTATGCAGAAGCAAATCCCTCCACGGATGTGGACGGCATCGACACCTGGCATAAGCTGATCCTGTCCTCCAACATCGCCTTTGGCATCAGCGTTGAGCCGGAGACTGTGCCTGCCGCCGGTATCCGTCACATCACCGCTGAGGATGTGGCAGCCTTCAAGGCACACGGTCTTGTGTGCAAGCTGGTGTCCACCGGCAAGCTGGAGGAGGGCAAGCTCTCCGCCTTCGTGCAGCCTACCCTCTTTGAAGCAGGAGAGCCTGAGGCTGCAGTGAACACAAACTATAACCTTATTACTTTGGTGGGCAGTGCCTCCGGCCGTATGAGCTTCTACGGTCAGGGCGCAGGCCGTTACCCCACTGCGTATAATGTAGTGCAGGACTGCACCGATGTGCTTCTTGGTCACGGCTACTACAGTCCCTACGGCGGCAAGGTTGCAGCAGACAATATGTGTCTTTGCAGCTACTATGTCCGGGGAAATGCAGACCTTTGGCTGAAGGAAAATACCTGCGAGACCTGGGGCGAGGCAGTGATCACAAAGCCTGTGCCGGTGAAGGAAATGCACGCCTGGCTGAAGGAAAATCCGGAGGCCTTCATTGCGGCAATGCCGTAAGAAGCTTTGGAAAGAGGGAGTATTATGCTGAAAGTAACGAAATTTGGCGGCTCGTCTATGGCAGATGCCGGACAGTACCGCAAAGTCAAGGATATTGTTATGGCAGACAGGGAGCGCCGTGTGGTGGTGGTCTCTGCAGCGGGTAAGCGCTTCAGCGGTGACCATAAGCTGACAGACCTGCTGTACCTGTGCTACGCCCACATCCAGTACGGCGTTGCCTGCGATCCTGTGTTTGAGATGATCACCTCCCGGTACATCGAGATCCGTGATGAGCTGGGGCTGAAGGTGGATCTGGAAAGTGAATTTGCAAAGCTGAAGCAGCGCCTGGAGGCAAAGAAGGTCTCTCAGGATGAGCTGGTAAGCCGCGGTGAGTATTTCTCCGCCAAGCTGATGGCAGCTTATCTGGGCTACGGTTTTGTGGATTCCACCGATTGGGTCAAGTTCAATCTGGACGGCAGTGTGGATCAGGAGGTCTCCTATGCCCTTTTGAAGGAAAAAGCAGATCTCAGTAAGGGCGTTGTGATCCCCGGCTTCTACGGTGTGATGCCCAACGGCACAATCAAGACCTTCTCCCGGGGCGGCAGTGATATTACCGGCGCACTGGCAGCAGCGGCGCTGGATGCTGATGTGTATGAAAACTGGACCGATGTTTCCGGTATTCTGATGGCTGACCCCCGGATCGTTCCTGATCCTCAGCCCATTCCTGAGGTCACTTACGATGAGCTTCGGGAGCTGAGCTATTCCGGTGCACAGGTGCTCCACGAGGGTACGATCTTCCCCGTCCGGGAGAAGAACATCCCCCTGAACATCCGCAACACCAATGCCCCCGGGGACCCCGGCACGCTGATCAAGGAGAGCTTTGCCACCGAGTCCGATCCCAACCGCTTTATTACCGGTATCACCGGCAAGAAGGACTATACCATCATTTCTATGTCCAAGCGGGGAATGGGCAACGAGATCGGCACGCTGCGTAAGGTGCTTTCTGTGCTGGAGCGTCATAAGATCTCTGTGGATTATGTTCCCAACGGCATTGACAATGTTTCTGTTGTTATGTCTACCGCCTCTGTGGAGCACTGCCTGTACAATGTGCTCAGCGAGATCCAGCGGGATGCCGAGCCTGACAGTCTGCAGGTCCACGACAAGATCGCCGTGGTTGCCGCCGTGGGCCGCCGGATGGCTTTCCGCCCCGGTGTTTCCGGCAAGGTCTTTGCCGCGCTGGGCGAGGCGGGTATCAATATCCGTATGATCAATCAGGGCCCTGATGAGCTGAACATTATCTTCGGTGTGGATAACCGGGATTTTGCAGATGCCATCCGAGTGCTGTATAACAGCTTTGTAAAATAAGGAAGTGTCAATTATGAAAAAGTTATATACTGTTGCAGTTCTGGGTGCTACCGGTGCCGTGGGACAGGAAATGATGAGCATCCTGGAGGAAAGAAATTTCCCTGTGGGTCAGCTGATCCCTCTTGCCAGTGCAAGAAGCGCCGGTAAGACATTGAAGTTCAAGGGCGAGGATGTAGTCATCCGGGAGGCCTGCGACGAGGCATTCCGGGGTGTGGATATTGTGCTGGGCGCTGCTGAAAACGACATTGCCCAGAAGTTTGCCCCTGCCATCGTGGCAGCCGGTGCTGTGTTTGTGGATAATTCCTCTGCATTCCGTCTGGATCCCAAGGTTCCTCTGGTGGTGCCTGAGGTCAACCCTGAGGATGTGAAGTGGCACAACGGTATTATCTCCAACCCCAACTGTTCCACCATTATCACCGTCACTGCGGTGAATGCGCTGAATCAGCTTTCTCCCATCAAGGCGATGATCGCTTCTACCTATCAGGCTGTTTCCGGTGCCGGTGCAGGCGGTCCTGTGGAGCTGATGGCAGAGGTGGAGGCCCTTCAGAAGGGCGAGACCTACGAGCCTAAGGTGTTCCCTTATCAGATCGCCTACAACCTGATCCCCCAGATCGGCGGCGAGCAGTACGAGGGCTACACCAGCGAGGAAATGAAGATGCAGAACGAGGGCAGAAAGATTATGCACCTGCCTGAGCTGAAGGTCAACTGCACCTGCATCCGTGTGCCGGTGGTGCGTAGCCACTCCATTTCTGTTACCTGCCGTTTTGACCGCAAGGTGACGGTGGAAGAGGTCAGGGAAGTGATCGCCAAGGCTCCCGGCTGCAAGCTGGTGGATGACCTGGGTGCAAAGCAGTATCCTATGCCCCTGGAGACCAGTGGACAGGACATCGTCTATGTGGGCCGGATCCGTCCCGATCTCACCGATGACAATGCCATCACCCTGTGGTGCTGCGGTGATCAGGTCCGTAAGGGCGCTGCCACCAACTGCATCCAGATCGCAGAGCTGCTGGTTAAGTAAACCATAACAAAAGCCAGCCGATCCCGGCTGGCTTTTGCGCAAACAAATTCCTGTTTATCGTTCAGTACAATCCTCCGTGTCATTCCGAGCCAGTGCACACACTGGCGTGGGAATCCGTTCCAAATACTTACTTTATGGATTGCCACACCAGTGACATTGGTCACTGGTTCGCAATGACAACGGGGGGTGACAGGAAGATAAACAGGAATTTGAATTGCAAAATGCTGCACTGTCTGCTATAATCATTTTATCATTAAAAATCAGGAGGATGTTTGTTATGTCCAAGACCTTGAAAAAACTGTTATGTCTGGCACTTTCTGCGCTGATGCTGGCAGGCACCCTTACTGCCTGCGGCGGTGGGACTGAGGAGACGGAGCCTGCGGAGACTGCGGTTACCGAGCCGCCTGAGGAGGCAAAGGTCCTGAAGGTCCTGACCATCGGTCACTCCCTGGGCGTGGACTGCGGTAATACCCTGAACCGTGTTTTTGCTTATGAGGGTACCGGTGATTATGAGGAAGTGATCATCAGCACCCTGTATTACTCCGGCTGTCCCCTGTACAAGCATGTCAATTACCTGACTGCCAACAGCCCTGAGTACAATCTGTATCTGAGCAGCAGCAAGACCCCGGACGAGAAGCCTACCATTATGGAAAGCGTTACGATGTACGATGCCCTGCGGTTTGACTACTGGGACATTATCGTTATGATGGGCGGTGTGTTTGAGATCGCTGAATCTGCGACCTATACAGACGGCAAGATCCAGATCATCCAGAATTATGTAAACGATAACAAGCTGAACCCCAATGCAATTTTTGCCTGGCATATGCCCTGGGCGACCCCTGTGGACAACACCCTGCGGGATATGTATCCCAAGGAGACCAACAGCTATTACACCAATTATGAGAAGTACGACAACAACCGTACCAATTTCTATAATGCCATAACCAAGTGCGTAGGCGATCACATCGTCACCGATGAGACCTTCCAGTTCCTGATCCCCTCCGGTACGGCTCTTGAAAATGCCCTGTCCAGCTACCTGGAGGAGAAGGATATACACCGTGACTATGCCCATGCCTCCGACTATGGCCGCATTATTGCGTCCTATGTCTGGTACTGCAGCATTATGGGTATCGATAAGATCGATGAGGTAAAGATGGCGGATGTGCCTGCCTCCTTCCTGAAGAATCCTTTGGGCAGCCAGCCTCTGGTGCTGACGGATGCACAGAAGGATATTATCATCGAGTCTGTGAACAACGCACTGGCAAACCCCCTGCAGATGACCCAGTCTCAGTACACAGAGGTTCCCGCACAATAATATTCAAAAGTCGCTGATTGGGCGGTGCACCATAGTGATAAATTGCCTATAAAGGGTGTGAATTTCCGCCATTGTGCGTTAAAAATGCTTGAAATACACAAAGTATTTCTGCGCTTTTTGCCTTCACTGGCAGAA
>JAZNZZ010000063.1:0-5662 GCA_045595205.1 Faecousia sp.
CGCCCATAATATAGCCATTGGAGTCGGTATGTACATTGACATTAAAGTCGGTATCGATCTCCGTGGCGCCCAGAATGACCACATCCAGGCTGTCCACCACCGCGCTGCGGCTGGCAGGAGATGCATAGTGCATAGCGCTGATCTCCTGATGACGGGGATCGGTACGGATGGATTCCACAGCCTTCAGATCGAAGCACTGCACATCCATCAGACTGCGGAAGCAGCCTGCCTGGAGCATATCCACCATATAGCCGGTGATGCCGCCCAGACCGAAGCTGCCCTGAATGCCCTTCTCCAGCATAATGTCCTTCAGGAACTTGGCAGCTGCCAGAGAAGCACCGCCTGCACCGGTCTGGAAGGAGAAGCCATCCTTTAAAAGGCCGGAATTGGCAATGACCTGTGCTGCGTGGGATGCCATCACAAGTCCCACAGGGTCACGGGTGATCTGGGTCGTACCGGAGACGATGCCCTTGGGGTTGCCAATGGCCTCCACCTGTACAACATAGTCCACCCAGTCCTCGGAAATAGAGAAATCCTGCAGAGGATAGGGTACAAGATTATCGGTGATGACCACCACCTTCTTGGCAAACATCGCATCGGCATAGGCATAGCCCAGACTTCCGCAGGCAGACTTGCCGTACTTGCCGGAGCAGTTACCCATAGTGTCAGCGGTAGGAGCAGCAATAAATGCCACATCGATGGGGGTGTTGCCCAGCACGATGTCACGGGGACGGCCGCCGTGGGTACGGAACTGCACAGGCTTTTCCATAATACCCTGAGAAATGGCACGACCTACACCGGCTGCGATATAGTCAGCAGCAATGCCGGTGACCACACCGTTCCTGATGTGCTCCAGAATGGGCACGTGAACATCAAAAAGAGAAGATGCGTTCACATTGATGTCCTTATAGCCCTGTGCGGCGATCTCGTCCATAACCATATTCAGGACAAAGTCACCGTTACGCAGATGGTGGTGGAAGGATACGGTCATACCGTCCCTGAGACCTGCCAGCTGCACGACCTCTTTAATAGAGCTTACGACCTTAGACATATCACATCCCCCTTTCCATACCCAGTGCCTGTGCCATAGCAATGGTCTGCTGTGCACGGGACACGATGGGTGCATCGATCATCTTGCCGTGGAGGGCGATCGCACCCTTGCCCTGGCTCTTTGCCAGCGCAATGGCATCCATAACCTCATAGGCATAGTCCACTTCCTTTTGGGTGGGACTGAACACGCTGTTAATGACCTCCACATGACGGGGAGAGATAGATGCCTTACCGGTAAAGCCCAGAGCCTTTGCCAGAGTAGCATCCTTCAGGATACCCTCGTCATCGTTTACATCGGTAAAGGGTGTATCGTACACATCCACACCGGCGGCACGGGCAGCCACCACAAGGCGGGTACGGGCATATTCGATCTCCCGGCTCTCCTTGGTACGCTTGCACTGCAGGTCTGCAGTCAGATCCTCTGCGCCCAGGAACAGGGCCTTCACACGCTTTGTGGCAGAGGCGATCTGGAAAGCATTTTCAACACCCAGAGCAGTTTCGATCAGAGGCATCAGACCCACGGTATTCTGGGGCAGACCCAGCTTCTGCTCCACCTCAGTCATATAAGCATCGGCAGCCAGAACATCGGCAGCAGAGCCGGTCTTGGGCAGCAGCACCAGGTCAGGCTTCCAGGGCAGGATCTCATCAATGTCCTTCTGCCAGAAGGTGGTGTCGATAGAATTGATACGGACGATCTTCTCACAGCCCCGGAAGTCCATATACCGCATCGTATTGCGGACGAGGATACGGGCAGCATCCTTTTCAGCAGGAGAAACTGCATCCTCCAGGTCGAAGATAACAGCATCGGCACCCAGGCAATTACCGTTGATCAGAAGATTGGGATTGTTGCCGGGCAGGAACAGCATACTACGGCGCATTATGCTTCCCCCTTTCCACGGAGAATGGCAGTCTCCACTCTGGCACGGATCACGCACTCCAGCGCGCCCCGGTCAACAACACGGACACTGGCAGCGGTCACACCGCCCTCCTCCAAAACCTCACGGACAACTCTGCAGATCTCGTCACCGAACTGCTGCTGTACAACAGACTCCAGCTGGATGTCCAGGGCAGCTGCCGGCTCGATCTCCACATAGGCATCACTGGACTCCATAGTGCCCGCAGATGCCAGCTTTACGATCTCCATTTTGTATGTAACCCCTTTCTTTTCTGCAGCTTTGCAGCAAAGCGCAGATATGTGTTATAACAATCGGTACTATTGTATCTTAACAACCTAAAAAAAGCAATTCTTTTTTAAGTTTTTATTTGCAAGTTATAGAATATGTTGTATAATGAAATAAATTGGAATTTAAATATGAGGTATATTTATGGATATTGAATTATGCGGGCGGCTGCAGGGTGCCCGCAAGGAGAAATGGGTGGCTTTTCTCTCCCGCGCAGGGTTGGAGGCTGACGAGCAGACAGAATCCACGGTGCTGGTGTGGGACGAGGGCGAGATCATCGCCACAGGCTCCCGTATGGGCAATCTTTTGAAGTGTATCGCCGTGGATGAATTTCGTCAGGGGGAGGGTCTTACCGCCACCCTGCTGACCCAGCTGCGGCAGGATGCCTTTTCCCACGGGCACAGCCATCTTTTCCTGTACACGAAGCCAAAGAATGAGTTTATGTTCTCCTCCCTTTTCTTTTACCCCATCGCAAAGACCGATACGGTGCTGCTGATGGAAAACAGGAAAGACGGTATCAAAAGCTTTTTAAACACACTGCCTGAGGGCGGCGGTGAAGGGGTAGTTGGTGCTGCGGTAATGAACTGCAACCCCTTTACAAAGGGCCACCGGTATCTCATTGAAACTGCCGCAAAGGAATGCGACCGGCTGTATGTCTTTGTTCTTTCTGAGGATAAGAGCGAATTTTCTGCCGCAGACCGGATGGAAATGGTAAAGCTGGGTACTGCCGAGCTTTCCAATGTGACGGTACTGCCCACCGGGCCTTACCTCATTTCCTCCGCCACCTTCCCTACCTATTTCCTCAAAGACCGGGAAAGCGCCGAACAGGTACACTGCCTTTTGGATATTGAGATCTTTACGAAATATTATGCACCCAAATTCGGTATAACCCGGCGGTATGTGGGTGCGGAACCCCTGTCACAGATGACAAATCAGTATAACGATGCTCTGAAAGCCCATCTGCCCCAAAGGGGCATTGAATTGCGGGAGATCCCCCGCTTGGAACAGGATAGCATCCCCGTCAGTGCCAGTGCCGTCCGTGCCGCTCTGGCAGCTCACGACACTGCAGCTTTGGAAAAATTTTTACCGGAAACCACCGCTCGCTATCTGCAGGAGAAACTTTCGCTGTACTAAGGGGTAATCATTATGGGTAGAAGCCGAAAACTGGATATGACCGAAGGTCCTGTTTTCAAAAAGCTCCTTCTGTTTGCCATTCCGTTGATGATCAACACTGCCATCAATCAGCTGTATTCCACTGCCGATACCATCATGATGGGTCGCTTTGCAGGCGCAGAAGCCATGGCTGCCGTGGGTGCCAGCGGTCATCCGCTGAAGCTGATCATCAATCTGGTGACCGGTCTTGCCATCGGTGTAACGGTTGCCTGCGGCAATTATAAAGGAAAACAGGATCCTCAGGCACTTTCCGAATGTATGCACACCGGCATCTCTCTGGGCGCACTGGCAGGTCTTCTGATCACGCTTTTGGGCGTACCTTTGTGCGGAACGCTTTTAAAGTTCCTGGACACCCCTGTGGAAATACTAAACGATGCGACCCTGTACATGCAGATCCGACTGGCCTTTGGAGTCCCAATGCTGCTGGCATCCTTTGCAGCCAATATTTTTTACGCCTCCGGCGATACCCAAACCGCCACGGTGGTGAGCGTTTTCAGCGGTCTTATCAATGTGGGACTCAATGTGGTATTTGTACCCTTTTTGGGCATGGGCGTTGCAGGTGTGGCGTTGGCAACGGGCATTTCTCAGGTGATCAATGCTACCGTGCTGTGTGTCTTGCTGTTCCGTCCCAAAGGGCAGTACAGACTTTCCCTGAAACGGCTGAAAATACGGTGGAAATACGTGCGCCACATTCTCATCACCGGTGTTCCCGCAGGACTGAGCAATGCCATCGTATCTTTTTCCAACGTGATCATGCAATCCTCTGTCAACAGCTTCGGCTATCTGGTGGTGGCCGGTAATACGGCCGCTGACAATTTGATCAGCTATATTATCCTGATGGTACAGGCCTTCCGCTCCGCCTGTATCACCGCTGCCGCGCAATGCTTCGGTGCAAACAATTTGGCAAGGATCCGAAAGACGGTACGTTCCGCCATTCCCGGGCTGTTGGGAATCGTTTTTCTGGCAAATGTTCTGATCACACTCTTTAGCACCCCCCTGCTGGGTCTGTTTAACGATGATCCGGCGGTGATAGCGGCAGGCTTCCCCAAGCTGATGTTTAACTGCTGGGGATATCTGATATTTTCCCTTTCCAAAGTTTTCGGTGGCACCCTGGCAGGCCTGCACAAATCTTCCTATACCCTGATCTGCGATCTTTTTTGCGTGATCGTGCCGAGGCTGGTGTGGGTATGGTTCGTAGTGCCCTATATGCACACACCCACGATTTTGTATGCCATCTATCCCATCTCCTGGCTTTTGGTATCTGCCGCCACCGGAATGATCCTGTACCGCGAAATGCGAAAATTGAAGACGCAGTCTCAAGTTCTCGCTGAAAGCCCATAATAAAAAACATAAAATATCCCTGACCGCAAAGGAGGAATTACCATGAACCAAAGCAGACCGACCCATCTTCTCAGCAGCTATTATGCCCCCCGGGGTGCCCACCGTATGTACGATCTTGGACAGCAGATCGCTCAGCTGTACCTGAACCCTAACGATAAGCTCATCGGCATCATCGGTGAGGCCGGTTCCGGCAAAAGTGCCCTGATCCGCGGTATGTTCCCCGGATTGGAACTGACCAACGACGACAACGGTGTGTACATCCGTCCCCTGCCCATTCTGGAGCAGGACCGCAGCTTTGCTTTTTTCTCTCCCCACACCTACCATCTGGATGTCCGATTTGAAAACGGCTTTACCCAGATGAACGAGCTGGCTGAAGCCATTTCCGAGGCACTGGACAAGGGCCGCCGGGTGGTGGTGGAGCATTTTGATCTGATCTATCCCCATCTGGGTGCCAATGCCAATCTGCTGATCGGTGTGGGTGAGCAGGTGCTGGTGGCCCGTCCCGGTATTTTCGGACCGGAGCCGGAGGAGATCAAGGATGCTGTGTACAGCTCCCTGCCCTACCGTCTTATGGCCCACACTGCCGAGGATATCTGCGGTATGTTTATCAGTGATGAGGACAACGAGCGCTGCGGTCACACCGACCTGCGCCACGGCTTTGCCATCACCTTTCCCGACCATGAGCCCGACATTGACATTGCAGAGCTGGAAAAGAAGGTCAATGAGATCATCGCGCAGGACCTGCCTGTGACCTATGTGGACGACCATCATATCAGCATCGGCGACTGCGTGCAGGTATGTGACGGCCCCCGTATCCATGTCCACCGCACCGGCCAGATCGAGAATTTCCACCTGATGCACCACTTTATCTACGACCGTTTCAAGCGGCGCTATCTGCTGGTGGGCTGCGTAGGCGA
>JAZNZZ010000064.1:0-10333 GCA_045595205.1 Faecousia sp.
TTATTGAAGAGGCGCTGAGAGCCTTCCAGAGCGGCATACAAAACGATAAGCTTGCCCTTAGCCGTCTGGATCCCAACGCGATCTCCAAGGGTGATGCGGAGCGCCTGTTTAACCTGGGCCGCAAGGCAGTGGAGGCGAAAGATAATGCGAAGGATGCCGAAGTAAAGGCCAAACAGAAAACAGCTGCCGAGGATGGCTCGACAGCTGAGAAAAAGGGCGGCGTATTCTACGAATATGACGGCAAGACCATCAGGCAGCGCAATGACGGGAAGCACAGGGGGCTTACCAAAAAGCAGTGGGTTGCCGTTAGCTTCACCGAAAGGCTGGCGAAGAAATTCGGCTCTACCGTTTATTTCTACGAGAGCTACAAGGACGAAAACGGAAATCTGGTGTACAAGGACCGGGACGGCAATATCGTGGCGGCAAAGGAAGGCTTCTACGATCCTTCTGACGGCAGCATCCATATTGACCTGAACGGCGACAACATTCTGTTTACGGTGTCTCACGAGCTGGTGCACTTTATCAAGGACTGGTCGCCCAAGCAGTTCCGGAAGATGGCAGATCTGGTGATGGAGGGCTTCAACCGTCAGGGACTTACCGCTGCAGAGCTGATCGCGGCGAAGCAGAAGGATTATGCCGAGGACGGGATCAAGTTGACGGAGGAGCAGGCTTTTGAGGAAGTGATCGCCGCTTCTTTGGAGGGCATTATGGCAGACGGCCGGGTGATGGAGCTCCTGCAGGCAGCAGAGGCAAAGGATAAGCGCCTGGGTGCCAAGCTCCGGCAGTTCTTCCAGGACATCGGCAGAATGATCCGGGATACCATCAGCGGCTATAAGGATGCGGTACCCGGCAGCCCTGAGGGCAGACTGATCCGCAAGCTGGAGGACATCTACAGCCAGCTGCAGGAGGTATTTGCCGAAGGCGTTATGGACGCTGGCACAAACTTCCAAAACGCAGAAAACACCACCAACGAGGGTGGTGTGAGGTATAATAAAACTGAAAAAAAGAAAGATTCCTCGCAGAATAAGAACATTACAATGCATGATGTACTTCGCTTGCGTGGAATAGGAAGGAAAAGTGTAAGTTCGTTTTCTTCAGAAATCATCCAAATTGCACAGAAGTGGGCAGATAAATACTATAAAGATTTAGGAAGCAAATCACCATTCTTCAGAAATTGGTTTGGTGATTGGAGAACTGTAGACAAAACCCCTGTTACTATTGTAAAGATCCCGGTTGTTGGATTAAGCAAAGAAGACTTTAAATTGTTTGTTAAAAATCAGCGTGGAACAGTTATTAATGAGGACACCAAAAAGGAAAATGGTGAAGGTTGGGAGGTTAGGATTTCTTCAGAAGGTGAACGAAATACACAGGCGCACGCAGGTGGTGCGGGCTTGTCTGTTGATGCATTAACAGCAATTAGAGCTCTGATAGAGAACGGTATCCTTTTGGATACAGAAGTACACGAACACCATAGAAATAATTCCAAGTCAGAATCTACAGATAGAATTGCGTTTGACCACAAACTATATTCTTTGGGAATTAACTCTGATAATAGTATTGCACTATATCGAATAACTATCGAAGAGATATTCCAGGATGTAAAACACCCACACGACAAGAGATTTCACAACTTAAAGTACATAGAAAAAGTGGCTGACAACATCCCCGGCCTTACCTATGCTGAAATGCATAGCGCAGACACCGTTAGAGATATATCAACCACTAAATACACTGTAGCAGATTTGTATGACTTTGTCAAGCAGCATGATCCTGAATTCAATGAGGGAACAACTTCGTCAAAGGTTACAGAAACAAACGGTAAACCCTTGATAATGTACCACGGAACGAGAGCAGAAAACGGTGAGTTCTATATCTTTGACGAGAGTAAGGCAACAAAGAGAGGCGGATTGGGCCTAAAATCTCTAGGTAAGGGTAACTATTTTACTGCCAAGAAGTTAGACGGCTCAGAACGATATGGAGCAAGGGTCATTGCTGCCTATCTGAACATCAAAACCCCGTTTGTGTATAACGGAGGTATGTCTTTCAGAGAACAGGTGTCTGATGATCTTGGGATTGATGTAGAATCAATGTCTTATGATGAGATTCAGACTGCTATGCGGAACAAAGGATATGACGGCGTTATTCAGTATGATAAAAATGGCGATATTCAGCTGGCGGTTACCTTTGATAGTAACCAAATTAAGTCTGTAGACAACATCGGCACCTTTGACGGTGACAATCCCGACATCCGCTATTCCATCGGGCAGAAAACGGACGGGGCGGTGCAGGCGCTTTTGGAGAAGGAGAACGATGCCCTCCGGGAGGATGTGGCGCGTTTGACAGAGCTTTTGAAGCTGCAGGGCACCGAGACCCACGGGACACGGTTCACGGCTTCCTCGGTGGAGGCTGCTGCCCGTTATCTCAAACAGAATGCCGGTGCCAAGGGTGACACAAAGGAGCTTGCAAAGCTGCTGAACGGCTTCTACGAATACATAGCCAAGGAAAAGGAGCTGACCTGGGAGGATGTCCGGGAAAAGGCAAAGCCCATTGCCAACTGGCTGATGGACCGGGTGGAGCATAACCGGAGTGACTATGCCCAGGAGGTTTTGGATCAGATCCACGGCAGCAGAGTGTATCTGGACGAGAGCCAGACCGCAGAGGCGGCATACCGGTTTGAAAGCTACGATGCCTTCCGCAGATCAATGGCAGGTGCGATCACCATTTCCAGAAATGCGAATATGTCCCTGGATGTGTGGTGGCAGGAGATGTCCACCCTGTACCCGGATGTATTCAGCGCAGATACCACCGCTTCGGATATGCCGGGAGCGCTTTTCGACATCGTCAACCGGCTGCAGAATGAAAACAGCTCCGCGCTGGAGTATGAGCACAACCGGCGGTGGATCGAGCAGGATATTATCCGGGATGTGTATGACAGCTACTGGCGGGTCAATAACCTGCGGACCGTGGCTGACCGGAATGCTGCCCAGATCAACCGGCTGAAGAGCCTTCACGCCCAGCGGATGAACAAAATGAAGGCGGATAACCGTCAGAAGATCGAGCAGCTGAAGGAGCAGCACAGGGCAGAGGTCGAGGCATACCGGAACGCTTACCGTCAGCAGCTGGAAACCCAGCGGAAGGAATTGGCGGAAAAGTACAGGGAATCCCGCAAATCGGCGGTAGATGGACGGCAGAAAACCGAAATTCGCAAGAAGATCCGCAAGGTTATCCGGGATCTGGATAAGATCTTGAACCGTGGGGACAAGAAGCGCAATGTCAAGGAGGGTATGAAAGACTTCGTGGCAGAGGCCCTTTCTGCAGCGGAGGTGCTTTTCACCGACAACTACTCCAATGAGGATATGATCCGCAACGGCTTTGGTGTTGAACTGACCGAGGAAGAGACCCGGTATCTCACGGAAGCACAGGAAATTTTGAAGGAGATCTCTGCACTTCCCTCCGGCAGCTACGATGCCTGGCAGGCACGGCAGGAGGCTGAGGAAAAGCTCAACGGAAAGCTGGCTTACCGTATGGGCAAGCTGAAGGATGCATTTTTCCGGGAGCGGCAGCGGCTTAACAAGGCTGAGGTCGCAGAAGTGCTGGGAAATCTGGCAGATGCTTATGCAAAGCTGGAAACCTCCGAGTATTCCTATGTGAACGGTGCTTATCACGAAAGTGTATATCAGTATCTGAAGATGCTTCAGGAGGATGTGGGCGGTGCCAAAGTCAAGGATATGACCCTTGGGCAGCTGGGTGAACTGCTCAAAGCCTACACAATGGTGCTGACTACGGTGCAGAATGCAAACAAGATGTTTGCCCAGGATCTGAGGATGAACAAAGAGGAGCTTGCAAAGCTCGTTATGACGGAGGTCCGCAAGGCCGGTGGTGAGCACGGTCTGTGGTCTAAGAGTGAGCTTGTCAGGAATCAGGCATCCTGGAACAACACCAAACCCATCTACGCAGCGGAGAGGACCGGTTCTCCCACCTTCGTGAAGCTGGTAAACGGTCTTTTCAGAGGACAGTACAACTGGGCGCTGGATATGGAAGCAGCAAAAGCGTTCCGGCAGAAAATCGCAGACAAGTACGGCTTCAGGAGCTGGGATATGGAGAAAACATACAAGTTTACCTCCACCTCCGGCATTGAATTTGAGCTGAATCTGAATCAAATGATGTCCCTGTACGCTTATGCGAAGCGTGAACAGGCTCACGATCACCTGCTGAAGGGCGGCTTTGTATTTGGCAAGAACACCGAAGTGGTGGTGACCAAAAACGGCATCAAGCGCACCTACCTGAACAAATCTGCCAAAGCACACAACATCTCCGATGAGATTATGGGTGAGATCGTCGGTCAACTGTCCAAAGAGCAGCGTGGCTTCGTGGATGAAATGCAGGAGTACCTCTCCACCACAATGGGCAACAAGGGCAACGAGATCTCCATTAAGCTTTACGGTGTGAAGCTGTTTACAGAAGAATTCTACTTCCCCCTCCGATCTGCCGGTCAGTTCAAGGAGAAGGCAAAGGAAGCGGAGCTGAAACAGCAGCAGGGTCATATCAGCATTGCAAACTCCGGCTTTACCAAGGCAATCACACCGAAGGCAAGCAATCCGGTGGTGCTGGACGGCTTCACAGATGTGTGGGCATCCCATGTAAACGAGATGAGCCTGTATCATTCTATGGTGCTTCCTATGGAGGATTTCCGCAGAGTTTACAATTACGCATCTCTCAATATCGAAGGTGAGGAATCCGAATCGGTCAACAGCTACATCGAAAATGCCTACGGTGATGCAGCCACCGGCTACTTTGACCAGCTCTACAAGGAGCTGAACGGCGGTGCTGTTGTGGATCCTATGGAGAATCTGTCTAAGCAGATGATCGGCAAGTTCAAGAAATCTTCGGTATTGCTCTCCAACTCTGTGTGGGTGCAGCAGTTCTCCGCCATCGGCAGAGCCTGGGCGCTGATCGATCCGAAGTATTTCATCGGTCAGAAGGTGGACAAGCAGCGACAGGCAGCTGTGTGGGAAGAGGTTAAACGGTACGCGCCGGTTGCCATTATCAAAGAGATGGGCGGCTTCGATACCCACACCGGTCTTGGTGCGAAGGACTACCTGCTGGCGGAGGAATACGGCAAGGGTGAGCGTATCAAGGGCCTTGTCAACGATGCACAGTACCGTAACGAGCTTATGGGTCTGCTTCCCGCTAAGGCGGATGAGTTGACCTGGTGCGCCATCTGGGAGGCAGTTAAGCGCGAGACCAAAGCGAAGAATTCCGAGATGGATGTCAAGTCCGAGGAATTCCTCAGGAAGGCTGCAGAGCGCTTCTCCGAGGTGATCGAGAAGACCCAGGTATACGATTCTGTCCTTTCAAGATCTGCCAATATGCGTTCCAAGAACGCTATGATGCAGATGCTTACCGCGTTTATGGCTGAACCCACAACCACGGTCAATATGGTGGAGGATGCTCTGCGAAAGGGTGACAAAAAGCAAATTGCAAGAACGCTCGGCGCTGTTGCAGCATCCATCGTTCTGAACAATGCGCTTGCCTCCATCATTTACGCAATGCGTGATGATGACGAGGAAGAGACCTTCCTGGAAAAGTATGCACAGGCGCTCACATCCGGTATGCTGGATGATCTCAATCCTATGACATACTATCCGATCCTGAAGGATATTTGGTCCCTGTTCCAGGGATACGATGTTGAACGATCTGATATGGCCATCTATTCCGATCTTTCCGATTCTGTGAAAAAGCTGGTAACTCAGATCTCCAAATTTGATTCCGGGATGGACGAGGAAAGCGCGACCGAATACTACAAGGGCATTGGAGATGCACTCCTGCAGCTGCTGGATGCCGGTGCTTCTGCATTCGGTGTCCCCCTGCGAAATGTCCGCAGAGATCTTATGAGCTACTTCAACACCGTCAAGACCTTTGCAAAGGGTGACAGCACCACCTGGGGCAGTTTCGTGGATGCAGTGGGAGGCGCCGCGCTGGATAACATTCCTATCGCGGGTTTGATTGCCGGTGAGAGCAAAACGGACAAGCTCTACGATGCCATTATCAACGGCGATACCAAATATGCAGACCGGCTGAAGGTCGGCTACAAGGATCAGAATGCAATCAACGCAGCGATCCGAAAAGGTTTGCGTGAGAATGATTTCAGGATCCGGGAAGCTGCAATTGCCTGGAATGCAAATGATCTTGACGAGTATATGCGTATTGCCAAAGAAATCATCGGAGAGAAGCACTTTGTGCAGGACGATGTTGTTATGGCAATTCGCGCAGAGGCCAGCGCCCTTGCCCCGGATGGTGAAACCAGCACCGTCAGCAAAGCAAAAGGAATGTTTACTGCAGAAAGTTTTGCTGTGGCTATCTCCCAAGGCGATACAGCTATGGCAAAAACCATCAAGGCTGATATTATCCAGACTGCACAGAAAAACGGAAAATCTGCAGAGGAGGCTGAGAAGAGCTTTAGAAGCTCCGCTACCTCCGAACTGAAGAATCTGTTCCTGTCCGGCGAAGTGTCCGCAATTCAGACAGTAAGCGCGCTGAAGGCTTATTGCGGCAAGACTGAGGATGATGCTATGGCAGATGTCCAGTATTGGGATTTCAAGCAGAAGCATCCGGATGTCTACGCAGATGATCAGTGGTTCGACACCTACTATGAGAAGGTTGCCGATTCCGGTCTGAGCATCGATGCATATATGGATTACCGCAACAAGGTGACTGCTATTACCGGCGATGGAAAGAAGGACAGGCGGATGTCTGTTATCGATTCCTTGCCCATCAGCAATTCGCAAAAAGATGCGCTCTACCTTGCTGAAGGCTGGGCGGAAAGCAGGATCTATGAGGCACCCTGGCACTAAGTAAAAACAGAACGGCTCTGGGATAGAGAACCCCAGGGTCGTTTTGTTATGCTATAGGCAGACAAATTATTGGAGGTGTTTTGAAATGATCAAGGTTAGCGGCACACCGCTTATACAATGGGATGTTGGCAGATCTGTTGAGATCGAAAGCATAAAAATCGAAGGCATAGAAATAGAAGCAGACTACATCCATTTTGCAAACAAAGGCGATTCCAGAGCGGTCAAAGTCGCGGTAGCTGACGCAAAGGCTGAGATCCCGGATTATCTGCTGCAGACCGGTAAGCAGCTGTGCGTATATGCCGTGAAAGACGGTGTGACCATTGAAAGCATCGTTTTCCCGGTTCGCAACCGGGAGCGCCCGGAGGACTATGTTTACGAAAAGGATCAGCGCGACTTTATCTATGAGCTGATCACGGATGCTCAGGAGGCTACCGGCGCGGCAAACAAAGCTGCAGAAGATCTCCTTGCTGCCAAGGAACGGGGGGACTTTAACGGTCCTCAGGGTGAGAAGGGCGAAAAAGGTGACAAGGGTGATCAGGGCATCCAGGGTGAGCGTGGCCTGCAGGGTGATAAGGGTGACCAAGGTCCTCAGGGTGAACAAGGTCCGCAGGGCGAAAAGGGCGATCCCGGAGAAGTCAATATTGACGATACTGCCGTTGGTGAGAACGCTTGGTCCAGCAAGAACATTGTGGACAAGCTCTGTCCCTCTTTCGAGAAAAAGGACACTCTGGTGCAGTGCGAGCCCGTTGAGGGGTATCCTCTGGAGGTAGCAGCTACCAGCGGCGGAGAATTCACCGTGACTGCCTGCGGGAAGAATCTGTTCGACTCAAGCGCGTTTTTACTGAAGATTGGAAGGTATGTGAAGAGTGATGGCACCATAACTGCATACAACCCTACCTCGAATTATGCCTGCACAGATGGGTATATACCCGTCGCGCACTTGCAGGGAAAGACAATCACGCTGAATCACCCGCCCGCAGAAATGAACGCCACCAACCCGAAAATGGTATTCTATACAGCCGCAGATGAAACCACAGCTATAGCCGGCAGCTCGACTAGCGGATCTACAACGACCGTTCCGAACACTGCGAATTTTATGCGCTTTTCTGTGCCTAAAAAGTATGTAGTCGAAACTGGTGTCGATGAAAGCAACGGACCATTCGGTGTCGGTGAAGAGATTCAGATTGAAGTTGGAAGTGTTGCCACAGAAGAGGTTGAATACCGTAGCAGCACGGCTGATGGAGCTGACGGGAAGGCTGTTGTACCGGCGGTAAGTGGTGAGAACACAGTATTTGCCTATTCCGGTGACAGTGCTGTTGAGATCACCGTGATCGGAAGGGCAGACCCTGTGGCAACTATCAATTCTCTTATATCCCGTGTGGAAGCATTGGAAAAAGCAGCAGTCGATAATACATAAGGAGGAATTACTGTGTACTACAATATTTTCAAGAACAGAATCGCTGCCGGCGGCTATCAGCTGACAGATATTCAGCGGCGGATCAAGAAGCTATATGCATTGGGTGATCTGACCGAAGAACAGACGGACGAGCTTATCACATTGTCCCAGAAAAATGCGGCGGTAGATATGGAGCGCCCTGAGGTGCTGCAGATGCTGCGCCAGCTTGCTGATCGTGTTGGGACACTGGAAAAACTGGTGATGGCTCAGGGGGATACGGATACCGAAAAGGAAACGGCTCAGTATGAATCTTGGGAGCCTTGGGACGGCATCAGCAATAAATACCAGTATGGTGCCGTGGTTTTTCATAATGGCAAATTGTGGGTTTCTGAATTTGACGGGCAAAATGTTTGGGAACCCGGCGCGGCGGGCACCGAGATCCTTTGGTCTAAGTATAACGAGGAGGTAGTTGAAAATGTTTAAAATTGCATATTGTGCCGGGCACTATCGGTATACTGCCGGCAAGCGGCTCCCTAAGGAGCTGGACAAGAACGAGACCCGGGAATGGGTTCTCAACGACCGGGTAGCAAGATATTTTGCCGAAGCAGCTAAGCTTTATGAAGGAGTGGAGCTGCTGCGAACAGATGATCCCACCGGCGAAAATTTTATTGACATCCCGGAGCGGACCGCAGAGGCAAATGCCTGGGGCGCAGATCTGTATCTGGACTTGCATCACAATGCCGCGGATCGGATCTTCTCCGGCGGCGGTGTGGAGGCTTACAGCTATCCCGGCAGCGCAGAAGGAAAGAAATACCGCAACGCCATCTATGAAGCAATCATTGCAGCTGGCGGACTGAAGGGTGACCGATCCAGTCCTCTTCTGGAAAGAAACCTGCAGACACTGCGCCTGACCAATATGCCTGCTGTTCTGATCGAGTATGGTTATATGGATTCCAGAGTGGATGTGCCGGTGATCCTCAGCGAAGACTACGCCCGGAAGGTGGGATATGCCACTATGGAGGCTGTAGCGGCGCTCCGTGGCTTGAAAAAGAAAGCGGTATCCGAGGGAGTCTACACGCAGGATCAGTTTGTGGCGGATGTGCTGGCAGCCGTCAAGAGACTCCAGAACGCGAAATGAGGTGTAAAGTGTGAGTGAAGCAATTATTGTTGCCATCCTCGGCTTCGCCGGCACTCTGTTGGGTTCTCTGTTTGGTGTGCTTGCCGCACAGAAGCTGACCCAGTACCGACTGTCTCAGCTGGAGGAGAAGGTAAACAAGCACAACAACCTCATCGAGCGCACCTACAAACTGGAGGGTCGTATGGATGAAGCGGAGCACGATATTCGAGATCTTAAAAACAGAATTTAGGAGGTACATATATGGAATTTCTGAAAAATCTTGCTGCCCTGGTGAAGGTCAAGACCATCGTAACCTTGGTAGTGATCGCTGTGTTTGCCTATCTGGCAGTGAAGGGCGCGATCGCCGCTGATAATGTGATGATCGTGGTTTCCTCGGTGATTGCATTCTATTTTGGAACGCAGCACGAGAAAAAGTAATCCGCACATAAAAGATGTGTCTTTTTTACCAATATATCGTAATCTGAAGCGGTGAGTTATTGCGTTTTCTTGCGTATTGGTAATTGAGAATGTTCGGAAAGCAGGTGAAAAATTCTCAAAAATGATACGATTGAATGGTTAAATGTTCGCTGCTTTGGTAAGAAATTCCCCTGCTAAGGGAGTAGGCGTCTAAACAGCGCGCGAGGGTTCAAATCCCTCTCACTCCGCCAGTGAAATCCGGTCAGGAAATTAGTCCTGACCGGATTTCTTCTTTATTTCTGGCACTTTTCGGGGTTAAAAGTTAGGAATGTCATGAGGCATATTTGCTTTTTCCCTTACATTTTCCCTTATAGCTCCAAAATACCCTTGATATAGGCTTCCATTCGGACTGCGCTGGCCTCCTGCATTTGGTTCGTTACATGGCCGTAAACATCCAAAGTAAAGGCTGCAGTGGCATGTCCGAGATTGCCCTGAACGGTCTTAATGTCGTCTCCGGAACGCAGAGATGCAACTGCATAACTGTGCCGG
>JAZNZZ010000065.1:0-7472 GCA_045595205.1 Faecousia sp.
GGTGCCCAGACGATCCACGCCCATGTCGCGGTACATGTCGACCACCTTGTCGATCTGCGCATAGTCGGCGGGGCAGGCGTCGTAGCCCATCAGCCAGCGCTCGCACTCCTTGCCGTACTTGTGCGCCACTTCCACGGTACGCTTGGTCACGTCGCGGAAGAAGCTCTCGGGCAGGGTCCAGTTGATGATGGTGGTGGAGAACACATCGAAATAGGGGCAGGATGCCACCATATCCCAGTTGTCGTAACCACGCAGCTCGGTCACATAGTAGGAGTTCAGGGTGGCGTGGACACAGCAGGTGATCTCCAGATTGGGGTTGATCTCCTTGAGGACACGGGAGGTGTCGGACAGGGTAAACAGAGCCTCTCTCCAGCGGAACTGCTTCACATCGTCATTCATAAACTTGGGCATTTCGTAGCCGTAGTACTCCTCGAACTTCTTCATACACTCGGGGCAGCGGCAGGCCCAGTCATCACCTGCACCGCCGGTGATGGAGGCGTAGGACTTGGGATATGCATAGTGGGGCTCGTCCCAGAAGAAGCCGTCCACCTCAGTCTCGCGGGCGATCTTCACGCAGATCCTCTGGAAGTAGTCACGGAAGGAATTGGTGTTGAAGCAGGCAGCGTTCAGCACCTCACCGGTGTAGGCGGAAACCTGACGGTGGTGGATGTTGTTCTGCAGGAACAGGCTCACCTGCTCACCGCCGAAGTACTTACCGATGCCCCAGGTGTCTGCCAGAACACGCAGACCCAGATCGTGGGCAGCCTTGACGATGTTGTTGATGTTGGGGAACCAGAAGTCCATATCGAACTCGGTGATGGCCAGGATCACGGTGTCGCAGCCGTGCTCCTTCATCTCCTTGAAGTCCTCAATGGCGTGCTCCACATAACCCAGACCGTAGTAGCTGACTGCACAATGCTTGATTGCCATAGTAAAATCTCCTTATATGTAAAATTTAATTTTTGAATTACTGACCCACATAGAGCTCGGTAATATCCCGCTCGATCCAGCCGGAGGACTTAAAGTCATTGCCCTCGAAGGCTACCCGCCGCCACAGTGCCGCTGTTTCCTTGCCGTAGGTCTTGGCAGAGCTGATGTGGCTCCAGGTGTGGGTGGTAGCGCCGCACTTCTTGGCACAACCCAAAACAGAAGGCATCTTCAGCTCCAGGGTATGCCAGGTGGTCATCATAATACCGAAGAAGCCCTGCTCCGCGACGGTGTCGGCAAAGGCTGTGTAGTTGGCAGGATTGTGCCAGGGAGCGCCCATCACATCGTAGCCGGTGTCCTTCAGGCTCATCATTGTGGAAATGGGAGCCTCATAGATCCGGTACTGCCAGTCCACCATAACGGTCTTGGGGTGCAGGCTCTTTTGGATGCTCTCTACCTCATCTGCAGGGCAGGTGGCGGTGGCGCCGGGGTACTTGCCGCGCTCCAGCATCATATCCATCCAGATCATAGGACGGCGACCCTCCTCCACCACCTCGGTGGTAAGCCGGTTGAGGAATGCGGGCAGGCGGTTTTTCCGGGAATAGTCGTCATAGGTGTAATTATAGGACTCGTCACAGCCCACATGGAAATACTCGCCCTCGCCAAAGACCTCGTACAGCTCCTTGCGGATCTCCTTATGAAGCTGATGCACCTTTTCGGAATAGATGTTCCAGTCCCAGCCGTCGCCGGTGAACAGGCTCTGCAGCTTGGGATTCTGATCCAGTACCACATGCTTGCCGTGGCGCACACGGCAGGCAGAGGCGTGACCCAGCTGATTGAACATAGGAACAGGCTCCATACCCAGCTCCCGTGCCTCACGGATCAGCTTCTTTGCCTCTTCCTTGGTATAAGCCATAGGCCAGGCAAGCTCCTTCAGGCAGTCGTACTGCAGCATACCCCAGAATTCAATTACAATGTGAGTATACTGGCACAGACCGCACAGACGGATCAGCTTTTTGATAAAGTAATCGCCGCTGTCGGGGAACACGCAGATATGAATGGTGCGGTTCTCGAACCGGTAGGCACTCTGATCCTCGGTGTAAGCCATACGGATGGCATCGTCGGTGTACTCCATCTTCATCAGCAGCACCATATAGCCACGCATCAGGCAGGCAGCATCTCTGCCCACCACGGCTGCACCCTTTTCGTCGATACGGATGGCCCACTCCTTGCCCTGGGGCAGTGCGGGGATCTCGGTTTCACCCAGAACGAAGGTATTCTCCTTGCCCTCGGTCAGGGTCAGCTCGCCGTCACCCAGACAGAAGCTCTTCCAAAGTTTTTTTACGGTGTCATTGTTCAGTTTTTTATCTGCACAGGCAACCGCCTTGGCAGACAAGACAAAGTATTTGTCCATATCATATCACCTCCATACTAGCATAAACGAAAACAGCTATGGTTGCAACCCCTTTTTCAACGGAAAAGGTGGATTATTCAACGGGAAAAAAGCAAAATAACCACTTCTTACGAAAAAGAGGTGGATAAAAAGGGGCTGTTGCAAAATGAATGCAACAGCCCCTATAACTATACAAAAATCTACATCCTGTGGATGTAGGGGCGAACTGTGTTCGCCCGCGGGCGACGAAACATCGCCCCTACGATTGCTATTGTTAGATTTTTTCTGTTTTGCAACAGTCCCAGGCAATCAGGGTTTTGCAGGAACGGTCCAGGGATCCTCCAGTGCGTGGTTGGCGGCGGCAATGATCACCTGCTTCATTTCCTCGGTGACGATCAGGTCGCCCTGGGAACGGAAATGTGCCTGCCGCAGAGAGGCGGGGATCACATCAATGCCCACCTCGGTAACAGGTTTACCGGTAAACTGGGCATAGAAGCAATAGGCAGTGATCAGTCTGCCGTAATCGGACAGGTGGGTATAGTCCCGCCACAGCTCGATCTGGGGAACACCCAGAACTGCGTGGGCGTGCATAACGCCTGCGCCGGCGCAAATGACTTTTTCGTAAGTCTCATCCTCCAGCAGATATTCCTTGGTCTTGCCGGTCATAACATCGAACTGCTTGAAGGGATCGTGGCCAAAGTCAGACTGCAGATACTCCACCCAGCCTGCCGGAGGCTGGACGGGATAATCAGGGGAGAAGAATTTGGGATCGCTGGGACTGGGCCAGGTGACCTGCCACAGCATTTTGTAGGGCTGGGGTACACGGTCACTGACGATGTTCTCCAGTGCCCGTCTGCCCGTCAAATTGTATTCGTTGTCTGTATCTCCTCTGCCACCCTGGAACAGGACATAGTCCCAGGCCTGGTTACGAAGACCGGCATCGATATTGGCATTCTCCTGGGTCTCCCAGGTGCCGTTGGCGTTTCTGTGGAACTGATAAACATACTGATCCTCTGTGGCGAATTTTACATGCTTGGTAACAGAGCAGCCGCTGTAGTACAATGCACCCAGCACTACCTCCTGCTCCGGCATCTGATCCTTGAATACTTCGTGCAGAAGCCAAAAGGTATCGTTGCTGTGGCTGTTTCCCACAACTATGATCTTCAACGCTTTTTCCTCCTCCGGTGATTGTGTCGGCACAGCGGTGGTCTCAGGTGTTTGCACAGACTGCGTGCAGCCTGCAAACAAAGAAAGTGTCATAAGTCCCGTCAGCAGCACCGCAAGAATTCGTTTCATAAGCATCCCTCCTGTTTGCTCCTCCATTATAAGCAATTTAAGCAGGAAACGCAAGCTATTTTTGATAAGGTGGATTATTCGACCGTTGAAAATCCAATATAAGTATGGTATACTGACTCTGAGGTGGATAAAATGCTGTATCAAGGCGACAATCCTGTTTTAAGCATCGATGCCGTGGAGCATTTGCAGTGGTCAAGCGGCAGCTACCGGGTAGCGCCCCGGAATTACTGCGCCCTTGCCTTCCGCATCCGCGGCACTGCCCGGATCGACTGTCAGGGCAGTGCCTACACCGTAGGTATCAATGATGTTTTGTACCTGCCCCAGGATCTGGGCTACACCGCTACCTACACAGATACGGAAATGATCGTCATTCATTTTGTCACCCGGCGCAGCGACAAGCGCGTGGAGGTGTATCCGATGGAGGACAGCGGGCGGATCTACAAGCTGTTCCTCCGTGCCCGTGCCCTGTGGGAGAACAAAGAGCCCGGCTACAAGGTGTATGTTATGAGCCAGCTGTACAGCATTCTGGGCACCATTCTGGAGACCCAGACAAAAACCAATCTGCCACCCCACTTTCTCCAGGCTGTTTCTTATATCAACTCCAATTACCGGTCAGGCATCACGATGAAGACCATATGCGAAGCCTCCGGGATCGGCGCTACGGTGTTCCGTCAGCTTTTCAGACAGCACTACCACAAAACGCCGGTGGCCTATATTACCGAGCTGCGGCTGGAATATGCAAGAAATCTGATCGCCGGCGGTATGCCCATCGAGCAGGCAGCAGCAGAAAGCGGCTTCAATGACGCAAAATATTTTGCCCGGGTGGTAAAAAAGCTTTTTGGCTGTACCCCCCGGGAGCTGAAGACCTACGGAAGATAACAATTGACAATTCGCCCTGCAGGGGGTAATCATAAAATGAGGTGTTTTGTATGAAAAGCTTACAGATCCCCGCCTTTGGAGAGGCGGAATACTTTGATGATCAGGAAAACCGCGCTGCCCGGGTGGTTCTGATCCCCAATGCTGCCCCCGGAGCTTTTTCCGATTACTGCACCCTTCTGGAAAAGAAGGGCTTTGTCCGCCGGGAGCTGGTGCAGAAAAATCACCGCCGCTTTGCCGCCTATGAAAAGAAGGGTCTCGGCATCTTTATCAACGATTTTCAAAAGACAGGACAGCTGCAGCTGGTAGCAGAGGAAAAGACCAGTTATTTTTCCTACACAGACCGGGTGGGCGTTCCCTGTGTCACACCCCGGCTGACGCAGGTTTTCCTCAGTGACTACGGTCTTTCCGATGTGGTGCGTCTGTCTGACGGGCGGCTGATCATCATTGACGGCGCCAATGTTTACGAAAAGGATGTGGAGAATCTTTTCGCACGGCTGAAGAAGGATTCTCCCGCAGAAAAGCCGGTGATCGCCGCGTGGATCTTCACCCACCCCCATTCCGATCACTATTTCTGCTTCTTCCCCTTTATGGAAAAGTACGGCGATCAGGTGGAGATCCAGAAATTCTTCTTTAATTTCCCGGAGGGTGACGATCTGGAGCATTATCCAAAGCTGGAAAAGGACGGCAAGTCCTATGCCAAGTGGAGTGGGGAGGAAGCCATTAGCGGCGGTGAGATCCTGGAAAGATTCCGCAAAAAGGTGCAGACACTGGGTGTGCCGGTTTACACCCCCCACACCGGACAGTCCTATGTCATTGGTGACAGCAGGCTGCAGTTTTACGGCACGATGGATGATACCATCCACCGCAGTCAGAACATCAACGCCACCTCTCTGATGTTTACCATGGAGCTGGCAGGACAAAGGATCTTCTTCGGTGGAGACGGCTCTTTCAGTGATGCCGCTTTGGCTGAGCGTTACGGAAGCGAGCTGAAGTGCGACATTCTGCAGGTGCCTCACCACGGCTTCGGCTGTGGCACAGAGGCAGGACAGATCGCAGGTTACCGATGTATAAATCCCTCCGTGTGTCTGCTGCCGGTGGAAAAGCCGCTGGCATACCGGTCCTTTACCACCTACCGGGAGGGCACGAATTATCTGTTTACCCGGATGGGTCTTCAGGAAATGATCACCGGTGAAAAGGAGCAGACCCTTGCGCTTCCCTATTCCCCTGACCCCGCAGGTGTTTACGAGCTGCAGCAGAATTATCTCCGCGGACGGGATGACTCCGGCGCCCGCACCTGGGTCTTTACGGAGCTGAACACCGGCTGCCCGGAGGATTTCCTGTTCTCCGTGCTCAACACCACCTACCTCAATGCAGATCTTACGGTGGAGCTGTATTTTGAGAATATGCAGAAGAAAATCATCCGGGTAAACACCAAGGGACTGCGGCTGGGTGTGTTCCGGCTCAATTGTCTGCTGACCCCGGAGGACGACCCCGAAGCCTTTGATCTTCCCGCATTTCTGGAGCGTAACGGCATCCCCGAAAATACTTACTTTGCGGTGCGCTTTATCAGCAGCCTGCCTGTGGTGATCTCCCACCGGAAGCATCAGCCGGCATACCGTTCTTCCGTCATCTGAGAAAAGAGGAAACCGATTATGACTTTTTCTGAAATTGCAGCATCTCTGGGAATTAAGGAATACCCTGAAAAAATGGATGCCGTTTATGCCGGATCTCCTGCAGCTCTGTTTGACCGGGAATTGATCGACCGGCATCACAGAGATCGGGAGCTTTTCGGCAAATACTATGAGGATGTGGTCCGTGGCTACGAGGACCTTCTGACCCGTGAAAACGCTTACACCTACGCAAAGGTAGCAGCCGTGTATATGCAGGGTGCTACCCGGCAGGAGGCAACAGGCATTCCTCTGCCGGAGCCGGACGGCACACCGGCGCTGGATATGCTGCCTTTGATGATCGAGCTGCCTATGGTGGACCGGGGCATTGCAGAGCTTCAGAAGCGGGGCTATACACCGGAGGATGCGGAGGCTGCCATTGTAACCGTGTTCCGGGGGGATATTGCGGTGAATGTCCGCCGCCACGGCAGACCCGGTCTTGACAAGCTGTATTTCAACTGGATCACTCTGTATCTGTACGCAATGATCTTCCCCTGCGGCGGTTTTCGCTTTAATCTGGCCAGCATCGGCAAGATCTTTTATGTGCTGCAGAATAAAAATACCAACGAGGTGGCAGTTCTGCTCCACGACCGGGATATTCACCGCAGCGGTGAGATCCTAGGTTCTGCAGGACTGGAGGATGCCGAGGACTCTTTCCATATTGAGTTCACGGAAACAGACACCGAATACTCCGGCTATCCCGCAGACGAAAAGGGTTATATCAAAAATGCGTTGCGCCACTACCCCAAAGCGGACTGGGAGCTGGCGGTCAAGCCCGGTGACAATATCATTGCCCTGCATCTGCCCGGGGGCATGAAGCTCAGCAAAGAGATCACCCTGCAGGCAATACGGGATGCCTTTGCCCACGCAGAGAAGTACTATCCCGACTACGCTCCCAAGGCGATCCACTGCGGCTCCTGGCTTCTGAATCCGGAGCTGCACGACTTCCTGGGTGAGAGCTCCAATATTACCGCCTTTGCCTCCTTGTTCCATCTGCACCCCACAAAATGCAAGGGACAGGGTGTGTTCAATTTTGTGTTCAAGACCTCGGTAGATCCCGACCTTGCCACCCTCCCGGAGGATACCCGGCTGCAGCGCTGGCTGAAGGCAAAGTATCTTGCCGGCGGCTACAACCGCAACTTCGGCGGCTTCATCCTCCCCCGGGAGGTAAAGTAAATTCCGATATAGCGGGCTGTCCCATAAAGATGGGGTAGGGGCGAACTGTGTTCGCCCGTCGTTGTGTACCAATGTGTTTTAGCGCGGGCGAACACAGTTCGCCCCTACGGTGTTGATCAATAGATAGCACGATA
>JAZNZZ010000066.1:0-9361 GCA_045595205.1 Faecousia sp.
CAGACCACAGTACTTGACCCAGGCAACCTTCTCGTTAGACTGCAGATACTCCGCAATCTTCTGTGCGTTGGAGCAATGCTGCTTCATGCGGAAGGGCAGGCTCTCCAGGCCCAGGTTCAGGTAGAACGCACTCTGAGGAGACTGGATAGAGCCCAGGTCACGCATCAGCTGTGCGGTGCACTTGGTAATAAATGCGCCGGCAAGTCCGAAGCGCTCGGTATAAGTCACACCGTGATAGCTGTCATCAGGGGTGCACAGACCTGCAAACTTCTCCGGGTACTTGGTCCAGTCAAACTTGCCGCTGTCCACGATACAGCCGCCCACAGCCACGCCGTGACCGTCCATATACTTGGTGGTGGAATGGGTGACGATATCTGCGCCCCATTCAATGGGACGGCAGTTGACAGGTGTGGGGAAGGTATTGTCCACGATCAGCGGCACACCGTTAGCGTGGGCAACCTTTGCAAACTTTTCAATGTCCAGCACCGTCAGGGCAGGATTGGCGATGGTCTCACCGAACATTGCCTTGGTGTTGGGGCGGAATGCTGCCTGCAGCTCCTCCTCGGATGCATCGGGATCCACAAATGTGACCTCGATGCCCATACGCTTCATTGTCACGCCCAGAAGGTTAAAGGTGCCGCCGTAGATGGCAGTGGAGGCAACAATGTGGTCACCGCAGGAGCAGATATTGAACAATGCATAAAAGTTGGCAGCCTGACCGGAGCCGGTGAGCATAGCGGCGGTGCCGCCCTCCAGTGCCGCGATCTTGGCAGCTACCATATCACAGGTGGGATTCTGCAAACGGGAGTAGAAATAGCCCTCTGCCTCCAGATCAAAGAGCTTGCCCATATCCTCAGAGGTGGCATACTTAAAAGTAGTGCTCTGAATAATGGGGATCTGGCGGGGCTCGCCGCTGGCAGGACTGTAGCCCGCCTGAATGCACAAGGTTTCGGTTTGAAGTTTCTTTTCCATAGCTTTCACCTCAGAATAAAATGAATAAAAGTATTGTACTGTTTTCAACCGGTTTTGTCAACAAAAACACATCCACCGATGTGATCGGTGGATGTGTAAATTATTCCATTCTGTTTGCCAGACGCCGGGCGGCGGCAGAGAGATTCTTCAGACCTTCAAAGGCAGTTTCCTCTGTAAAGTCCTTTAAATAGTTATAAGCCTCCAGGGTGATCCATCCACCGTAGCCTACTTCCTTCAGTGCCTGCATCACAGTACCAAAATCAATTGACATAGATCCGGGGATCTGATGACTGTCCTTCCACTGATCGTTGTCGTGGAGGTGAAGTGCACCGATCCGATGATTCAGGGTGTGGATCATTTCCACGGCATTTGTATTATGCCCCCGCATTTCTGCGTGTCCAATATCAAGGCACGCCACAAAGAAGGGATCGTCAATGGCATCCAGATGGGCACGGAAGCTATCCGGTGTAGAACAGGCCGCAGGGCAAGCCTCGTCCTTTTCCTTATCCCAGTTCCACATATTTTCTGTTGCCAGTTTTACACCGCATTCCTTCGCAAAGGGCAGCAGCTCCAAATACATTTCCGTGTTCTGCTCCACAGAATAGTCATTTCCCGGATGGATCACGCAGATCTCTCCCCCAGCCTCTGCAGTGCATTCAACAGCACGCTTTAACAGGCTGCGTACCGGCGCAGCGTAGGATGGCACCGGGGCGTGGGACTGGTTGCAGACGATGCCGTTATCCAGACCAATGTTTTTCAGTTCACGGGCAAAGGCAAGGTAATTGTCCCCTGCCAGAGGATGGTCACTGTAAGGCACACAGCCCAGCTTTTTGCTGTACTTGCAGATTTCATAGAGGGAAAAGTCCCAACCGTCGAAGCCGGCTTTGGCGATCAATTCCACAGCTTTGCGCTCTCCCACCAGGTTGGCGGCAGAGCGCAGCTCAGTCGATGTCTTTCTCATTATGCGTACTTCCTGACCACGGCAGCCATTTCCGCAAACTGCTGCTCCATATCCTGCACCAGCTTGAACTGTGTACGGCAGCGGTCCAGATTCTGTCCCTCGTAGGCGGTATGGAAATAGTTATCGCCATCCAGGTAATCCGTCAGGAAGCGGATGCCGCACTCCAGGGTCATCAGTCTTGCGCCCCAGGGCAGGTATTCCAGCTCCGCCTCTGTCAGCTCGCCGGCAGCACCCTCCAGGAAGCCACGGGTATAGGCCTCATAAAGGGAAATGTCAAAATTGACCTTAGAAAGGTCCTTTTCATCCTCGGCGCTGTGGTTGGCACCAAAGCGGATGGAATCACCGAAATCATTGATGGACAGGCCGGGCATTGTGGTGTCCAGATCGATCACACAGATGCCCTCCCCTGTTCTCTTGTCAAAAAGAACATTGTTCAGCTTTGTGTCATTGTGGGTCACACGAAGGGGCAGCTTTCCCTCCCGCAGTGCCTGCAAAGCCACAGAGCAATCTTCCCTTCTCGCTTTAACAAACTCCACTTCCTTCTGAACCTCCGCAGCGCGGCCCAGCTTATCAGCAGCCAGTGCAGATTCAAATTTGGCATAGCGGTCCTCCGTGTCGTGGAAGTGGGGAATGGTCTCATACAGGGTTTCTGCAGGATAATCCTTCAGCCGCTTCTGGAACTTTCCGAAGGAACGGGCAGATGCCTCAAACAGCTCCGGTGTGGCAGCCTGACAAGGGAAGGTATCCTCCACAAAGGGCATCAGACGCCAAATTCCCCCCTTGGAATCTGTATAATACGGCTTTCCGTCCACGGTTTTGACAACGCTCAGCGTCTCACGGTCAGGGTCTCCGCCCTCCTCCGCGATCTTCTTCCGAAGGTGCTCTGTTATACCGTAGAAGTTTTCCATAACCTGCTCCGTCTGAGGAAATGCCGCACGGGACAGGCGCTGGAGAATGAACCGAATATCATCCCCCTCTCTGGGCTGACAGATCACGCAAAAGGTATCGTTGATATGTCCGTAACCGTAACGGGTGGCACCCATCAGGGTCTCCGGGAACTTATAAGCATCGAATACCTCATAAAGATATTCGCAGTTTTCAGGCAGAAATATATTTTTCATAGGATCGCCCCTTAAAAATATTCACAACAGACTGAATTATACAAGATTTCAGCTCTTTTTACAACCATTATTTTTGATTTTTATGAAGATTTACAAATTCCATCAGCCGGTGCCAGTCGGGACGGGAGAAATAATGGGTACCGGTACGCAGATGGTAGCCGAGCGCACCTTGGAGGAAAGCTTCATCCGGACGGGGCAGTCTATTGGGATGGGCAAAATCACCGTTAAAGGCTTCCTTTGCCGCCACGCAGCAGAGATATTCATTTCGGGGATCTGCCCAGGCATCCTCGGTAGCACTGCCAACGAGGGCATACCGGGGTGCAATGGAAGCCAGCAGGTAGTGCTGATCGAAGGGCATTGCCGCCTCATTGTCTGCGTACTTATAGTAATTCTCGCAGAACCAATAAGGGAAGCGCTTGCAGATCTTGGCGACAGTCTCGCCCGCCTTTTCACGGGAAATTGCAGCGCCGGAGCAGCCGGAATCGTTGGAATAAGTAAATGCAAAACGGGGATCGGTAGCGCCTGCCAGCAGTGCAGTCTTACCCAGTCGGGAGTGACCGGCAACAATTGCACAGGACAGATCCAGGCAATCCACAGTTTCAGCATAGTCCATAAGCCGTTGGGCTGCCCATGCCCACATAGCAATCTTACCGGGGTCGTTGGGCTTGCGCTTGCCGTCTTCAAAGAGGACACCTGCCAACCCGTTTGTCATATCACCGTCGTCAGAGGTGACATCCTTGTAGTACACCGTCAGCACAGCAAACCCATTGTCTACCAATTCCTCTGTTGGCTGGTAGCGATCCGGGATACTATCCGTAAAATTGATATGCACAAAAAACGGGTGTTTTTTTCCATCAGTGGGGATCACCGCATAAAAAGGAAAATCAAAGATTTTTTCACCGTCTAACCGGCAATGGGCAATGATCCTGTTGCAGCCTGCACGCCCTCCGGCAAAAGAGGGATAGACCTTTCCGGCATCTTCAAAACACAAGCTCTCCGGCTTGGGGGGCAAATGACCGTATTCCTCCTCCAAAAGGACCGCCAGCATTTCTTCCCGGGATCTCAGCTCGGGAAGATTTCTTTCTTTCAAAGCTTCGTTTAGCATAAGAATTCCACCTTTCTGCATCACAGCTTTTTATAAGCTTCCAGCCAGGCGTTTTTGATCAGCACATGGCCGGCAGGCGTAGGATGCACACCGTCCCGGAGCCAGTAGCCGGGGGCAGGTGCATCTGCATTTGCCTTGTCAAAAAGATGCTGGAGAGGAACAAAAGGAATATTGTATTTCTCCGCCAGCCGTTTTACCGCTTTCGCCCGGAGGGGCACTTCCCTGCTGAAAAATTCCCAACGGTCGGGATGGTCTTCATCGGTTTCCGTTGCACTTCCCGGAAGCACAAAGGGCTCTAACAGCATCAGCTTTAGTCCGGGCAGCTCCCGGAGAAGCTCTTCAAGCATAAGATCATAGACCAGCTCAAATTTTTCTGCGCTGACACCGTTCTGCCGGGTGTACTCGTGCCAGACATCGTTGACACCGATGAGAATGCTCATCACATCCGGCTTCAGGTTGATCATATCCACCTTCATCCGGGCAAAGAGATCCACCACCCGGTTGCCGGAGATGCCACGGTTGTAGAATATGTACCGGTAAGGCTCCGCCGCCCCCAGCTCACCGGCTACCATATTGGCATAGCCAAAGCCCTTGTTGTTATCATTTTCCCGGTTGCGCCCGGTATCGGTAATGGAATCCCCCTGAAAAAGGATCACTTTTTCCACGGTCAGCACTTCCTTTGTTTTTCTTTTTATTATACATCTGATTTTCTTTTTGTCCATAAGTTATTATTGTTTCTGTGCATTTTTCAGTGATAACATATGCAAATTGATTTCTGATTTGACATTAGTCCCTGTTTCGGTTACAATGTAACAGCGACCAGGTTGGACAGCCGCGGCCGGAGGGTGAAAAGCCTCCGGGTGAGGAAAGTCCGGGCTCCATAGGGCAAGGATAACAGGTAACGCCTGCCGGGGGCGACCCCAGGACAAGTGCAACAGAGAGATACCGCCGCAAGGTAAGGGTGAAAAGGTGGAGTAAGAGCCCACCCGCCTCATGGGAACATTGAGGTGCTGTAAACTCTATCCGGAGCAACGCCGTGGAGAAGCATTAAGGTTTGCCCGACCGCTTCGAGGAGGCGGCTTGATCCCGTGAGCGATCGCGGGACTAGATAGATGGCTGTCAAAACAGAACCCGGCTTACAGACCTGCGTCGCACATAAAAACGAATGGCTCCCCGCAGAAATCTGCGGGGAGTTTGAAAGGCAATGGCATAAATCGAAACATCAAAAGGAACAATGCTATGATCGTTAATTTACATACCCACACTCCCCGCTGCCGTCACGCGGTTGGAGCAGAAACAGAATACGCGGATGCCGCCATCGCCGCAGGGCTGAAGGTACTGGGTTTCTCTGACCACACCCCCTACTTCTTCCCCGGGGATTACTACAGCCATATGCGGATGTACCCCGAAGAGCTAGAGGACTATGTTCAGTCCGTCCGCAGCCTGCAAAAGCAATACGAGGGACGGCTGGAGATCCCCCTTGGTGTGGAGGTGGAATACTACCCCGGTCTTTTCCCCAAGCTTCTTCCTGTGCTGCAGGATGCCGGGATCGAATATATGCTGCTGGGTCAGCATTGGTGCGGTGATGAAATGGGCGAGGAATACACCGGCCGCCCCACAGAAAGCGAAGAAAAGCTGCGTCGGTACTGCGATCAGGTGGTTGCCGCAATTCAAACAGGTCTGTTTACCTATGTGGCACACCCTGACATTCTCCACTATGTGGGAGATGAGAAAACCTTCCAAAAACATATGCGCCGGATCTGTGTGGAGGCAAGTGCCTGCAAGATCCCACTGGAGATCAATCTCCTTGGTATGCACGAAAACCGTCAGTACCCCCATCCCCTGTTTTGGGAGCTGGCTGCAGAAGAAGGCTGCTCGGTGGTGCTGGGAAGCGATGCCCACAGGCCTGAGCACATAACCCATCCCATGCAAGAAAAACGCGCCCTTGAAATGGTGCAAAGCCTTTCTCTTAATTTGATCGACAAACCGACCTTACGGAGTATTTAAGGAGGACATTATGACACTACGGCAAATTGCAGATGCCATCGGCATCGGAGAGTACGCACCGGAGCTGGATGCTGTTTACGAAAGCCTTCCCCGGGACGGCGCACCTGCCTGTGATCTTCGTGCCATTGACTGGCTGCAGCAGGATTACAATACCTTCGGTGAATTCTATGAGCTGGTAAGAGCCATCGCCATAGAAGTAAACAATGACGCATACCGCAGCGCGTGGATCAAGACAGCCTCTGCCTATGCAAAGGCAAACACAAGAAAGCTGGTCAACCGTATCCCCGTCCCCAAGGCTGACAGCACTGTTGTTACCTCTATGCTGCCCCTGTACATTCTTGTCAGTATGCTCCCTTCTGCGGTAGAAGAGTATCGCCGCCGGGGTTTTTCCGAAAAGGAGATCGGTCTTGTGATGCACCGGATCTGGGACGGCATCCGCATTGTGAAGCGTCAGACCGGTATGCCCGGTATCAACAAGACTTACTTCACCTGGCAGACCCTTTTTGCCAAGGCCAGGATCTTTGAGCTGGAGGAAGGTCTGCAGTTTGAGCTGAAGAAGGTCCACGATGCCGCCACCTATATCCGCAACAAAAAGACCGGTCAGATCGTACCTCTGGTCTCTCAGGGTATGGTGCACCGCAGCGGTCTGCAGATGCTGGGCTCCATCGGCTACGAGGACGAAGAAGGTGCATTTGAAGCAACCTTCTCTGAGGACGGGGAGAACATTTACGGCTACGGCAGCTTTGACTGCAGGATCGACACCCAGGAAAAGGCTTACCCCAAAACCGAATGGGAGGTATACCTGAAGCCCGGTGATGATTTCATCAGCTTCCACATCCCGGAGGGTGCGGACATCTCTCTGGAAACGGTACTGCCGCAGTACCGAAAGGCACAGCAGATCGTAAGAGAGCGTTTCCCGGAGCACAGGGGTGTTGACATTTTTGGTTCCTCCTGGATCTTTGATCCCTCTCTGAATGAGATCGTAAAGCCTGATTCCAAGATCGCGCGGCTTATGACCGTATTTACCCTATACCCTGTAAAAAGTGACGGCAGCTCTGTTTTCAGCTTCGTATTTGAACGGAAGCCGGAAAAGCTGGAGGATCTGCCGGAGGACTCCTCCCTGCGTAGAGGCCTGAAGAAAATGTACCTGGAGGGCAGGTACAACCACATTTATGCCGGTATCGTAACAAAATTATAAAAAACCGGGAGGCACTGCAAGCCACTGCAGTGCCTCCCGTTCTAATTTAAAAGTAGCTGAGGATCATATCAAGACCAAATTTCAGACCGGGGAGCAGACTGTCAATATCAATATACTCCTCCCTTGTATGGGCGCCGTTGCCGGTATAGCAGCCGACGCAAAGGGCAGGGATCCCCAGGGACATAGGAATATTACAGTCCGTGGAACCTCTTACAAACAGGGGTTCCTTTCCGAAATGCTCCAAATTTTTCCGGCGAACCGTTTCGTGCATTTCTGCAAACTTCTCCTGATCCACATCGCCGCCGCAGGGACGGTCACCCACCAGGGTAACTGTGACCTTTACATCCTTGGCGCGATAGAATTCCACAGCCGCTTCCAAATGCTTATTCATAATCTCCAGAGACTCCCGGCAATCGGAACGGAACTCATAGAGCATTTCAGCGTGCTGGGCAATGGTGTTGACAGATGTACCGCCGGAGATCGTACCCACATTGTAGGTGGTTCTGCCGCCTTCCGGTACTTTGATGGTATAAAGCGTATCGATCATAGAGGCAAGATAGGCGATAGCATTGCGGTTTCCGAACTTGCCGTAGGAGTGTCCGCCCTCGGTATCCACCTCGATACGGAAACGCTTGGAGCCCACAGGCTGATCCACACAGCCGCCTATACGGGCATCAAAGGAGAAAGCCTCCCGGACACGGCTGCCGTAGGTCTCCATCAGCTTACGGATGCCTCTCAGATTACCAAGACCCTCCTCGCAGGAGTTGATCACGATCAGCATTCCGCAATCTTTAGGCAGCAGCTTATTCTGAGCAAGGTAACGGGCAGCCAGCAGAAGCACCACCGCAGAAGCAGTATCATCACCGACGCCGGGACAGTGAATTTTCCCGTCCTCTACGCGAAGCGGAAGAGGCTCCATATCCGGGAACACCACATCGCTGTGAGCGCTGAATACCACCAGAGGATTGCTGCCGGTATCTCCAAAGGAGCAGATCACATTCAGCACTTCGTCTACCTGCACATTCTCCACACCGTTGTCCTTCAGCCATTTGGTGCAGAATTCCACTCGCTTTTCCTCCTTGCCGGAGGGCGCGGGGATCTGTGCAAGGGTCTTCAGAAGCTCGATCTGTTCCTCCCTGCAGGAATCAAGATAGGAGATAATTTCCTGTGTCAATTTCATAATGAACACTTCCTTTTCATACTTATGAGGTGATTATACAACATTCATCCCCGGAAAGCAACGATAAGGAAGAAAATGGAACAGAAGTTTTTTGGCTGATCCGTTTTGGTTTAACAAGGAAGCATTTTCCGGTGCACATTATAAGTGTTTGCGAAATAAACATTTATCGTTCAGTCTATCGAATGACATTGTAGGGGGCGATTATCAATCGCCCGTTGTCAATCAGGACCGTCGGGGACGCCGGTCCCTACAAACAAGATTGCAAACAGCGCGATAAATCGAAATTTGAATTACCACATAGAAAAATGGCACTGTTTCAATTTGAAACAGTGCCATTATTTTTGTTTATGAACCGGATTACACCAGCTCGATCACTGCCATCTCAGCAGCGTCGCCGCGGCGGGGACCGGTACGGGTCACTCTGGTGTAGCCACCGTTACGGTCAGCGTACTTGGGAGCGATCTCGTCAAACAGCTTCTTTGCCACATCTTCCTTGGTCACATAGGCCAGAACACGACGATAGTTGGCAAGACCAGCCTTCTTACCCAGGGTGATCATCTTCTCAACCACGGGCTGCACTTCCTTAGCGCGATAGAAGGTAGTCTCCATCTTGCCGTTCTCCAGCAGATCGGTGACCTGCAAGTCGGATCGTAGCCATGTCGTTCTGTGTGCCAAGGAGTTGTGGGCTTGGATTGTCTTCCTAAGACCGCTTGGCCTCCGACTTTACCCAGGGTGATCATCTTCTCAACCACGGGCTGCACTTCCTTAGCGCGATAGAAGGTAGTCTCCATCTTGCCGTTCTCCAGCAGATCGGTGA
>JAZNZZ010000067.1:0-5187 GCA_045595205.1 Faecousia sp.
GACACTTTCACATTCAATGTGCAAAGTGTCATTTGTTTTGTGTAGATAAAAACCGAGAGAGACAACTTCTTTACGAAGTGTCTCTCTCCGGCAGCACCTTTTTGTGTTAAAGCTCAATTTATCGTTCCGTCTCGTAGGGAACGGATTTATCCGTTCCGCGTGATTTGCAACGCAAATCACCATTGCCTGCGGCAATGCGGAATGCATATATGCATTCCCTACAGCGCGATAAATTAGAATGCGTGAAATGCAACGAAGGAGCCGCTGACTTGCAAAGCGATTTGCAAGAAATTATGCAAAAGCGTGCGTAGAATGCTGTATATCCTTCAAAAAATAGGATAAAAAGGGAGTTTTCGTGAAATTGTATGAAATTATTTCTCTGTGGACTTGCAATTTCTTACCATTTTTTATCATAAAATGGTTGCGTAAATGAAAGTTATCTGTTAGAATAGGTTCATTCTTATTTTGAAACTGGAGGCAATTATTATGAGCTATGTAGACGAGATCAAGCAGCGGGTCAAGGATCAGAACCCCAGCCAGCCTGAATTTAACCAGGCAGTGGAAGAGGTGCTGGAGTCTGTTCGTCCTGTTGTGGAGAGAAACGAGGAGCGTTACCGCCGTGAGGCTCTGCTGGAGCGGCTGACAATGCCCGAGCGTAACTTTACCTTTACCATTCCCTGGGTGGATGACAACGGCAATGTCCAGGTCAACCGGGGCTACCGTGTCCAGTTCAACGGCGCTATCGGCCCCTACAAGGGCGGTCTGCGTTTCCACCCCACTGTTAACCTGAGTGTTATGAAGTTCCTGTCCTTTGAGCAGACCTTCAAGAACTCTCTCACCGGCCTGCCTATGGGCGGTGCAAAAGGCGGCTCTGACTTTGATCCCAAGGGCAAGTCCGACCGCGAGATTATGCGCTTCTGCCAGAGCTTTATGACCGAGCTGCACCGTTACATCGGCGCTGACGAGGATGTTCCTGCCGGTGATATTGGCGTGGGTGCCCGTGAGATCGGTTATATGTTCGGTCAGTACCGCCGGATCCGCGGTGCTTACAAGGGCGGTATCCTCACCGGCAAGGGCCTCAGCTACGGCGGCTCTCTGGCCCGTACTGAGGCAACCGGCTACGGTCTTCTGTATCTGACAGAGGAGCTGCTCAAGTGCAACGGTCACTGCCTGGCGGGCAAGACCATCGCTGTGTCCGGTGCCGGTAATGTGGCTACCTATGCCATCCAGAAGGCTTGGGAGCTGGGCGCAAAGCCTGTGACCTGCTCCGACTCCACCGGCTGGATCTATGATCCCGAGGGCATCGATGTTGCCACGCTGAAGGAGGTCAAGGAGGTCCGCCGCGCAAGACTGACCGAGTATGCCGCTATGCGTCCCAACGCGGTATATCACGAGGGCAAGGGTGTATGGTCTACCAAGTGTGACATCGCATTGCCCTGTGCCACCCAGAATGAGCTGCTGCTGGACGATGCCAAGCAGCTGGTTGCGGGCGGCTGTATGTGTGTCTGTGAGGGTGCCAATATGCCCACCTCTCTGGATGCCACCAAGTACCTGCAGGACAACGGTGTTCTGTTTGTTCCCGGTAAGGCCTCCAATGCCGGCGGTGTTGCGGTTTCCGGTCTGGAAATGAGCCAGAACTCCGAGCGCCGCAGCTGGACCTTTGAAGAGGTCGACCAGATGCTCAAGGGCATTATGATCCGTATCTTCCACAACCTTGACGATGCAGCCCGCGAATATGGTATGGAGGGCAACTATGTTGCCGGTGCCAATATCGCAGGCTTCCTGAAGGTCGTGGACGCTATGATGAGCCAGGGCGCTGTGTAAGAAAAATACTAAACAGGCTGTGCCTTATCCGGTGCTTTAAGATAAAGTGTCATTCTGAGGACCCTGAGCGCAGTCGAAGGGGACGAAGAATCCCCATATAACAGCAAAGTGTCATTCTGAGGAGCAACGCGACGAAGAATCCCCTTCAAAAATGATGGAGATCCTTCGACTCGCTGCGCTCCCTCAGGATGACACTTTTTTATCTTAACGACATCAATAGTGGCACAGCCTGTTTTTATACCTCTGCATCCTGGTTGAAGTCAGGATTCATATAGCGGTTCACATATTCTTCCATAATGTCTGCACAGACACTGTTTAATTCTGTGGGAACGGTGAAGATCTTTGTTGCATCGCTGGGGGTCTCGGGATAGAGATGCAGATAGTAGGTACTGCCGCTTTGGGACAGGGCCATACAGTTATTGCGAAGCAGCATATCTTCGCTGCATTCCCACAACTCCACCCTGGAATCCCATTGCAGAGTCCAGCCGTCTCCCGGTGTCTGGGGCTCTGTGTTCTTGATCACCGTAGATAGGGCATCCTGCTGTTCCCGGGTCAGATCATAGCGGTGCTCGATAGACTTGTTTTGCTCCGTATCGAATGTGGAATAGGTGTAGCAGAGGATCTGCGGATCAAAGGGTGCAGCCAGACGGTCCGAGATCTCCTGGAAACGCTCCACCCGGCAAAATACCTGTGTGCCGTTGAGCAAAAATAGTTTGTCCGTGCTGACCCTGTAATAATTGCCGGAAAAGCTCAGCAGCACCGGCACATCAGGCTCTGTCACATACACAACGCCGAATTCAGGGTCACCCTCCGCGTGGAGGTACTGGTGGGCGGGCAGCTCCTTGTAAGCGGTATTGTCCCAGAGAATGGCGCCGTTTTCACCCCAAAAGCCATGAAGCTTCCGTAGCTCGTCCAGATACATACAGCCGCTGAGACTGAAAAGCATACTCAGGAGCGCCAGCAGCGCAAGAATGCGTTTTATTGTTTTCTTCATTTGTGGCATCCTCCTTAGTCCAGATTCAGTTTTTTGCGCAGAATGTGATGGCATACGAGGAAATAGATCAGGCCCTGCAGCAGGGAGATGACAAGTCCGATCCCAAACACCAGATGGATGGTGTAGGGTCCCAGCTTGTCGATAACAGCGTCCGTCCAGTCCAGTGCGCCGATGCTGCCCAGTACGGTGAAGCCCAGAGAAAAGAAGGTGCTCACAAGCTCCATCAGCAGATTGTAGGCGAAGAAAGCGCCCACAGAGGCAAGGATCCTGACCCTGCGGAACAGGTGACCGATGCAAAGGCAGGTGTAGTACAACAGATAGCCGTTGAAGGAGGCAAGGAGCATCGCCAGAAGGATCTCCAGCAGGTAGAAAAACAGGTGGATACCCACATCCTCAGGGATCTGCTTGATCAGATAGACACCGGCCTTGCACAGCTCTGTAAACATATCACCTGCGGTGACGAGCAGGAGAGACAAAAGGACCACAAGGATCGTGATAATATCGAAGCACACACCGGTGGTAAGCTTTACCCACAGATGGTTTGCCGGGGTCACCGGCAGGGTCATGGACAGATAACCCTCACTGGAGAAGAGGTTCTTGTAGAAACGGATCACGCCGAATACCGTGGGTGCAGCAAGTGCGGCAAAGATCACCAGCACAAAGGCAAAGGTCGCAGAGCCAAAGGCAATGCTGTAGTATATGGAATCTGCCTCAAACAGCTGCAGGAAGCGGTGCATACCCGCAAAGCCCAGGAGGACGATGTAGATGATGGGCATAATCCGCAGCCACGCCAAAAACTCGTGCTTGTATAATTTCTTTACCATCGGAACACCTCCCGGAACAGCTCGTCCACGCTTTTGCCGTTCTCTTCCCGGATCTCGTCCACAGCTTTCTGCAGCTGGATGTGACCCTGATGGATAAACACCACTTCGTCCAGGATCTGCTCAATGTCCGCGATCAGGTGGGTGGAGATCAGCACGGTGGATTCGGGGTTATAGTTGTTGATGATGGTGGAGATCACATAATCTCTCGCCGCCGGGTCAACACCGGCAATGGGCTCGTCCAGTACATAAAGCCGGGCATTGCGGCTCATAGTCAGGATCAGACAGACCTTCTCCTTGTTGCCCTTGGAGAGGGTCTTTAACCGGCGGGAGGGGGAGATGTCCAGCTTTTCCAGCATTTCATAGGCAAGCTCCGTGCGGAAATCCACATAGAAATCCTGAAAGAAGGACACGATCTGCCGGACGGTCATCCAGGAATTGAGATAAATGCTGTCCGGCAGGTAGGAGACCATTGCCTTGGTCCGGGGACCAATGGCCTCTCCGCATACGGTCACCGAACCGCTGTCCGGGGTCAGAAGCCCGTTAATGAGCTTGATGATGGTGGTCTTGCCGGAACCGTTGGGACCCAGAAGACCGACGATCTTGCCGCTTTCCAGGGTCAGATCCACCTGATCCAGCGCCTGCAGCCTGCCGTAACGCTTGGAAAGGGCCTTGCAGCATAAAATTTCGCTCACGGTAACCACTCCTTTACAAATTCCTTTGTCTTCTCTGCGCTCAACCCCAAACCGGCCATATCAGCGAAAAAGTCATTCAGCTTTTCCTGTATCAATGCCCGGTGCAGGGCCTCGGCGGGGGCGGTGTCCGGGGCAACGAACCAGCCTGTGCCCCGCTGGGAATACAGCACACCCTGCTGCTCCAGCTGCTCAAAGGCACGCTGCACCGTGTTGGGATTGACACCTGCCACCACCGCCACATCCCGGACGGACATAAGCCGCGTGTTGGGGGGCAGCTCTCCTGCGGCAATGCCGGCGCACAGCTGCTGGCAAAGCTGGGGACAGATCGGCTTCTTTTTGTCCAGTGTCATAGAAAAAACCAGGCCTCCTTTCAAAACCGGTAGTTTTTAAACTGTATTACTTCACTAATACAGTAATACAGCTATAGGTCTTTGTCAACCACTATTTTCCAAAAGAAAAAGTGTCATTCTGAGGACCCTGAGCATAGTCGAAGGGGACGAAGAATCCCCTTCCATTAAGAGCAATGCCATTAAGATAAGAAAAAGCGTGTCATTCTGAGGAGTGCTGCGCTCTGCAGCACGCTCAGGATGACACGCTTAACTTAATATCATTGTTCAAAATACGATGGGGATCCTTCGACTCGCTGCGCTCTGCAACACCCCGACGGAAGTCGGAGGCCAAGCGGTCTTAGGAAGACAATCCAAGCCCACAACTCCTTGGCTCACAGAACGACATGGCTACGATCCGACTTTGCGCTCTGCAGCACGCTCAGGATGACACGCTTAACTTAATATCATTGTTCAAAATACGATGGGGATCCTTCGACTCGCTGCGCTCTGCAACACCCCGACGG
>JAZNZZ010000068.1:0-10442 GCA_045595205.1 Faecousia sp.
TTGGCCTCCGACTTAATCACCATTGCCTGCGGCAATGCGGAATGCATATATGCATTCCCTACAGCGCGCTGTCACCCCCGTCGTCATTGCGAACCAGTGACCAATGTCACTGGTGTGGCAATCCGTAAAGTAAGTATTTGGAACGGATTCCCACGCCAGTGTGTGCACTGGCTCGGAATGACACGGAGGATTGTACTGAAATTTGAAGTTGTATAGACTTTGAATAATTCCGGTTGACTTTTTGGGGAAACCGTTGTATCATAGTCTTAGAGATTTGGAGAAACGGAAAGCTTGCGGGGGAAACCCGAGCTTTGCCGTTTCTTTTTTGTTAGGAGGGAGTGCAGGTGTCAGGGATCATTGCTTGTCTTGAGGAGAACCCGGTCATTGCTGCCATCGGAAACGATAAGTGGCAAAGGGCGCTGGAAAGTCCGGCACAGGTTATTTTCTATATGTCGGCGGACCTTCTCACCATTGAGGAAAGGGTGAAGCAGGTCCACCAAATGGGAAAATACATTATGGTGCATTTGGATATGGCGGACGGCATCGGCCGTGACCGTACAGGACTTCGCTTTCTTGCTCAATGCGGGGTGGACGGTGTGATCTCCACCAAGGGGCAGCTGCTTCGTTGGGCAAAGGACCTGGGACTGTTTACGGTGCAACGGTTCTTTGCAGTGGACTCTGCCGGTGCAGAGAGCCTGGGAGAAGCCTTTCGGAACACCAATCCTGACCTGATGGAGATCATGCCCGGTGTGGTGACCAAGGTGGTCCGCTGGTACGCAAAAGAGGGCATACCGGTGATCGCCGGCGGCTTGATCCAGACAAAGTCTGAGGTTACGGATGCCTTGGGGGCAGGGGCAACTGCCGTGTCCACAGGTCAGCCGGAGCTTTGGTATCTGTAATAAAATATTGTCCGTAGAGAATTGGAGAAACGGGAAAGCAGCGACACAGAAATGTGCCGTTCCTTTCCCGTTCTTTTTATGGAGGTATGAAAATGAAATTTGATGTTGTGATCGTGGGTGCCGGCGTAACGGGTGCTATGCTGGCAAGAAACCTGAGCCGCTACCAATTGCGCGTGTGCCTGCTGGAAAAGGAAAACGATGTAGCAATGGGCGCAAGCAAGGCAAACTCCGGCATCGTCCACGGCGGCTATGACCCGGAGCCGGGAACGCTGAAGGCGCTGCTGAATACCCGGGGCGTGGAGCTGCTGTTTCGGGCGGCAAAGGAGCTGAATGTGCCCTGTATCCGCAACGGCTCTATGGTATGTGCCTTTCCCGGGGAGGAGGGGCATCTGGAGGAGCTGTACCGCCGGGGTCAGGAAAATAAGATCCCGGGACTGGAGCTTTTGTCCGGTGACCGGGCAAGAGAGCTGGAGCCATTCCTTTCTCAGGAGGTGACAAAGGTCCTCCGGGTACCCAATGCAGGCATCATCAGTCCCTATGAGCTGACCGTTGCTGCGGTGGGAAATGCTATGGACAACGGCGTAACGCTGCACAGAAACTTTGCAGTCAGCGCCATTTGTAAAAACGAAAGCGGCTTTGCGGTCACCGCCCAAAGCGGAGAGACAGTGGAGGGCAAGTACCTTGTAAACTGCGCCGGCGGCAGTGCGGATAAGATCGCAAGGCTTGCAGGGGATGGCTTCTTTACCCTGATCCCCAGAGCAGGGGAATATATGCTGCTGGATAAGGCAGAGGGGCATAAGGCGCATCACACCCTGTTCCAGTGCCCCTCGGAAAACGGCAAGGGAATTCTGGTGTCTCCCACGGTTCACGGCAACCTGCTGGTGGGACCCACAGCCATTCCTGTGGAGACGGAAAACAGCCGGGATACCACCCCGGAGGGCTTGGCAGAAGTGGCGCGGCTTTCCGGAAGGACAGTGCCCACGGTGGACCTGCGGCAGGTGATCACCTCCTTTACCGGTGTCCGTGCATCGGAAAAGGGCGGCGATTTTATTCTGAAAGCATCGTCTAAGGTGCCGGGACTGATCCACGCCGCTGCCATCGATTCCCCGGGTCTTACCTGCTGCGTTGCCATTGCGGAATGTCTTACTGCACTTCTGGCACAGGCGGGTCTTGCACTGGTGGAAAAGAAAGAATGGGACGGCACCCGGGAGGACCCCTGTGCATTCCGGGAGATGACAGAGGAAGAAAAGGATGCCTATATAAAAGAAAATCCTGCTTACGGCAAGATCGTTTGCCGCTGCGAGACCGTGACGGAGGGCGAGATCCTTCGCGCCATCCGACAGAATCCCGGTGCCCGGGATCTGGACGGTGTGAAGCGCCGCACCAGAAGCGGAATGGGACGGTGTCAGGGCGGCTTCTGCGGACCCTATGTGATGCAGCTGCTGAGCCGTGAGCTGGGCATTCCTATGGAAGAAGTGACAAAATGCGGAGCAGGTTCTGCAATGCTGACAGGGAGGATCGGTGAAAATGACTGAACATAATATTGTTGTGATCGGTGGCGGACCTGCAGGTATGGCAGCTGCGGTGGCAGCCTATGATGCAGGCTGCACCGATGTGGTGATCCTGGACAGAGAGCCCTGTCTTGGCGGCATTCTGATGCAGTGTATCCATAACGGCTTCGGTCTGCATAAGCTGGGACAGGAGCTGACAGGTCCTGAGTATGCAGATGTTTATGCCAAAGAGGTTGCAAAAAGAAACATAAAGGTTTATACTGAAACCACAGTAACCGGGGTATCCCCGGAGAAGGTGATCACCGCCCAGAACCGTCAGGGAATTCTGACCGTGCAGGCAAAGGCTGTGATCCTTGCTATGGGCTGCCGGGAGCGCAGCCGTGGCGCGCTGAATATTTGCGGCTCCCGTCCTGCGGGTGTGTACAGTGCCGGTACTGCCCAGAAGCTTGTGAACTGCTTCGGTTATCAGGTGGGCAAGCGGGTGGTGATCCTTGGCTCCGGCGACATCGGCCTGATCATGGCGCGGCGTATGTCCCTGGAGGGGGCAAAGGTGGAGGCAGTTTGTGAGGTTATGCCCTATAGCGGCGGTCTGACCCGAAACATCGTCCAGTGTCTGGAGGATTTTGGCATTCCTCTGTATTTGAGCACCACTGTGGTACGCATCCACGGCGAAAAGCGGCTGGAGGGTGTCACCGTTGCCCAGGTGGATGAGAGAAGAGTGCCGGTCCCCGGCACGGAGCGGCATATCCCCTGCGATACGCTGCTGCTTTCTGTGGGTCTGATCCCGGAAAATGAGCTGACAAGACTGGCGGGTATCCCTATTGACCCTGTGACCAACGGCGCAGTGGTGGATGAAAACTGCCAGACCCGGATCCCCGGTATTTTTGCCTGCGGCAATGTGCTGCAGGTGCACGATCTGGTGGACTATGTGTCCGAAGAGGCAGAGCGCGCAGGCAGAGCGGCGGCGAAGCTGGCAGGTGAAGTGCCTGCTGAAAATGAAGCCCTGGAAACAAAGCCAGGCTTCGGTGTGCGCTATGTGATCCCTCAGCTGATCCGTTCAAGGGAGGCGGGGGCAGACCTGTTTTTGCGTGTGACCCAGCCCTTTGGAAAGGTGTGCTTCCGGGTCACCGACGGGGAAAAGGAGCTTCTTACTGCCAAGCGGCTGAAGGCTGCCCCCGGTGAGATGGAAAAGCTTACCCTGAAGCCGGAAGTGCTGAAAAAAGCCTGCGGCACCATTACTGTCAGTCTGGAGGTGTTGGAATGAAACGCCAAATGACTTGCATTATCTGCCCCAGAGGCTGTGCGCTGGAGGCGGAGCTTCAGGGCGAACAGGTCACCGTTACCGGCAATGCCTGTCCCCGCGGCGCAGAGTATGCGGTAAATGAATGCCTGCATCCTGTGCGTACTGTGACCACCACGGTCCGTGTCACCAACCGGGAGGATACTATGGTCTCTGTCAAGACCCGGACTCCGGTGGCAAAGGAGGATATGGCTCTCGTTGTGGCACTTCTGCGAAAGCTTACGGTGGAAGCCCCGGTGACTGTGGGACAAATCGTGGCAGAAAATATTTGCGGCAGCGCCATCGTTGTCACAAAGAATATCCTGTAAGGAGAGATAAGAATGAAAAGAGTTATGCAGATGGAGCTTTTCCTGTTTGATATGGACGGTACATTGTATCTGGGTGACCGGCTCTATGATTTTTCCAAAGAGCTGCTGGAAACCATCAGAAGCAAGGGGAAAAAGTACCTGTTTATGACAAACAACTCCTCCAAAAGCGTGGAGGACTATGTAAAAAAGCTGGAGAAGCTGGGGATCTCCGCCACCCGTGAGGATTTTATGACCTCCTCTCAGGCAACGGCATATTATCTGCATAAGCACCACGAGGGTCAGCGCCTGTATGTCTGCGGTACAGAATCCTTGAAAACGGAGCTGCGCCGGGAGGGCTTTACAGTGACGGAGAAGGTGGAGGACACAGATTGCATCGTGATGGGCTTTGATACGGAGCTGACCTTCCAGAAGCTTCACGATGTGAGCTATCTGCTGCTGACCCGCAAGGACATTCCCTATATTGCCACCAACCCGGACCTGGTGTGCCCCACAGAGTTTGGCAGCGTGCCGGACTGCGGCAGCATCTGCGCGGCAGTAAAAAATGCCACCGGAAGACTGCCGGTGGTCATTGGAAAGCCGTCACCCCTGATGCCGCAGCTGGCAATGGAAAAGCTGGGCATTCCCAGGGAAAAGACCTGTGTTGTAGGTGACCGCATCTACACGGACATCAAGTCCGGTCTGAATGCCGGCGCAATGGGCATTTTGGTTTTGTCCGGCGAGACCACGGAGGAGATCCTTGCACAAAGTCCTGATAAGCCCCACCTTGTACTTAAGGATGCAGGGGAAATACTGGAAGCACTGAAAAATGCGTAAAAAAGCGCCTCTTGCATCTTTCCGGGAATTGGTATAAAATAGCAAAAAAGAACGGAGGTTTTTTTATGCGCCTTTATATCATTCGCCACGGACAGACGGAGGCAAACAAACAGCGTTTCTTCTATAATGACGAGGATGATATTCCTTTGACAGAGCTGGGCAGGGAGCAGGCAATGCGTATTCGCCCCATTTTGGAAAAGCTTCACTTTGACAGGGTGTACAGCAGTGACTATCAGCGTGCCATCCAGACCCAGCAGCTTGCCCTTCCGGGTGCAAAGGATGTGATCCGCACACCCCTTTTGCGGGAGATCTCCGCAGGTACATTAAGCGGAAAACCCTTTTCCACTGTGTATGATTACCCGGAAAAATATGACGGCTGGACACCGGTTTCCGATAAGAGAGCCTACGGCATGGTGGGCGGCGAGAGTATGGAAATGGTGGGTCAGCGGCTGCGGAGGTTTTTGAAGCAGCTGGAGGAGGACCCCTGCGACCGGGTGGCAGTTTTTGCCCACGGTGCGGTGATGGCCTGCCTTCTGCGGGTGGTGCTGCAGGCGGATGATTTCTGCCGTGCCGGACTGGTAAGCTCCAACTGTGCCATCCATATTTTCGAGTACGACGGAAAGCGCTGGAAGCTGCTGGCGTGGAATTACGGCGTAACAATGGAGTGATTGTATGAATACCGTTAAATTTGAAAAGGGCAATGTGCAGGTTATTGCCCACAGAGGTCTTTCCGGCCTTGAAAAAGAGAACACCAATGCGGCATTTGTGGCAGCGGGCAACCGCTCCTACTACGGCATTGAGACGGATGTGCGTAAGACAGCAGACGGAAAGTATATCCTGAACCACGACGGGCATTTTAAGCGCGTGGCAGGGGAGAATGTGGTGATCGCAGAGTCCTCTCTGCAGGTGGTGCAGAGCGTGGTGCTGAACGATGTGGACGGCACCAAGGACCGTGCAGACCTGCGTCCCGGCACGCTGCAAAACTATATTTCCATCTGCAAAAAGTACGAAAAGAAATGTGTGCTGGAGCTGAAGGATCAGGTGCTTCGGGAGGAGCTGGAGGAGATCATCGGGGTAATCAACAGCTTTGATTATCTGGACCAGGTGATCTTCATCTCCTTTGAGTATGAGAACCTGACCCTCCTGCGGGAGCTGCTGCCTGATCAGAGCGCCCAGTTCCTGGACTTCACTCTGGATGAGGCGCTGATCGAAAAGGCGGCAAAGGACCGTCTGGATCTGGACATCCGCCACACCTCCCTGACCCCGGAGCTCATCGCAAAGGCCCACGAAGCGGGTCTGAAGGTCAACTGCTGGACTGTGAATACCAGAGAGGACGGGGAGCGGCTGGTCTCCTGGGGCGTGGACTATATCACCACAAACATTCTGGAATAAAGCGTATAAAATTCGTATTTAGCGGGCAAGCGCCCGCGGGCTCCTCGTGCATCACGCTTTTGTTATCGTAACATTTTTGGCTCGGTAACGGCAGAATGTAACGATACCGAGCGTTTTTTTGGCGTTTTATTCCGCACCGTGCACGAGTTGGGGTGAAGCGCCCTTGCGCTTCAAATTGGAATTTGAAATCAAAGGGACCTGCCTCTTTTGAGGCAGGTCCCTTTGATTATTTGATCGTAATTCCGTAAATCTTCTCAAAACGGACACCCAGCACAAGGGTGTTTTCAAAAACCGCGGGGGTGGCTTCTGTGACACTGTTCAGGGAAAGCCGGTATAGAAGCGAACCGTTGCTTCCGTCAAAGAGCAGAAGATGTCCTTCAGAATCTGCAAGGAGCACATAGCCCTTGCCCTCCGGGGTGTATATCGCAACCGGTGAGCTCCAGGCATAGTATTCCGTTACATAGCGCCATTTTTCTGCGCCGGTCTCAGTATCCAGCGCCACAAGAACACCCTTTTCCATAGAGGGTGTGCGGGAGACAGAGCAGAAAAGCGTACCTTCCAGAGAAGTGCCTTCCTTACCCAGAAGGGGCGTGGACTGCACACCGCCGGAGACACCTTCTTTGGTGTATGCGTGGAAGGGAACCTCCCACAGAATTTCGCCCGTTATGGCATCCAGCTTGTACACAGAGATCGTGCCAAAATCGTTGCGGTCCTTGGTCCAGTGCAGGGACGGAGCTGTGTAGAGACAGCCGCCGCCTTCGCCATTTGGTTCAAATACGGGACTGGCATTGGAATCCTCTTTCGTATCCTGTGCCCAGATCAGCTCCATGGTATTCAGATCCACGCAGTAGAACATACCGCCGTTTTCACTGACATACAAATAGTTTTCCACAATGCTGGCGCTGGCCTCGTAGCCAAGCCAGTAGCTTTCCTCACCGCTGCGATTTGTACTGTAGCGGGTCAGCACCGGTGCATCCGGGGAGACGGAGATGGTGCCGGCGGCGGGATCGTAGCTTGTATTCAGCCGGATGGTGTACAAAAGTCCGTTTTCACCGGGCCAGATCAGGGTGTCGCTTTCCTTGTGCACCAGGGGCGCAGAGTCAAAGGCGCACCAGCGATCGTTGTCCTTGCGCTGGGACAGGGGATCTTCATCACCGTAGGTGTAAAGGATCTTGCCGTCCAGAAGACTGACGATATACATTCTGGGGCGTTTTCCGTAGCCGTTCACATCGCCTGCACCCACATAAAGGAGCGGATAACCCCGGGGGTCCAGACTGCCGCTGCCCTTGAAGCACATACCCACATTGACAGGCTCTCTTGTGGGACTGCCGTCCTCTAAATCCAGAAAATAAATATTACCGTCCAGAGTGGCGTAAATGACCTCTACAAGTCCGTCTTTGTTTTTCTTTTCCGGGTAGAGATCCATATTGCTCCGGGTCCGTGCATCCCACTGCACAATAAGTGGCTGACCTGTCCAGCCGCTGCCGGACCAGCCGGAGCCCTCCAGGGTAGAGGTGGTGTGATCCCAGGCAATGGAAAGGGTCTTATCTGTGATCTTTGCTGTGCCGTAGGAGGAGCTGTTCCGGTAGTTGTTGCCCCGGAAGGTGCAGATGCCGGGGAGCTCGAAGTAGTCCTCCGGCGGGCCAAAGGAGATGGGGGTCTCCCGGTCATAAGCAGACACAGATTGACCGCCATCAAAGATCTCCCAACGGATGCCAAGGCTTTCCGGGGTCGCGGTGGCTGCAGCCTCCGGGCGGAAAAGGACGGGAGGCTCTGTGGGTTCGGTGGTCACTGAGGTGGTCTCCTCCGGGGGTGTGGCTGTTCGGTGGTCACAGGAAACGGTAAAGCCGATGACAAAAAGAAACAGAGCAGCGGCATAAAGGGCGATCACCGAGCGGGGGAGGGGCTGCTTTTTCTGCCGGGCAGGCGTTCTTGATTTTTTCTTTAAGTATTGGACATAATTCCAGGTGCTCCATCCTGCTACGGCGAAAAGCAATGCCCCCAATACAAAGGCAAGAACTCCGCCGGCAGCTGTAAGACTGCAGCCGCCCAATCCAAGGCAAAGCAGGCATCCGGTCAAAATTGCCTGTACTTTCTTTCTCATTCTCTCCACCACGCTTTTTATAGTCTGCCTTTATTATAGCACCGTGCACAGGAGAAAATCAATCCCGGGATTTTTTACTTGCTCTGTTTCCGGTTATGTGCTACAATAAATAAAATGCGCGTGGAGGAGGCAGTAGCTGTGGATTTTGTGCATTATCTGGTCATCTTCTTTATGTCAATGGTCCCCATTGTGGAGCTCAGAGGGGCAATGGTCTATGCTGTGGGGTATGAGCTTCCCTATATCCCTGCACTGATCGTGTGTGTGCTGGGCAATATGCTTCCCGTGCCCTTTATTTATTTCTTTGCCCGGAAGATCCTCACCTGGGGCGCAGATAAGAAGTATATTGGAAAAATCTTTCGGTTCTTTCTGCAAAAGGGAGAGCGGGCAGGTCAGAAGCTGAGAAAAGCTGCCGGACGCGGGGGACTGTTTGTGTCCTTGCTCCTTTTTGTGGGCATTCCAATCCCCGGCACCGGCGCGTGGACCGGTACGCTGGGTGCAAGCTTTTTGAATATGGGCATTAAAAACACCGCCCTTTCTGTCAGTCTGGGTGTGGTTTTGGCGGGTATTATTATGGCGGTACTCAGTACCGGTGTGTTCAGCTTTATCGGTTAATAAGGAGGAAATTATGATGTCTGATTGTTTGTTTTGTAAGATCGCAGCGGGGCAGATCCCGTCCACCAAGGTCTATGAGGATGCAGAGGTTCTGGCATTCCGGGACATTGCGCCCCAGGCACCTACTCACATTCTGGTGATCCCCAAGGCACACATCGGCTCTGTGGCAGAGCTCACCCCTGCAAACAGCGCTGTGGTTGCCCACATTTTTGAGGTGATCCCTGTGATCGCACAGACCGAGGGGTTGACAGAGGGCTACCGTGTGGTCAGCAACTGCGGCGCCCACGCAGGTCAGACCGTGCAGCATCTGCATTTTCATATTCTGGGCGGCAAGCAGCTTTCTTTGGAAATGGCTTGACAATTGGGGAAAGCTTGCTATAATAGTCTCAATCGCATAACAAATCTATCTTCGGGGTGCCGGATGCATTCGGCTGAGAGCGGACTTTGTAGTCTGTGACCCGTGAACCTGATACGGTCAGTACCGTCGTAGGAAAAGATGGCAATGAGATAAACTTTTCGCATTGTACACCTGGGACGGGTTTGTACAATGCGAAATTTTTTTGGGGTCGGTGCAGAAAGCCGTCCCCGGCCGCTAAAAACGGCAGGAGGTTTATCTTATGAATCCAAGAACCAAACGATTGACGGAAAGCGCGATGCTCCTGGCCATTGCCATTGTGCTGGAGCTGGTGGCAAAGCTGATCATTCCGGAAATGCCCTTCGGCGGACAGATCACCCTGGTGAGTATGCTGCCGGTGGTGCTGATCTCCTATCGGCACGGAATGAAGTGGGGCTTTGTGGCAGCCTTTGCCTATGCTCTGCTGGAGATGGCGCTGGGAGCAAAAACAGTTTCCGCGGCATTTCTCCCCGGCTACTTCGGTGATGGCGCAATGATCTGGAATGCACTGCTGATGTGCCTGCTGGACTATCTGCTTGCCTTCACAGTGCTGGGTCTGGGCGGTATTTTCCGTGACCGGATCCAAAACCGCGGTGCTGCATTGGTGTGCGGCAGTGTGGTCGCTCTGAGCGCCAGATATTTGTGCCATATTCTTTCCGGTTATATTCTCTTCAGTGGCTATGCCGAATGGTACTTTACCCAGGAGGGTTTCCCTGCGTGGGGCGCGCAGCTGGTGGAGAGCCTGAATCCCACAGTGCTGGGAATCGTTTATTCTGTGGTTTATAACGGTGTGTTTATGATCCCGGAGATCGTATTCACCGCAATCGCGGCACTGGTGATCGCCCGCATTCCCAAGATCGTGGAAAAGATCAGCTGAATCAAAATACCCAGCCAGGAAATTAAACAATGTCATTAAGATAAGAAAAAGCGTGTCATTCTGAGGACCCTGAGCGAAGTCGAAGGGGACGAAGAATCTCCTTCAAAATACGATGGAGATCCTTCGCTGTGCTCAGGATGACACGCTTAACTTAATGACATTGGGAATTGGGCTGGGTATTTTGATTCAGCTGATCTTTTCCACGATCTTGGGAATGCGGGCGATCACCAGT
>JAZNZZ010000069.1:0-6463 GCA_045595205.1 Faecousia sp.
TACACCGCAGAGGATCTGAAGAACGAAGAAGAGCTGGTTGCCCCCAACGCCATCGTTACCGAACAGGAAAGGGTGACGCTGGAAGAGGATGAGTACCGTGTATCGAACGGTATCGGCAGCGACAATGAGTCCGAGTCTCTGGTGTCCGGCGAGGGTCAGATGCCTCTGGAAGTGGTCGTAAACTTCAAGGCAGAGGACACTCTGGAAGAGTGCTTGGCCGGTGGCTACAGCCAGTGGCTGGTGGACTTCAACATCACCATCGAGGGTCTGGCAAGTGACAGCTTCGTGGCTGACAACTGCTACCTGGCAGGCTACTACGGCAGCTACGGCTGGATCAAGATCCCCCTGGACGGCCAAACCGTCGAAAACGGTGTGACCTATCCTGTGGTCGCTCTGTACGATCCCACCCTGAACTACAAGGACATCTGCAAGTCTGTTAAGGACTTCACCGCAGCCATCCATATTGATCAGGCTGTTCTGGACGCCAACCCCAATTTGACTGTGAAGCTGGAGCTGGTGATGACCAACCCCAACAACGCAAACGACACGATGCAGATCGGCGAGGATCTGATCTACGGCTTCGCGCAGCTGCGTAACGACATTGTTGCACAGAACAAGGACACCGGCGTGCTGTACACCGATCTGGCAGTAGCACTGGGTGAAGCTGAGGATCAGACTGTGATCCTGCTGAGCGATATTACTGCAGAAAAGAGCGTTGCCGTAAACTTTGGCGTAACTCTGGACCTGAACGGCTATACCCTCAATATAAAGAGTATCAGTGCTGACGGCGACAGCCACATTGTGGACAGCACCAACGGCAAGGGTCTGCTGGTCGTAAACAACACCATTACCCTCAATCCCAGGAATGCAGCCATTCCCGTGAAGTCTGTGGACGGCTACCGCTTCACCTCTCTGGAGATCTTCACCAGAGCCAAGGATGTAGAGGATTACAAGATCTTTAGCGCATACTTTGAAGGCGAGGTTGGCGAGAATGCCGACAGTATGCTGGCAACCCAGCTGGCAGACGGCGGTGCTGACAACAACCTGACGGTTCGCGTTAAGCTGACCTATACAAGCCTGGATGAAAGCACCAGCGGCAGTGCAGTATTCAACTTCAGTGATGAACTTGTGCAGCAGTATGCCGCAGACTGGGTGAACAGTGACTTCCGTGTGAATATCAGAGGCGCAGAGAAGGTTGCAAACCTGCAGGCTGCTCTGGAGATCGTTGCTGTAGTAGGCGATCAGGAGATCGTTGTGTCCAGCGATGCATTTGATCTGCAGTAAGCTGTTAAGAAAGGACGATAGACGATGCGTAAAATTTATGAAAGTCCCGTGGCTGAGGTCGTGACCTTTGCCGCAATGGAGCAGCTGGCACTGCTGCCCGAGCGCAGCGGCAATATGGACGCGGGCGACGGTCCCACGATGTCCGGCGAAGTGGGCGACAGAGAAGACTGGTGATCCTCCGGGTCGCGGATCTGAATATTGAAGTACCTGAAGCGGGGGGCCTGGCTCCCCGCTGTCAGGCGTATTTGACAGGAGACCGTGCTGCGGCAGATATTGTGATCCCGGAGTCCTCCTACCGGCTGGATACCTGGGAGGGCATTTCCTATGAGAATGCCTGCTATATGGAGTCCGGCTATCAGTTCTATGCCCGGCTTCTGGAGCACGGCGGACTGATGCTCCATTCCTCCGCTCTTTCCTGGGGTGGAATGGCGTATTTGTTCTCCGGTCCCAGCACTGTGGGAAAGTCCACCCACACCCGTATGTGGCAGAGGCTGTATCCCGGCGTGGAGATCTTAAATGATGACAAGCCTGCACTGCGCTGCATGGACGGTGTCTGGTATGCTTACGGAACACCCTGGTGCGGCAAGGACGGCATCAACAAAAACGGGAAAGCCCCCCTTGCCGGCATTTGCTTTTTGAAGCAGGCGCAGGAAAACCGGATCCATCGGCTGTCCGTACCGGAAGCTCTGGCGTCCTGTCTGTCTCAGATCCAGAGATTTACAAAGCCGGAGAATGTGGAAAAGCAGCTTTTGCTGCTTGAAAAGCTTGTAAGCACCGTGCCCGTGTGGGAGCTGGAAAACCGTCCCACAGAGGAGGCTGCCCGCCTGAGCCACGATACGATGGTATGTGGCGGATCTGAATGAAACCAACCGTGACAGACTGCCCGCAGCCTGTCACATTGTTTGCCTTATGGCAGGAAAGCAGGAAATATGAAAAAGACAGTTTATACAGCAATTCTTCTGGTGCTCATTGCTGCACTGCCGGTTACGCTTGCAGGGTGCTTTGACAGAGAGGCTTCCGGCACAACAGCACCCACAGCTCCGGAGGGAAGCACGATCCCTTCGGAAGGTGCCGTTGTCGGTGACCGGGACGATTTCTTTGACGATGTCCAGCCTCCTGAGACAGAGCCCAAGCCCTCTGAAGATCCCACTGTCCCTTCCACAGAGCCCGCTACAGAGCCTTCCACAGAGCCTTCCACAGAGCCCACCACGGAACCTGTGGATCTGACAGATCCCACCAAAGTGACCTATGCACAGTACGAAGCAATGACCCGGGAGGAAAAGAAGGCTTTTGTGAACAGCTTTGCAACCACGGATGATTATATCGATTGGCTTGCACAGGCGCGGGAAAATGACCCAAAAGAGGATGTTACGATTCTGGATGGGAACGAAATCGATCTGGGAAAGCTTCTTCCTTGATTGACAACTGTGTCAGAAAAGGTTATAATAAATTGAAATATACTCCCAGAGAGAGGAGAAATGCATAAATGAACGAAACCCGTGAGCATCTGGAGATTGATCTGAAGCGGATGCTGCTGGTCCTTTGGAGCAACCTTTGGATCATCCTTTTGGTGGGCATTCTGGTGGCAGCAATGGCCTTTGGCTATGCCTGGTTCTTCGTGACGCCGACCTATTCTGCCAGCACCCAGATATATGTTAACAACAATTACCCCGACAGCCCCGGCTTCTCTTCCTCCCAGCTGACAGCGGCCCAGGAGCTGGCTTCTACCTATATTGTCATTATGCGCAGCCGCCCTGTGCTGGATGCGGTGGCGGAGAAGACAAAGCTGGGCTACAGCTACGGTCAGCTTCGTGGAATGATCACCGCCAACATCGTGGACAACACGGAAATTTTTGAGGTGAGGGTCACCTGCGCCAATTATAAGCACGCAGCCACCATTGCCAATGCCATTGCCGATGTGCTTCCTGAGAAGCTCCCTGCGGTGGTGGATGTGGCATCTGTGCGCGTTGTCCAGTATGCGGTGGAGAATCCCAACCCCAACGGCCCTAAGTATATGAACTATGCGCTGCTTGGCGGTGCTGTGGGCGTGCTTCTGGCTGCGGCTGTGATCGTTGTGCTGGAATTGATGGATACCACCATCAGCTCCGAGGAATACCTGTCTACCGTGTACAAGGGCTATCCGCTCCTTGCGGTGATCCCCGGCGCGGAGAGCACCAAGAGTGGCTACAAGGGCTACTATAAGGGCAGCTATGCCACAAAGCCTAAGCCTGCTGCTGCAGATAAGAGCGGGGGTGCAAAGAAATGAGTATATTCAAAAGAGGCAGTAAGGACAACGCAGAAAAGTGGAATCTGCGTACGATGTTCGGTCCGAACCTGAATTTTGCAGCCACTGAGGCATACAAGCTCCTTCGTACCAATATTATGTTCTCCTTCCCCGAGGAGGGTACCGGTCATATCATCGGCATCACCAGCTCTGTCCAGAACGAGGGTAAGTCCTCCACTGCCTGTAACACCGCCTATGCTCTGGCGGAGTCCGGCGCAAAGGTGCTGCTGCTGGAGTGCGACCTGCGGAAGCCTACTCTGGCATCCAAGCTTGGTCTTGCCCGTTCCCCCGGTGTCACCAACCTGCTGATCACCAAGGGTGATTTCCACGACCATATCCAGCATTGTGATCTGGCGCCCAATGTGGACATTCTTACCAGCGGTGATATTCCCCCCAATCCCTCGGAGCTTTTGAGCTCTCACCGGATGGAGCACCTGGTGGAGCAGCTGAAGCAGGAGTATAAGTACATCATTATGGACCTTCCTCCTGTTACGGTGGTTTCCGATACCCTTGCTGTTTCCAAGCTGCTGGACGGTGTGATCATTGTGGTCCGTGCTTCTGTGTCCGAACGGCAGATGCTTGCTGAGGCAATGCGTCAGCTGAATATGGTGGATGTGCGCGTGCTTGGCTTTGTCTACCGGGAGATCGACGACGGCAAGAAAAAGTACGGCTACAAGTACAGCAAAAAATACTATAAGTATTACCACGAGTACAACAAGAAACCCACAAAGAAATAACACCTTTGCCGCAGGCCTCCGCCTGCGGCATTTTTGTGCACCCCCTGGGAAAATTCGTATTTATCGTGCTCTTTGGAATGATGTCGTAGGGGCGGATATTATCCGCCCGTCATTGCCTGCGGCAATGCGGAATGCATATATGCATTCCCTACAGCGCTTCAAATTGAGATTTGGCGGGCAAGCGCCCGCGGGCTCCTCGTGCATAGCGCGTTTGTTATCGTAACGTTTTTTGCTCGGTAACGGCAAAATGTGACGATACCGAGCGCTTTTTTTGGCGTTTTATTCCGCACCGTGCACGAGTTGGGGTGAAGCGCCCTTGCGCTTCAAATTCTTAATTCCTCCTGACAGGATCTATGCAATTTCTCCTCTCCTTTGGAATACAATGATATAAAAGGATTTGGAAGGAGAAGGCTTATGGAAACCATTGATCCTGCAAAGGCGGAAAAGGTCTGGCAGCGTGTGCGGCAGCAGGGGGAAACGCCCCGGGAGCAGGGGCTTCCTGCACTGATCGCACAGGAGTGGACGGATGCCGCCACCTATTTGCAGCTGTCCCGCCGCTTTCAGGGGAAGGAGAGCGCCCTTTTGCGGCAAATGTATGAACAGGAGCAGGCACACACCGCCTGCCTGAAGGGAATTTACACCCTTCTTACGGGCACGCATCCGACGGTTCGTGCTGTACCCTTGCCCCACGAGGATACGGAGGCGCTGCTGCGCCGGTGCTACGGGCGGGAGATGCAGTGCCTTGCCCAGTATGAGCAGCGGGCCGGTGACCCGGAATTCGGACAGGTGTTTACCCGCCTGGCGGAGCAGGAACGGGAGCACTGCCGGATGCTTCTGGAGCTCCTGGGCAGTTTGAAAAAGTAAATTCCAATTTTGCGCGCTGTAGGGAATGCATTTATGCATTCCGCATTGCCGCAGGCAATGGTGATTTGCTACGCAAATCACGCGGAACGGATAAATCCGTTCCCTACGAGACAGCCCGCTAAATTGTAATTTGGCGGGCAAGCGCCTTTGTTTTCGCAGCATTTGACCCTGCCTTAATCCGTTTGGTTTTTATCGATATAAAATGTGCGAATTTCTCACTATTTGCACTTTAAATCCGTATAAAAATACGGATTTCAGGAGTAATCCGAATTTTATTGACTTTTTGTTGTGGCGGATGTATAATGCAGACAGAAATAACATTGCAAAGGAGAATGCATTATGGATTACGCAAAAGAATCCCTGAAGAAGCACGCCGAGTGGGGCGGCAAGATCGAAGTGATCGCAACTGTCCCCTGCAAGACCAAGGAGGATCTCTCCCTGGCATATACCCCCGGTGTTGCACAGCCCTGTCTGGAGATCCAGAAGGATGTAAATAAGTCTTACGAGCTGACCCGCCGTCACAACCTGTGTGCCGTCATTACCGATGGCTCTGCAGTTCTGGGTCTGGGTGACATCGGTCCTGAGGCCGGTATGCCTGTTATGGAGGGCAAGTGTGCACTGTTCAAGGCATTCGGTGATGTGGATGCCATCCCTCTGTGTGTCAAGACCCAGGATGTGGATGCGTTTGTCAATGCTGTTGCCCTGATCTCCGGCTCCTTCGGCGGCATCAACCTGGAGGACATTGCAGCACCCCGCTGCTTCGAGATCGAGCGCAAGCTGAAGGAAAAGACCGACATTCCCATTTTCCACGATGACCAGCATGGCACTGCCGTCATCACCCTGGCAGGTCTGACCTACGCTCTGAAGGTTGTGGGCAAGAAGAAGGAGGACATCAAGGTGGTCACCTCCGGCGCAGGTGCTGCAGCCATCGCCATCGTGAAGCTGCTGCTGTCCGCAGGTGTTAAGAATGTGGTTATGACAGACCGCAGCGGCGCGATCTACGCTGGCCGCCAGGGTCTTAACTGGATCAAGGAGGAGATGGCACAGGTCACCAACCTCCAGAAGGAGAAGGGCAGCCTTGCAGATGTGATCAAGGGCGCTGGTGTGTTCATCGGTGTTTCCGCCCCCGGCACGCTGACCACCGAGATGGTCAAGACTATGGCTCCCGATGCCATCGTCTTTGCCTGTGCAAACCCCACCCCCGAGATCTTCCCCGACGATGCCAAGGCTGGCGGCGCCCGCGTGATCTCCACCGGTCGCAGCGACTTCCCCAACCAGATCAACAATGTTCTGG
>JAZNZZ010000070.1:0-5619 GCA_045595205.1 Faecousia sp.
ACCAGTGCCTCCGTACGGGTATCGATGGACGAAGTCGCCTCATCCAGGATCATCACAGGGGGATCTGCCACCGCCGCCCGGGCAATGGCGATCAAGTCGGAGGCCAAGCGGTCTTAGGAAGACAATCCAAGCCCACAACTCCTTGGCTCACAGGACGACATGGCTACGATCCGACTTCCTTTGCACCAGTGCCTCCGTACGGGTATCGATGGACGAAGTCGCCTCATCCAGGATCATCACAGGGGGATCTGCCACCGCCGCCCGGGCAATGGCGATCAGCTGCCGCTGACCCTGGGAGAGTCTTGCGCCGTTGCCGGTAAGCATCGTATCATAGCCCTCCGGCAGACGGGTAATAAAGTCGTGAGCATTGGCAAGCTTTGCCGCCTGGATGCACTCCTCGTCTGTAGCATCCAGCTTGCCGTAGCGGATGTTATCCATAACTGTACCGGTAAACAGGTTGGTATCCTGCAGCACTACGCCCAGAGAACGGCGCAGATCCGGCTTTTTGATCTTGTTGATGTTGATATTGTCATAACGGATCTTGCCGTCAGCAATATCATAGAAGCGGTTAATGAGGTTGGTAATGGTTGTCTTACCTGCGCCGGTTGCACCCACAAAGGCGATCTTCTGACCCGGACGGGCATACAGCGTCACATCGTGAAGGACCGTTTTCTCCGGCACATAGCCAAAGTCCACAGAATCCATTGTAATGTCACCCTTGAGCTCTGTATAGGTAAGGGTGCCGTCACCGTGGGGATGCTTCCACGCCCAGTGACCGGTATGCTCTCCGGTCTCTGTGATGGTGCCATCCTCACCGAGCTTTGCATTGACCAGAGTCACATAGCCGTTGTCCTGCTCCGGCTCCTCATCCATCAGCTCAAAAATACGCTCTGCGCCCGCCAGTGCCATAACGATGGCATTGATCTGGTTGCTCACCTGTCCGATGGGCTGGTTAAAGGTACGGGACAAAAGCAGGAAGGACACCAGATTGCCGGTGGTGAGCAAGGCTTCGCCGCTGGAGATGACCAGTGCTGCGCCCACGATGGCCAGAATGGAATACTGGATATAAGAAAGGTTATTGTTCACCGGACCCATCATATTGGTGAAAGCACCGGCTTTAAAGGCATTGCTGCGAAGATCATCATTCAGCGCGTCGAACTCCTTTTTACAGGTGTCCTCGCGGGTAAAGACCTTTACCACCCGCTGTCCGTTTACCATTTCCTCCACATAGCCGTTCACCGCACCCAGGGCCTTTTGCTGGTTAATGAAGAATCTTGCAGATTTTCCCGCCACAGTCTTGGTAATAAACAGGATGCCTGCCACCGTGATCACCACCACACCGGTGAGGATGGGAGAGGTAAACAGCATGGTAAAGAACACCACGATAATGGTGATCGCAGAGGTAATGCACTGAGGGATCGCCTGAGAGATCATCTGCCGCAGGGTGTCAATGTCGCTGGTGTAGCGGCTCATTACATCGCCCACGGGATGGGTGTCAAAATAGCGGATGGGCAAACGCTGCATATGGGCAAACATTTTGTCCCGGATGGTCTTCTGAATGCCCTGTCCCACAGGCACCATCAGGCGCTGCTGGAGGAAATTGGCAACCATTCCCATAATATAAATGCCTGCCATAATGCACAGGAAGAGGATCAACGGACCGAAATCAGGATTTTCAACACCCAGCATAGGCGTGATGATCTTATCGATCAAAACGCTCAGGGATTTGTTACTGGCAACACTGGCAACGGTGGCGAGGACAATGCACACCACCATACCGATGAGCCTGCCCCGGTAGGGCTTCATATAGCTCAGCAGCCGGGCAAATGTCTTTTTTGGGTTTTTTGCCTTGCGGCCGTCACCCTGCATACGGATCGGAGGCATTATTCCTCACCTCCCTTGATTTGAGATTCATAGACCTCGCGGTAAATATCGGAGGTGGTAAGCAGCGTTTCGTGAGTCCCCTGCGCCACTACCCTGCCGCCGTCCAGCACAAGGATCAGATCAGCCTCCTGAACGGAAGCCACACGCTGGGCAATGATCAGCTTGGTGGTTCCGGGGATCTCCTTGGCAAATGCCTCCCGGATCATCGCATCTGTATGGGTGTCCACAGCAGAGGTGGAGTCATCCAAGATCAGGATCTTGGGCTTTTTCAGAAGGGCGCGGGCAATACATAGCCGCTGCTTCTGTCCGCCGGACACATTCTTGCCTCCCTGCTCGATATGGGTATCGTAGCCATCCGGGAAGGAGGTGATAAAATCGTGAGCACAGGCGAGCCGGCAGGCGTGCTCCATTTCCTCGTCCGTGGCATTGGGATCGCCCCAGCGCAGGTTATCGCGGATCGTGCCGGAAAACAGCACATTTTTCTGCAGCACCATTGCCACCTGGTCACGCAGTGCCTTGATGTCATAGTCACGGACATCCACGCCGCCTACCTTCACACTGCCCTCTGTCACATCGTACAGGCGGGGGATCAGCTGCACAAAGGTAGACTTGGAAGAGCCTGTGCCGCCCAGAATGCCCACAGTCATACCGGAGCGAATGTGGATATTTACGTCCTCCAGGGCATTTTTACCCGCAGTGCCGGAGTAGCGGAAGGAAACGCCTTCAAAATCGATACTGCCGTCAGTCACTTCTGTTACAGGCTTTTCAGGATTGCGGAGCTGGGGCTCTTCCGTAAGGATCTCGCAGCAGCGCTGCATCGGTGCCCGGCTCATTGTCAGCATCACAAACACCATGGAAAGCATCATCAGACCGGACAGGATCTGGGTGGTGTATGTAAACATAGAGGTCAGGTTACCGGTGGTAAAGGTGGTATTGCCGGAGCTTACGATCATTGTCGCGCCCAAATAAGAAATGGCAATGATGGCTGTATACACCGCCAGCTGCATCAGAGGACTGTTGAAGGCCATAATTCTCTCAGCCTTCACAAAATCATTGTAGATCTTGCCGGAGGTTTCCGTAAATTTCTCCGTCTCCTTATCCTCCCGGACAAAGGACTTCACAACGCGCATACCGTGAAGATTCTCCTGTACCACATTGTTCAGCCCGTCATAGGTCTTGAACACCCGCTCAAAAATGGGATGCACCAGCTTGATCAGCACAAGAAGTCCCACCGCCAGAAGGGGCAGCGTGATCACATACACCAGGCACAGTTTGGGACTCAGACGGAACACACGGATGCTGGCCAGCACCACCATCATAGGACAGCGAACTGCCATACGGATCATCATCTGGAAGCACATCTGGATGTTTGCCACATCCGAGGTAAGGCGGGTGATGATAGAGGAGGTGGAGAACTTGTCAATATTTCCGAAATCAAAGGTCTGGACACGGTAATACATATCGTGGCGCAGATTCCGGGAGAAGCCTGTAGCAGCACGGGCAGCAAACACTGCAGAACCAACGCCAAATACCAAGCTGCACAAAGCGGTCAGCACCAGCAGCAGTCCCTGCTGCCAGATCACAGACATATTACCCGGGGTAATACCCTGATCCACAATGGTAGCAATGATGGTGGGAATACGGACCTCCATATAGACCTCTCCCACCATACACAAGGGACTCAGCAGTGCCGCCCAAACATTTTCCCGCACACTGCGGGCAAGGGTTTTGATCATAACCAAGCGGCCTCCTTTATACTTTCATAATTTTATATTGTATATGGAAAAGAAACGAATTGCAAGTAGAACAAAGAAAGTTTACAATTTGAAGCGCAAGGTTCCGTATTTTAAATTCATATTTATCGTTCAGTACAATCCTCCGTGTCATTCCGAGCCAGTGCACACACTGGCGTGGGAATCCGTTCCAAATACTTACTTTACGGATTGCCACACCAGTGACATCTGTCACTGGTTCGCAATGACAACGGGGGTGACAGGAAGATAAATTGAAATTTGAAGACAGGAAAAGCCGGAGGTGGGAATTTCCCATCTCCGGCTGATTTTTGTTCAGAACCAGGATTCTATGTTGTGGGTCTTGCAGAAGCTTTGGAAAGCATCGGGGTACTGTTCTTTTACCAGAAGCAGCACATCGTACAGACTGTAGGCGATTTCTGCATCGCTGACGAGCACAGTACCGTCTTTGAGCTTTACATAGGAAGCGGCATAGATGTCCACAATTGCCCGGTCAACATCTTCTGTATCACCTGTGAGGATGTTTTCGATAATCACGCTGTTGGTGTCGACACAGTAGCGGGTATCTGCATCGGTTTCAAAATCTGTACCCGGCAGATCCACAAGGCTCACGGCAACACCGCTCATTTCGATCTCCTCTGCCAAAATCTCGTCATACAGAATGGCGGCACTGTAGTAAATACCCGCATCCCCGGGACGGAGATTGATATGGCTGATATACTGATCGAACTTATGGAAGCCATCCCCTGCAGCAATGTAGCCCTCAGCCGCTTTCAGCGTGCCGGTGACGGTGCCGGTGATCTCGCCATACTTGCCGTCTGCCACGGTGTAATCGTCGGTGGCACTGTCCTTGACAGTCAGAGTGCCGTCTACCGTCAGGTTGCCGGTAATGTCACAGCCGTTCAGATCCAGCTCCATAGTGGGATCCAGTGTCAGGTCGGTGGCCATATCATCTGCCAGCTTTACCGCGATCCAGTCGGTGGAATAGCTGGAAGACAAACTGGGATAGCGTGCCACCAGAGGCACTTTTGTAAAGTCCACACCGTCTGCAACAACGGTCACACCGCCGGTAATACCGCCGTAGGTCTTGGCAGAGCAGTAAAGTGCAGGTGCAACCACATTCTCACCCAGGGTGATGGTGACACCCTCCTTCACAAAGCCAAGCTTTTTGGGGTTGTTGGCGGTCAGACTGCCGGCATAAATGCTGCCCGTAAGAACCGTTGTGTCGGAGACAGACATCTCCAAATGACCAATATTGCCCATACGGGAGGCGTGAATGCTGTCATACACAGTAGCACCCGAAATATCCAGCTTTGCTGTGCCGGTAACGATGCTGTCATAGCCACCGGCATACACAGCCCGCCAGGTACCGGAGCGAATGGTCACATCGGTGGATACCACCGCATCACCCTCGTAGTAAGTGCCGCCATAAATGGTGAAGTAATAGGTCTTTCCTTCTCTGCAGATGCTGTTGACACCCTCACCGATCACCAGCTTGTGACCGTTGGCAAGGATAAGATTGTGGGTATAGCCGCTGTCTGCAAAGATAGTCAGATTCTCAAAGGTGGTGTCACCGTGGAGGGAAATCGAGCGATTGATGGGTGCTGTCACGCTGGCACCGGTGTACTTGAAGCCGTCGGCACCGGTCTTGCCGGTAATGGTCACAGGGAAGCTCACAGAGGGAAGATCGTAGATCTGCTTGCCCATATCATACATACCGGAGATCACGATGGTTCCGGTAGAGCCCTCGCCACCCATACTCAGGGCGGTGCTGAGCGCGGCATAGGCCTGCTCCATCGTCTTAACAGGGGCAGCTTCCGTCAGACCGTTGCCGGTGTCGTCACCGTTTGTACCGTCCAGATAGACGGTTGCGTGGACAGGCTCGGCATCGGACATATAGTAGTTGATAAAGCCGTTGGCATTCAGATCGTGGATGTAGCGGTAAATGGGGAAGTAGCCGCCTACGGAGGTGATGATCCCCTGC
>JAZNZZ010000071.1:0-4989 GCA_045595205.1 Faecousia sp.
CCACCGGCAATCATTGTTATTTGAAGATTCGCTGCGCTCTGCAACACCCCGACGGTCCTGACAGGGAGCGCGGATTGCCACACCAGTGACTCGGTCACTGGTTCGCAATGACAACGGGGGTGACAGGAAGATAAATTGTAATTTGAAGTGCATAGACAAAAAAGCACCCTCGGGTGAGGGTGCTTTTGGGTTTTATCGAGTGGCAGATACCGCTTCGTGGGCGGCTTTCTGAAGAATTCCGATCTTCTCCTCTGTGAGGCTGCAGTCCACACCGTTACGATCATACGCAGGACGGAAAGCATTTCCAAGGCAGCTACTGCCGGTGAGCACCTCGAACCAGACACAGGCATTCAGATACTGTCCGCCGCCGATGTCCCCGTCGTGGGTAAAATCATCTTTAAACGCACCCTTTGCCAGACGGGAGCACAGGGTAAACTGCTCTGCCTCCGGGAAGGCTTCGTGAGGTGTTCTGAAAAGCGGCAGGTCACGAACCTTCTCCCAGGCATCGCCGGTGGGAACTTTTTCCAAACCGTATTTCTCTGCCATAATGTCCATAACGCCCTTCTTTGCGTTGTACACCTGGGTGCGCTGCTCCACAGTTTTCATTTCAAAAGCTAACTTGTAACCGATCTCGTTCGCCCAGACCTCGTGCCAAAAATACCGGGACTGGGGCAGCTTCTCCTTGATCCTGGCATACAAGTCACCGAAGTAGGGCTCAGCCTGAGCAAGGGAGGTCTGTACATCACCTGAGGAAAAGGACCGGGCATTGTTATCAAAGCTGATAACATCCCAATTGCAGAACTGCAAAGCGCCTTCCAGACTGTAGCCTTCGTAAACATGAAGGCCGTCCTTATCCAGGACACGAAACTGGTAATTGGAAGCACCCTCCAAAAGCCACTGGTGGTGCTTCTGAATGGGACAGCCGCTATAGTAAGTAAGGGCAAGGGTCACATCCTCATAGCCCGCGGCATTGAGAAGGCCCATCAATTCATCGGTAAAATAATAACAGGTACTGTTGCTGACAAATAATACATTCAAAGCATTATCCTCCTTCGGGTCGGCATTATGGATGCCCACCGGTATTGGTTGCGTATCCTGCATTTGCGGCTGATTCAGCGTGCTGCACCCACAAAGCAGCATGCCGAATGCCAGCAGGATAGCCATAATTCGTCTCACGCTGCCACACCTCTCTTTGATCGCATATATTATAGCACAAAGCAAAAATAATACAAGAAAAACCCGTACCATACGGTACGGGTAAATTTCTTACTTAATGCCGAATCTCTTGTTGAAACGGTCAACACGTCCACCGGTGTCAACCAGCTTCTGCTTGCCGGTATAGAAAGGGTGGCACTTGGAGCAAATTTCCACACGGATGTCGCTCTTGGTGGAGCCGGTGGTAAAGGTATTGCCGCAGGCGCAACGGATGGTGGTCTGCTCGTAATTAGGATGGATGCCTTCTCTCATGTTGTTCACCTCTTTCTTCTGGTCTAAAAAGGGCATAGATGCCCCAGCAATCTTCAATCGCCAAAGTATAATAACACATTACCACGGTAAATGCAAGTGTTTTTTTAGAAAAAATGAATTTTCTTTCTTTTCCGGATCAAAACGCCCAATTACCGCCCCGGAAGATGGGAACTACCTTGCCGTCACGGGTGGTTGCATCGATGTTCATCGTATCACAGCCGATCATAAAGTCCTCGTGGATCATAGAATCGTTCATACCCATTTCCCGGCACTGCTCCACTGTCAGGTCAAAATACCCCTCAATGGTATCCACAAAGCCTCTGCCGATGGCAAGGTGGCAGGCGGCATTTTCATCAAACAGGGTATTGTAGAACAGAAGGCCGCTTTCGCAGATAGGACTTGCCTGGGGCACAAGGGCGCATTCGCCAAGATAGGAAGCACCCTCGTCCATATTGATCAGGGTGTTCAGCAGCTCCTCTCCCTTCTCTGCCTTTGCCTCCACGACCTTGCCGTTTTCAAACCGGAAGGAGAAGTTTTCGATAAGCTGACCCTGATAAGAAAGAGGCTTGGTGGAATAGACGATGCCCTCCGCCTTACCCTTCATAGGGCTGATAAAGCATTCCTCTGTGGGGATATTGGGGTTAAAGGTAATGCCGCGCTTGCTGACCTCTGCACCGCCGCAGAACCGTGCCTGGGGCATCATACCCACCGTCAGGTCCGTACCGTTGTCTGCGGTGTAGTGAAGGCTTTCGATCCCAAGTCCGTTCAGGTAATCACACCGCGCCTTCAGATCCGCATTGTGCTTTTCCCAGGCGGCAATGGGATCTTCGTTTACACGGGAGGTGGAAAGGATAGCCTCCCAGAGCTTTTCCACCGCCTGATTCCGGGAACAGCCGGGGAACACCTTCTTTGCCCAGGCAGCACCGGGAACTGCCGCGATACACCACTGCTGGACACCGTCCAGCTGATCGGAATAGGGCTTCAGGATGGGGTAGCTCAGCTGCCGTGCCTTTGCCACCTTCTCCATATTCATACCCTTCAGACCGTCGGGATCCTCAGAGATCAGGTGGATGCGGCAAGGAACGGTATCCACCATATGCTGCCGCCGCTCGATCTGCCACTTGGGCACAGCGCCCAGGGTCTTGACTGTCTGATACCGGGCGTGGACCTTGCTCAGAGGCTGGTAGTTCCACTCCACCATAACCTTCTTCGCCTTTGCCTTATACGCCTCCTCCACCACCAGCTGAACAAATTCCGGCTGGTCCAGGTCGGCATAGATCATAACCTCCTGACCCTTCTGCACATTGACACCGGTGCGGACGATCAGCTTTGCATATTCTCTTAAAACCGTTTTCTTCATTTGCTTTGCTCCTTTTTGAAATTTTTACCATTTTACCAAATTATTTTCCCTTCGTCAATTGCATACAAGGGGTTTTTAGAGTATAATATAGCCAATTCTTTCAGAGGTGATGCAAATGCTTACCAGAGAACAGTTTCACCAAAAAATCAAAGAGGGCATCCGTTTTCTGGACGGTGCCACCGGCTCGAACCTTATGAAGGCAGGTATGCCCCGTGGCTGCTGTACGGAAAGCTGGGTACTGGAGCATCCCGATGCACTGGTATCCCTGCAGCGGGAATATGCACAGGCCGGAAGTCAGATCCTCTACGCCCCCACCTTTCAGGCGCAGCCCATTGCGCTTCAAAAGGAGGGACTTGAAAAGCAGACAGAGGCCATCAATGCCCGTCTTGTTGCCCTCTCCAAATGCGTATCCCCGGATGTGCTGGTTGCCGGTGATCTCACCACCCTTGCCACCTTTACCGACAGCTGGGATCCTGAAAAATTTGACCTCCTTGTGGACAATTACCGCCGGCAGATCGCAGGACTTTTACAGGGCGGCGCTGACCTTTTGGCGGCTGAGACCCTTCTGTACCCCCAGGAGGCTGAGGCGATCCTCACTGCCGCAGAGCTGGAGGGTGCAGGCGCTGTGATGTACTCTTTTACGATGCAGCCGGACGGCTCTCTTTTCTCCGGTATGGATGCAGGCCCTGTTCTCCGGGAGCTGGAGGAGGCAGGTGCTGCCGCCGTCGGCTTTAACTGCGTGGCGGCGGATATGATGACACCCTATCTTGTGAGCAAGCTCAGAAGAGCCGTAAAAGGTCCGATCCTTTGCAAGCCAAACGCAGGTATCCCCGTGATCGGAGAGGACAATCTCCCCCACTACCCTATGGAGCCGAAGGAATTTGCAGATATCTGCGCCCAATGCAGCCAAATGGGAGCGACCCTTATGGGCGGCTGCTGCGGCACAACACCGGCGCACATCAGCGCACTCCGGCAAGCTTTATAAGTATTTTAAAAAACGGATCGCCACACCAGTGTGTGCACTGGCTCACAATGACAGATTGGAGGTCGATGCACAAATCGGCCTCCTTTTGTTCACTTTTCATTCACATTTTTGTTGTCAAACTGAATTTTTCTTGCTATAATAAAGACGCTATGAAAAACAGAACAAATTATTATGTCAGCAACAAAAATGTACTGACCTGGCTGATGGGGCTTTGTATGGTCTGCTCGGCAGTGGCCCGCATTGTGTTTATCGGTATGAAAGGAACCGGTGATACACTGCAAGTGTGGAGTCAAATCGTTCTGCCAATCGCAGCAGCCCTGCTGTTTGCCGCCATCACGATCCTTGCCGGAAAGGAAATGTTTTACAAAACCGCCATTCCGGTATGGATGATCTGCATTTACTACTGTTTCCTTTTCGCAGCCTTTGATTTCGGAAAATTTGACACACTTGTGGGTGGTCTGTTCTGCGTTGCCCTTTTGTTTGTGGCGGTGCTCTACACCCTGATCACCTGCGGAAAGCTGTCCGCCGCCTGGCTTCTGTTCCCCATTTTGCTGGTGCCTCTGGGCATTCAGCTTTATCTCCAGCGGACCGTACTGATGAGCAAGGACTACAGGCAGCTGCTTCCCGACATCCTGATGATGGCAGGCTGCCTTCTGACTACCCTTGCGGTCCGCATCCACACAGATGGGCAGTACCATCCCACCTGGGGTGACCGAAACGACGGCCGGCGCATCCGCACCTTAGCTCCTATGGCACAGATCACCATGTACTTCCAGTGGGAGCGCAACATCTGCTCCAACTTCTTTGAGGAATCCTTTGAGATCTCCCACATTGAACGCTACATCCGCCAAAAGCGCAGAGAGGGTCTGACGGATTTCGGTCTGACCCATGTGCTGCTGGCTGCCTATGTCCGGGGACTTTGCAAATTCCCCCAGCTGAACCGCTTCATCTCCGGTCAGAAGGTTTACTCCCGGGGCGAGGACATTCAATACTGTATGGTCATCAAGAAAGAGATGACTGTGGATTCTCCCGACACCTCCATCAAGGTGCATCTGAAGCGCACGGATACTGCGGAGGATGTTTACAACAAGCTCAACGCCGCCATTGAAAGCGTTAAGAAAACAAAGGAGCTGGACTCCAATTTCGACAATCTCATTGGCTACCTGAATCTCATTCC
>JAZNZZ010000072.1:0-5881 GCA_045595205.1 Faecousia sp.
CGGTGATTTGCTACGCAAATCACAATTCCCAAAGGGAATTATATTGGTATTTACTTCGTAAATCCTGAAAATGCAAACATTTTCAGGCGGGAGGGTCAAGACCCTCCCCTACAATTTAGGATTATCGAACAGAGCGATAAACCGGGATTTATTTCTCCTTCAGCAGGTCGCGGATCTCGGTGAGGAGCTTCTCCTCTGCGGTGGGCTCGGGAGGTGCAGGCTCTTCTGCAGGCTTTTCCTCTTCCTTCTTCTTGCCGATCTCGGAGAGCTTGTTCAGACCCTTCACCAGCAGGAACACCACGATTGCCAGAATGAAGAAGTTGATCACTGCGGAGATGAAGTTGCCGTAGGTCAGATAGTTATGTACCTCCTGCACCACCTCAGCACCCTCGGCATTGACGATGGTCTCAAAGGTCGGCTCTACCCAGGGCATCCGGGGCAGCTTGATCTTTGCCTGACTGAAATCCGCGCCGCCCATAAAGATGTTGATGACGGGCATGATCAGGTCATTGGTCAGGCTCTTGGTGATGGTGGAGAAAGCACCGCCGATGATAGTACCGACAGCCAGTGCCATTGCGTTGCCCTTAATGGCAAACTCCTTGAATTCGTTCCAGAACTTACGGGTTTTCTTCATTTTCAGGACTCCTTTTGTGTATGTTTATTGTTTCTGTTTACAAGACCTTTTTGGTGCAGAATGATAATTTATCGTTCAGTCTAACGAATGACATTGTAGGGGCGATTATCAATCGCCCGCGTGATTTGCAACGCAAATCACCATTGCCTGCGGCAATGCGGAATGCATATATGCATTCCCTACAGCGCGATAAATACGAATTTGTCGCTCCGTACAATCCTCCGTGTCATTCCGAGCCAGTGCACACACTGGCGTGGGAATCCGTTCCAAATACTTACTTTACGGATTGCCACACCAGTGACCCGGTCACTGGTTCGCAATGACGGGGCGCGGTAGGGGCCGCCGTATTGAATATCGGTATGATTGCCACCGGCAATCATTGTTATTTGAAGATTCGCTGCGCTCTGCAACACTTCGACGGTCCTGATTGACAGTCTATCGAATGACATTGTAGGGGCGATTATCAATCGCCCGCGTGATTTGCAACGCAAATCACCATTGCCTGCGGCAATGCGGAATGCATATATGCATTCCCTACAGCGCAATAAACCGGAATTTAATTCTGCATTTGACGGAGGGTGGTTTACATAATATCGGAAACTTACTTCTTCCCGATGATCTCCAGACCGCCCAGGTATTTCCGCAGGCACTCAGGCACCACGATGGAGCCGTCGGCGCGCTGATTCTGCTCCACCAGTGCGGGGAAAATACGGGAGGTCGCCAGACCGGAGCCGTTCAGGGTGTGCAGGAACTCCGGCTTGCCGGTTGCCTCACGGCGGAAGCGGATATTGCCCCGGCGTGCCTGATAGTCACGGGCATTGGATACGGAGGAGACCTCCTTGTAGCCGTCCATAGAGGGGATCAGGATCTCAATGTCATAGGTTCTTGCCATAGATGCGGAGCAGTCACCTGCAGCCAGCTTCACGGTACGGAAGTGGAAGCCAAGACCCTCCACCAGCTTTTCTGCCTTCGTCACCAGCTCGTCGAAGGCTGCATCGGAATCCTCAGGCTTTGTGAACTGGAACATCTCCACCTTATTAAACTGGTGTCCCCGGACCATACCGCGCTCATCAGCACGGTGAGAGCCTGCCTCACGGCGGAAGCAGGGGGTGTAGGCGAAGAACTTCTTGGGCAGATCTGCCTCAGAAAGGATCTCGTCACGGTACACGGATGCCAGAGCAGCCTCGGCTGTGGGCAGCATATAGTGGACACGGTCGTCGGTGGGGTTTGCGATCTTGTACACCTCGTCGGCAAACTTGGGGAACTGACCTGCAGTTTCACCGCACTGGTACTCCAGCATATGAGGCGGCAGGATAAAGTCATAGCCGTCAGCGGTGTGCACATCAATAAAGTAGTTCAGCAGTGCCCACTCCAGCCGTGCACCCATACCGGTGTACATCCAGTTGCCTGCGCCTGCCAGCTTAACGCCCCGCTCATAGTCAATAAGACCCAGATCGGTACACAGATCCACATGGTGCTTGGGTTCAAAGTCAAAGGCAGGCTTTTCACCGATGTAGCGCAGAGGCTCGTTGTTTTCCTTGCCGCCGGGCTTCAGGTCGGGATCCGGCAGGTTGGGCAGGCTCAGCATAGCAGTGCGGAACTCCACGCTCAGCACCTTCAGCTTTTCTGCCTCGTCCGCAATGTCTGCATCCAGAGCAATGGAGGCAGCCTTGTTTGCCTCGATCTGGGCATCCAGCTCGGCAGTGTCCTTGCCCTGCTTCTCAAGGCCCTTCTTCTGACCGAACAGCTTACCGTTTTCCTTGGCAAGCTTGTTCTTCTGGGCAGTCTTGCCCTCGGTGGAGGTCTTCAGTCCGCGGATCTCCACATCCAGCTCCACGATGCGGTCAACGATGGCATCGCAGTCCACTTCCTTTGCCTTCAGACCGGCCTTAACAGCATCGGGATTTTCCTTAATGATCTTGATGTCTAACATTTTTCTTACCTCTCCTTTGGTTATTTCAGCTTCATCAGTGCGTCCAGAAGCACCTGCAGGTCCTCCTGTCCGTAGAATTCCAGTTCAAAGCGGCCCTTTTTCTTGCCGCTGATGATCTTAACGCCTCTGCCCAGCTTTTTGGACAGGGCCTTTTCACACTCTGCCACATAGTCCACGGCAAAGAAGGTCTCCTGCTTGTGTGCCGGCTCTTTGCCCATATTCTTGCACAGCTGCTCCGCTTGCCGCACAGAAAGGGACAGATTTACGATCTTCTGCGCCGCCTGGAGCTGCAAGCGGTCTGTCTTTAAGCTCAGCACCGCCCTGGCGTGACCGGCGGAAAGCTCGCCCTTTCGCACCATTTCCAGCACCTGAGGGTTCAGATTCAGCAGCCGCAGGGCATTTGCCACCGCAGGACGGGATTTTCCCACCCGGGCTGCGGTCTCCTCCTGGGTCATACCGTACTCTGTCATCAAGGACTGGTAGCCAAGCGCTTCTTCCACCGGGTTCAGGTCCTGCCGCTGGAGATTCTCGATCAGCGCCAGCTCCATTGTCTTTTGGTCATCTGCTTCAATGACCACCACGGGCACCTCGGTAAGTCCTGCCAGCCGTGCCGCCCGCCACCGGCGCTCACCGGCAACGATCTGGTAGTACCCTTCTGTAATACTTCGCACCGTCAGTGGCTGCACGATGCCGTGGGTGGTAATGGAATCCGCCAAAGCCTGCAGCTCTTCCTCGTCAAAGTCCTGACGGGGCTGATCCAGGTTCGGCTCTACTTTTTGTATGGGAAGGAGCTTGTAAGGGCTGTCTGATACCGGGGTATCGTCAAAATCCCCCAGTAGCGCACCCATACCGCGTCCTAAGCCTTTTTGGGTAGCCATAGTTTCCTCCTTATATTTAGTTGAGAATTGAGAGTTGAGAGTTGAGAATTGAGAGTTGAGAATTGAGAATTGAGAGTTGAGAGTTGAGAGTTCAAATTTCAATTTAGTGGGCTATCCCATTAAGATGTCGTAGGGGCGAACTGTGTTCGCCCGTCGTTGTGTACCAATGTGTTTTAGCGCGGGCGAACACAGTTCGCCCCTACGGTGTTGATCGATAGACTGAACGATAAATACGAATTGAATTGTCCATTGTCCATTGTCAATTGTCAATTTTCTTAATGATTTCCTCTGCGATGGACTGGTATGCCTTGCCGCCCTTGCTGGAACGGTCATAGGCGGTAATGGGCAGGCCGTGGCTGGGTGCTTCTGCAAGGCGCACATTCCGGGGCACTACCGTAGCAAATGCCTTGCCGGGGAAATGTCTGCGTACCTCCTGCGCCACCTGGGTGGAGAAGTTTGTTCTTCCGTCAAACATCGTCAGCACCACGCCAAAGATCTCCAGCACGGGGTTGATCCGCTTTTTGATCAGCCGCAGGGTGTTCATCAGGTCTGCCAGACCCTCCAGTGCAAAATACTCGCACTGCACCGGCACAAGGATGCCGTCTCCCGCCGCCAGTGCATTCACCGTCAGAAGCTCCAAAGAAGGCGGACAGTCGATAAATATCATATCGTACTGATCCTTTACGGCGCTCAATGCATTTCTCAGTCGGTAATTTGGCTGATCCACGCTGAGCAGCTCCACCGCCGCACCTGCAAGATCCGGGGAGGATGGCAGCACATCACCGTATTTTGTCTGGGCGACCGCCTCTGTCACGGGGACATCATCAATGATCACATCGTAAACAGAGTGCTTTGCCTTCCTTTTGTCTACACCCATTCCGGATGTGGCATTTGCCTGGGGATCGAAATCGCAGAGCAGGACCTTCTTTCCTGCCTCTGTCAACGCGGCAGTCAGATTCACGGCTGTGGTGGTTTTGCCCACACCGCCCTTCTGATTTACCACTGCAATAATTCTACCCATATATTCTCTCCTGTATTGTTTCACGTGAAACAAGCAGTCAAAATATATTTTGGCTGCTTGTCCAGTTTCTGCTTCGCTGAAACTGTTTTTATTGAACGCGAAAGGGCACCCTGACGGTTCCCTTTCACACTTTCCCTCCCTCCGAAGGAGGCGGGAGCAAGCGAAGCCGCGACATTGCTTCCTGTCCGATCATTGAAAATGTTCCACGTGAAACATTCTTAGCTTTCTGTGGGGGTTGTGGTGGGGTCGGTCTTTGCGGTAGGCTCTATATAAGTATAGTTCCTGCCAATGTTATCCTCCTCCGACCGGTCCGACATAACGGTCCATAAAGCGCCGCACAGAATGCAGATCACGATCGTCAGCACGCCCGTTGTTACGGTGAGCCAGCGGATGGCGCTTCTCAGCAGCTTTTCCCGGTCCTCCTGCCGCTTTTTTCGGGGGAGCTTCCTTTCCTCCGGGAGGTTGGGGCGCTTGGGAATGATCACTACCGTATTTGGCTCGACGGGATAACGGCGCATAACCTCCCGGCAGCTTTCGCAGAATACCTGATTCTCTTCTGTTTCCTTGCCGCACTTCAGACAGGCCATCGTCACACCTCCACCATATAATCCATTCCATTATACAACGGCATCGTGCTTTCGTAAAGAGGGAAAATAAAAAAATTGTTCTTGACAATCATATGACCATATGATACAATCACCTTACCACATCAGGAGGTGAACGCGATGAACTGGACCATACCGGGAACGGTCATACAGATCCCGCGGGAGGACGCGACGCGGGTAGAGGAGCTTTTTTCCTCTATGTTTTTGGCAGGGGGCATTGCCCTCAGTCAGGTGTCCGGGATCACGGGTCTTGAGCCCTATGCGGTGCAGAACTGGGTAAAGCGGGGTTTTCTGTCACCCCCGGAGCGCAAGCGCTATACCCTGCGGCAGCTGTGCCGGATCATCAACATCAATATGCTGAAGGGTGTGCTGCCGATGGAGCGCATCTGCGGAATGCTCAGCTACATCAACGGTCAGCTGGACAACGAGAGCGACGATACCATTGATGATTCCCGTCTTTATTTTATGTTTGTGGCGTTGGCGGCACGGATCCGGGAGCTGGACAGCGAGACCGAGCGGGAAAAGCGTCTGAAAATCGCCATGGAAAGCTATGTGGAGCCTGTGGCAGGTGCGAAGGCACGGGTAGAAAAGGTGCTTCGTATTATGTTGACAGCCTATGTTGCCGCCCGTATGCAGCAGGCGGCGGAAGCAATGTTGGATGAAATTGGAAAGGAGCAATAAAATGGAACCAAAAGAAACAAAAGATCTGAAGGACAAAAAAGGACTGGTGGTAAAGCTGGTGCTGGGCGCTCTGGCAGCGGTTTTTCTGCTGGTGACGGTGTTTACCTGCTTTTACACCGTGGATGACAA
>JAZNZZ010000073.1:0-4500 GCA_045595205.1 Faecousia sp.
CCGCTCCCGGCCAGGTCACCAAGGAAATGGTCGCTACCATGAATAAGGATGCCATTATCTTTGCTTGTGCCAACCCCGTTCCCGAAATCTACCCCGATGAAGCCAAGGCTGGCGGCGCCCGTGTTATCTCCACCGGCCGCTCCGACTTCCCCAACCAGATCAACAACGTTCTGGCATTCCCCGGCATCTTCCGCGGCACCTTCGACGTCCGTGCTTCCGATATCAATGAGGAAATGAAGATGGCCGCTGCCATGGCTCTGGCAAACCTGATCTCTGATGACGAACTGAACGAGGAGTACATCATCCCCGCTGCCTTCGACGAGCGCGTGGGTCCCGCTGTTGCCAAGGCTGTTGCCGAGGCCGCCCGCAAGACCGGCGTCGCAAGGATCTAAACTGCATAATGTCATTTAGATAAGAAAAAGCGTGTCATCCTTCGCTGTGCTCAGGATGACACGCTTAACTTATGCGCACCGTCACCGGGGATCTTTTTTGTAGGGACCGGCGTCCCGACGGTCCTGTTCAAATTCCGATTTATTGTTCAGTCTATCGAATGACATTGTAGGGGCGATTATCAATCGCCCGCGTGATTTGCATCGCAAATCACCATTGCCTTCGGCAATGACGGGCGGATAATATCCGCCCCTACGACATCATTCCGAAGAGCGCGATAAACCGGAATTTACTGCGCCGTGGTCTTAAATTCTTGCATTTTTCTCTTACAGCGCTATAATAAATATAGAAAATCCTTTGAAGGAGGCCATCTGTATGGATGAATTTATGGATCAGGAGCTTGCCGCACCGGAAGCACCTGCGGCAGCACCGGAAACGGATCTGCGGTCGGCAAAACGGACCTTCTCCCGGATCGGTCTGGCAATGTGCGCCATTTTGGTGATCTTTAATGTGATCGGCAATCTGTGGTTTACCCTGCCTGTGCTGTTTTGGGGGGAGGACAACTGGTTCACCGGCTCCTCCTGGGGCTTCTGGATCGGCAACTTTGCCCCCCTTTATGCTGTTGCCATTCCCGTTGGACTTCTGATCATAAAGGGACTTCCCGCCCAAAAGCCGGAGGATAACAAGCTGCCCTTCCGTTCTCTTTTGGCATATATCCCGGTGTGTATGTTTTTGATGTACGCAGGCAATATCATTGGCACGATGCTGTCTATGATCCTTTCCTTCGGTCAGGCGGAGAACGGTGTTCTGGAGCTTGCGATGGACAGCAATCCGCTGAAGATCCTGGTAATGGTGATCCTTGCGCCCCTTATGGAGGAGCTTGTATGCCGCAAGGTGATCATTGACAGGACGCGGCAGTACGGCGAGAAGGTGGCGGTGGTGCTGTCCGCCCTGATCTTCGGTCTGCTGCACCAGAATTTCTTCCAGTTCTTCTATGCCTTTGCTTTGGGCCTTGTGTTTGCCTTTATTTATCTTCGCACAGGCAGACTTCGCTATCCCGTGCTGATCCACGCGTTTGTGAATTTCCTTGGGTCTGTGGTAGCGCCTTGGGTCCTGAGCCTTTTTGACATTGCCGCCCTGGAGAATATGGACCCCAATATGCCTTTGGAGGAAATGACGGAGCTTTTGCTGCGTATACTGCCGGGCTTTACGGTGTATATGCTGTATGCTTCCCTTCTGATGGGCTTCTCTGTCTTTGGACTGGTGCTGTTTATCATCAAGCTCCGCCGGGTCAAATGGTATCCCACCACCCTCCCTCTGCCCAAGGGCACAGCCTTTAATACGGTGTACCTGAATGTGGGTATGATCCTGTATGTGCTGCTGTGTGCAGGCTCCTTTGCCCTGTCCCTGCTGCTCCCCCTGATCACCCGTCTGATCCAATAAGCTATCCCCCTGAAGAAGCCTCTTCAGGGGGGATTTTTTCAAAAGGACCTGTAGGGACCGGCGTCCCCGACGGTCCTTTTTAATGCATAATTTAATTTCAATTTATCGTGCTGTCACCCCCGTTGTCATTGCGAACCAGTGACGGATGTCACTGGTGTGGCAATCCGTAAAGTAAGTATTTGGAACGGATTCCCACGCCAGTGTGTGCACTGGCTCGGAATGACACGGAGGATTGTACTGAACGATAAATACGAATTTACTGCACTGTCAGTTTCCGGCAGGCCTCTGCCAATGCGTGGAGGGTGCTGCAGGAGACCATAGGGCAGATGCTCTGAAAGGTTTTCACACTTCCTACCAGATCCCAGTGGCGCTCCGGCATAGGATTGAGCCACAAGACCCGCCCCGCCAAGCGCTTTGCCTGCAGCAGGGCAGCGGCGGCACGGTGCTGCTCCACGGTTTTCGTGTCGGACAAAATGATCAAAGTGGTGGCGGGACTCAGCACCGCAGGTGTTCGGGTGCACAGGTGCTCCAGGGCAGACCCCAGATCCGTACCCTTGCCGTACACGCCGCAATCCTTCACATAGCTGCGGAAAAGGTCCATATTCTGCAGACTGAAGGCATCGGCTTCATAAGTGGATTCCGAGAAAAGAAACACCCGGGAGCTTTCCGATGCCTGATTTAACGCCTGAATGAACCGCAGGGCAAACTCCGAAAACTGCACCATAGAGCCGGAAACGTCGCAAAGGAGCACCAGCTGCTTGCGGCGGTTTCTTTTTTTTCGGTACTTCAGCCGGTACAGGCTGCCCCCGGTCTCTAAGCCCTTGCGAATGGTGCGGCGGAAATCCAGCTTTCCGCTGTGCCCGCCCCGCTTGCGCTTGGCAGTAAGCTCACCGTTAAGCTGCCGGGTCAGCGCCTGGATAATGGAAATGGCCTTGGGAATGTCCGTGTCCTTAAATTGGGAAATGTCCCGGTACAAAAGTCCTGTGTCCGGGTCCAAAGCATCCCCGCCAATGCCTGCATCCTCCATCCGCATCTGCTGCTCCAAAAGGGCTTTTGCAAATACAGAGTGGATGAAATTGGTGTAAAGCTCCGGGTTTCGTTTGGAATTGCCGTACTTGTCCAGAATCTTCTGCAGCTTTTCCCGTGCCTCCCGGGGCATATTGGCATAGGTCTCCATCTGGCTTTCGTTCAGGGTGTGCACCTGCACCGATTCCAAGATCTCTTCCTTTGCCTGCTGCGCCTCTATATCCTGCTTTGCCAAAGCCTTTGCCTGTTGGCGCATTGCCTCCTCGGACAGGAAAAAGCCGTCAAATACCCGTCGGAAGACAGCCTGTTCCTCTCTTGACTTGGCATACACCGTCTCCAGTGCGGTCCTGACCTGCTCCCGGTCCTCAAACCCCAGAAGGGTCAGGATCCGTGCGGCATCCTCCGTCTCCTTGGGACTGACACTCAGACCCTCCAGCCGCAGCATCCGGGAGAAGGCGGAAAGCTTCATTAAGTACACACCGGGGTCAGTCATGGTGGTGTCCTCCGCAGCCGCAGGTGCAGGGTTTTTCTTCCTCCTCCTGTTCCAGAACTGCAAAGTCCTCCTGATTTTTCAGGACAAAGCCGGCAGTCTGCCGCAGAGCATCGGGCGTCAGCTCCCGCACACCCAGAGCATCCAGCGCCGCCGCCCAGTCCAAAGTCTCCGCAATGGAGGGCTTTTTCAAAATAGCCTCAGAGGACCGAAGCTTCTGCACCGCCTGTGCCACCTGTACGCACAGCCGGTCATCTGCGTGGGGCAGCTTCTTCCGCAAAATGGTAAGCTCCTTGTCCAGATCCGGATAGGGGATGTAAAGGTAGGCACAGCGCCGGCGAAGCGCCTCACTGAGGGGTCTGGCACGGTTGGAGGTCAGCACCACAAAGGGAATGGACTTTGCCTTGATCGTGCCCACCTCGGGGATGGTCACCTGCATTTCCGAAAGCAGCTCCAGCAGAAATGCCTCAAATTCCTCGTCTGCCTTGTCGATCTCGTCGATGAGCAGCACCACAGGCTTTTCCGAGCGAATGGACTTTAAAAGGGGCCGCTCCAGAAGATATTCGTCACCGAAAAGACTTTTTGTCAGGGTGTCGCTGTCGGTGCTTCCCATATTCACCTGAATGGAAAGCAGCTGCTTCTGGTAGTTCCACTCATAAAGTGCCTTGCTCTCGTCCAGACCCTCGTAGCACTGCAGCCGCACAAGCTCCCGGTCCAGAGCCGCCGCCATTACCTTGGCGACCTCGGTCTTACCCACACCGGCGGCGCCCTCGATCAGAAGAGGCCTGCCCAGCGCCAGCGCCACCGTCAGAACTGTGGCAAGGGTGTCATCGTAGACATACTTCTGCTGATCCATTTTTTGCTTCAAAGTCTCAAGATCCATAAAGCTCCCACCTCTCAAATTACAATTTGACACACCACCAAAGGCGGTGTGTCATCCTGAGCGGACCCTGAGCGAAGCCGAAGGGGTAGTCGAAGGATCTCCTTCAGAATAGCGGTGTTATCGATGGAGATTCTTCGCTTCGCTCAGAATGACAGGAAGATAAACAGGAATTTATCGTTCCGTCGCGTAGGGAACGGATTTATCCGTTCCGCGTGATTTGCGAAGCAAATCACCATTGCCTGCGGCAAGTCGGATCGTAGCCATGTCG
>JAZNZZ010000074.1:0-4523 GCA_045595205.1 Faecousia sp.
GCAGTTTTCAGGGAGCAGCTTTTCGGCAAGACAAGCAAAATCACGCAGGGAATACCCTTTGGTATTTTCAAGGGATTTTCCGCAGTATTGGCGGAAAGCTGCCCCTGTAAACCTATCGGGGTTCAATTCCCCACTGCTTACCCCTTATATCGTAGGGACCGGCGTCCCCGACGGTCCTTATCTGGGTGCGATCAAAGACCATTACGCTTTTATGCACATGCAGGCTCGGCGATATTTCTGAAAAGAAAGTAATTACCCACAGCACCTGCGGCAGACAGAAGCATAATCACGACTCCGGTCATTTGTGGAGGAAGCACCAGCATACAGATCCCTGCGATCAGTCCCCAAATGCTGATGGGATTGGGCAGCAGTATACCGATGCAAATGCTTAAACAGATCACAACTACCCCAGAGGATATGGATGCCGGCGCTTTAAAAAGAAGCATCAGAAGCCCCAACAGAAAACCGACAGAGCACAAAATGCCTAAGCCGTAAGCAAGAACGCGTTTCTTTTTCATACGATCAACTCCTTCATTAAATTGACAGTTGTCTTTTTAATACACTTGTATTATAATGAGGAGCAGGTAAAAAAACAATCAACAATATTTCGTCAGCTGTTGAATTAAAGAGGTTTTTTATGAATGCTTTCAACAATAAGCGCAGACAGGAAACGGTAAGGCGGATCAAGGCTGCTTTCCTGGAGCTTTTGAAGGACCGGGAGATCGGACAGGTGAATGTGTCCCAGCTGTGCAAAATGGCGCAGATCAACCGAGGGACCTTTTATGCCAATTTTGAAGATGTTTACCAGCTTGCAGAGGTGGTGCTGCAGCAGCTGGAGGAGGAAGTAGGCACGCTGCTGGAACGGGATATTCAGAAACCCTACAGCGAAAACGATTTTTTAAAGCTGTTTGAGCATATCCGGGGCAATCAGGAGCTTTACCGTGTCTATTTCCGGCTGGGAAATGAGCGGGCAAGAGAGCTGAGTATTTTTTCGGTCACCTTTCCGGAGGAGACGGAAAATCTGGATCTGCACATTACATTCTTTATGAGCGGCTTTAATGCGATAGTAAGAAAATGGCTGGAAAACGGATGCCGGCAAACACCGGAGGAAATGCTGACGGTGCTTGTGCGGGAATACAATGGCCGCCTGTGCTGGAAACTGCCGTGAAAGGGGGAGCTGCAATGGAGGAAAAACGGAAAAGACCGTGTTGTATGGGCATCTTCGCCCATGTGGATGCGGGCAAGACCACCCTTTCGGAGGCGCTTTTGTACCGAAGCGGTGTGCGCCGCACCCTGGGGCGCGTGGATCACGGAGATGCCTTTCTGGATACCCACAGCATTGAGCGCCGGCGGGGCATTACCGTCTTTTCCAAGCAGGCGCTTTTTGAAACAGAGCATTTAAATATCACCCTTGTGGACACTCCGGGTCATACAGATTTTGGCACCGAGGCGGAGCGGGTGATGCCGGTGCTGGACTGTGCGGTGCTGGTGATCAGCGGCACAGACGGTGTCCAGGCCCATACCCTGACCCTGTGGCAGCTTCTGGCACGCTACCGGATCCCGGTGTTTCTGTTTGTAAACAAGATGGATCTTCCGGGACTGTCAAGGGAAGAACTGTTGGCGCGTTTGGCACAGCAGCTGGATCCTGGCTGTGTGGATTTTGAAAACAAAGAGGCGCTGGGAGAAGCTGCCGCAATGTGCGACGAAAAGGTGATGGAACAGTATCTGGAAACAGGGGAGGTCTCTGATACACAGCTGCAAAAGCTTGTTGCAGAGCGAAAGCTGTTCCCCTGCTGCTTCGGCTCGGCCCTGAAGCTGGAGGGTGTGGATACGCTTCTTTCCGTGCTGGATACCTTTGCACCCTCTGTACATTATGAAGATACCTTTGGCGCACTGGTATACAAGATCTCCCGTGACCCTCAGGGAAACCGGCTGACCTGGCTGAAGGTCACCGGAGGCAGCCTTTCTGTCCGTGCTGCATTGTTCTATAAAAATGCAGCAGGGGAAAACCTGGAAGAAAAGGCGGTGCAGCTGCGCCTGTACTCCGGCGAGAAATTCACTGCCCCGGAAAAGGTGACCGCCGGTCAGCTGTGTGCGGTGACGGGACTTAGTGAGACCTATGCGGGACAGGGACTTGGCGGTGCACAGGGGGCGGAGAAGCCTCTTTTAGAGCCTGTGATGACCTACCGCATCTGCCTGCCCAAGGGGTGTGACCCGGTAAATGCATTGCAAAAGCTGCGGCAGCTGGAGGAGGAAGACCCCCAGCTTCGTATCTTCTGGGATGCAGGGGCAAAGCAGATCCACGCCCAGATTATGGGCAAGGTGCAGCTGGAGGTGCTTCGCAGCGTGATCGCAGAGCGGTTTTCTCTGGACATTACCTTTGATGACGGCAGGATCTTTTATAAGGAGACCGTCGAAGCGCCGGTGGAGGGCGTGGGGCACTTTGAGCCTTTGCGGCATTATGCAGAGGTACATCTGCTTTTGGAGCCGCTGCCCCGGGGGAGCGGTCTTGTGTTCGACACCGCCTGTCCCACGGATATTCTGGAGGGCAACTTCCAGCGGCTGGTGCTGACCCATCTGGAGGAAAAGACCCACCGGGGTGTCCTGACCGGTGCACCCATAACAGATATGAGAATCACCCTTTTGGTGGGCAAGGCCCATGTGAAGCACACTGAGGGAGGCGATTTCCGGCAGGCTACCTACCGCGCCGTGCGGCAGGGACTGATGCAGGCAAAAAATGTGCTCCTTGAGCCCTGGTATGCCTTTTCGTTAACTGTACCTTCAGAGCAGATCGGCAGAGCCATTACAGACATCCGCGCTATGTGCGGCGAGCTGGACACCCCGGAAACGGAAGGGGATATGTCCACGGTCAAGGGGATCGTGCCGGCATCGGAGCTGAAGGACTACCCGGAGCAGGTGGCAGCCTATACCCGCGGTACAGGGCAGCTGCACCTGCGGCTGGACGGATATCGGCCCTGCCATAATGCGGAGGCGGTGATCGGGGCGGCGCAGTACGATCCGGAGGCAGATCTGGAGAATACCCCGGACAGTGTGTTCTGTGACCACGGTGCCGGTGTGACTGTGAAATGGGATCAGGTGCGGGAGTATATGCATCTGGACAGCGGTCTGAAGGAGGACCGGCAGGAGGCGCCCAGTCTCATTACCCGAAACTTAAGTATGGATGACCGTTCCTTAGAGGCAATTATGGAGCGGGAATTCGGACCTCAGACCACAAAGCTGTACCGGGCACCGGAAAACCGTCCTGCAGAGGAAAAGCTGACCATCCGCCCGCCCAGGGATACGGCACTGATCGTGGACGGCTACAATATTATATTTGCAGACCCGGAGCTGTCTGCCGCAGCGCAAACAGATCTGGATGCCGCCCGGCGAACACTGTGCGACCGGCTCTCCAGCTATGCAGGCTACCGGAAATGCCGTACTGTTGTGGTCTTTGACGGCTATAAGGTCAAGGGTAACCCCGGGGAGAAGCAGCAGTTCCATAATATTCAGGTGGTCTATACAAAGGAAAACGAGACCGGCGACGCCTACATTGAAGCCCTGGCTGCCCAGATCGGCAGAAATTACAATGTCCGTGTGGCAACCTCCGATTCTCTGGTGCAGCTGAGCAGCCTGAGAAGCGGTGTTTTGCGAATGAGCGCCCGGGAGCTTCGCGAGGAGCTGGAGCGCACCCGTCAGGAAATGAAAAAGCATTATAAAAAATAATAATATATAATGTATAAAGCCTCCTGCGTTGGGTGATAATACCACGCAGGAGGTGATTTTTCTTGAAGGTGCGTGACATTATGACGGATCAGGTGATCCGAATTGCACCGGGGGAATCTGTGGAGGTGGCGGCAAGGACGCTGTCACAGTATAACATTGGCATTCTTCCTGTATGCGGCGAGGACGGAAAGCTCTGCGGTCTTGTGACAGACCGGGATCTTGTGACCCGCTGTGTGGCATCGGGAAAGCAGCCCTCCCGAACCCCTGTCCGCGAGGTGATGACCGGAAGCGTTACCAGTGTCCAGCCGGATATGGAGACTGCAGTGGCAGCACACCTGATGGGCAGACGGCAGATCCGTCGGCTTCCCGTGGTGGAAAACGGCAGGCTTTGCGGTATGCTGAGCCTTGGAGACCTTGCAAAAACCGAGGACGGTGCGATGGATGCGGCGGACGCGCTGGGAGGTATTTCGTCGAATCTTCGGTGAAGGATTAGTTGTTAAAATTGCACAGAAACACAAGATGTAGTTTGTTGAAACTGCACGATTTCACAATCTGCAAAAAAAGCCAAAAAAATTAAAAAAACCTATTGACAAATAAGGATCTTGGTGGTATCATATGCAAGCTGTCCGATGAACGGCGCGAGCCCGGAGGAAAGCAGCCTGTACCTTGTAAATTGAATAACGCAAAGACGAACAAGTAACACCTTGGACAATTATAATGGATTGTTTAAGAAATTCGTGTACGAATGAAAAACAGCCAACGAAAATTCTTGAGTAAATTTGCTAGACAAATTATTCAAA
>JAZNZZ010000075.1:0-5256 GCA_045595205.1 Faecousia sp.
CAGCTTAGCCACCATCATGGCGGGGATAGCCTCGGGATTCCACCCGCCCGCGAAGGCCAGATGGTCACCGAACACAAAGGCGGCGGACACGGCAAAAGCAATATTGACCACCTTGCCCCGCCGGTCCATATCCTTTACCATACCGAAGGTGGCAATGGAATTGGCAAGGCTTGCAATAAGACCTGCAGCGGCTGTATCGTTGATGCCCAAAAGCTTTCCCAGCTTCATAAGTGGCTTTCGCAATATTTTTGTGATGGCGAACACCAGCGGAAACGCGCCTGCCAGTACGATGGCAATGGCACCTACGGTGAGAAAGCCGTCCTCCAACGGTGCCATACCGGGGATCAGGGTAAAGCCGGTAAGGGACTGCACGATGGCGGCGGCAAGACCCACGGTGATCAGGGCAATGATCAGCTTTCCGAAAATGCTGAAGCCCTTGATCATCGCATTTTCAAACCGCCACAGACCCAGAGCGATCAGTACCGCGATCAGCACCACCGGAATCAGATTTTTCAGAATTTTCAGAATAGGAAAGCCTGCCACCAGTCCACCCACCAAAATTCCTACAGGAATGGTGATGATACCTGCCAGAATTCCTTTTGCAAGGGCGGGTCTGTCCTGAGGAGATAATATACCCAGTGCCACAGGAATGGTAAAAACGATGGTGGCACCCAGCATAGAGCCACCCAGAACACCTCCCAGAAGGGCGGCCTCCGGGTCGGTAGTCAGCTCCTGGGCCAGTGCCGCGCCACCCATATCGCAGGCAAGGATCGTGCCGGCAAACATAGCAGGGTCTGCCCCTAAAAAGCCGTACACCGGCACCACAACGGGACGCAGCAGCTTCGCCAGTACCGGTGCCAGGGTAATGATCCCCACCATTGCCAGGGCAAGAGAGCCCATAGCAATGATGCCGTCCTCAAATTCCTTGCCGAGACCCAGTCGGTTTCCCAGAATGCGGTCAATGGCACCCAGAACGGCAAAGCCCGCCATGATCCAGATCAATATTTCGTGGACAGACATCCTGTCACCCCTTTGCAGTTACTGTTCTTTGTCCAGGATCGCCACGACGGCAGCATCCACCGGGGCTTCCATTGAGAATTTTGTGGCGGCAGAGCCGGTGACCAAAAGCACGCGGTCTCCCTGACCGGCACCCACATGATCGGCTGCCACAACAGTGCCGGTCAGGGTGTTCACCACCAGAAAGGTCTGTCCCTGCAGGCAGTCTGCCTTTCTGGTTGCCCAAACCGAACCGGTTACAGTTCCAATTTTCATCCTTTACCCTCCAGTATTTCCTTCGCCAGCGGTGTCAGAACTGCACCGACACCGGGTCTGAGTCCCTTTGCCAGAAGGATCCTTGCCTCCTGTGCAGTCACAAGCTTTTTCTGCCCGCCATCGGTAAAAATGACACCCCAGTTTTTCAGCTCCCGCCGCCGTGCGGCCAGCGTGGCGGAGAGCCCCCGGCTGCCCTTTGCTTCCGGCAGACCCGGCTCATACAAAAGCACCGGTATGCCGCAGGACAGCGCCTCCAAAGCGCATTCTGCATCGAAGTGCAGAAGCTGACTGTATGTCAAAGATCCGATGACAACGGCATCATAAGCCCCCTCCCGGACATAGGTGTAGCCAAGAGGGCAGGGGGGTTCTTTTCCAATCAGCAGTGCTGTCATAGAAGGATCCTCCCCAAATCGCCATTTTGAAAGCCGCAGGCGTGGGCTTCGTCGTAATCCAGATGCACGAAGGTGGCAAAGTCGGGACTGACCCGCACCACGGTATCTCCGAAAACGGTGGGCCTTTGGGTAAAGGTCTGCAGCCGGATCAACTGCTTGTCCTGTACCCCGAAGTGTTTGGCATCCTCCGGTGTCATATGAATGTGCCGCTTTGCCACGATGACACCGTGGTCAATGGTAATGCTGCCCTTTGGCCCTGTGAGGGTGGCACCGGGGGTGTTTTCCGTGTTCCCGGAAAGACGAATCGGGGAAGTGATACCAAGAAACTTTCCGTTCGTCAGAGAGATCTCCACCTGCGCCTCCTTCCGTTCCGGACCCAGAACTGCCACATTTTGGAATTCCCCCTTGGGACCGATAACCGTTACCCGCTCGTTTGCAAGATACTGTCCGGGCTGTGACAGGGGGCGCTTCGGGGTCAGACCGTGTCCGAAAAGTGTTTGCGCCTGGTCCTTAGTTAAATGCGCGTGTCGGCCGGAGGCCTCCAATTTCACAAAAATATTTCCCAGAACCTTTTCTACCAATTCTTCCGTATCCATCACATCACCTCTTCAAATTCCAGTTTGAAGCGCAAGGGCGCTTCACCCCAACTCGTGCACGGTGCGGAATAAAACACCCAAAAAAGCGCTCGGTAACGATACACCACACCGCGTTGCAAATTTCAATTTAGCGCTCCGTAGCGTAGGGAACGGATTTATCCGTTCCGCGTGATTTGCAACGCAAATCACCATTGCCTTCGGCAATGACGGGCGGATAATATCCGCCCCTACGACATCATTCCAAAGAGCGCGATAAATATGAATTTACTTCTTTGCCTGAATCATAAGAATATAGAGCATACTGCTTATGCGGTTTAGAGCCTTCAGAATATCCTCCCGGGTGGGAAGTCCGTTTTCATCCCGGAATGCAGCGGCTGCCTTTAATTCGGCGGCACGGGCGATGCTGCGGACACGGTTGAGCAGCAGCACTGCCTCACCGTCTGACACCTCCGGCATAAAGTGGGGTTGTCCGTAAAAATCCTGGGGACGGTGGCTGTGCTCCCGCAGCTGCTGCATGGTCAGACCGCAAAGCGATTGCCGGGGTACAGGCTCTTCCAGCACATCACAGGAAATCAGCTTGCGGGCAAGGGAAAGGATCTCCTGCAGCTGTGAACGAAATGCGGGGAGCGAGTGGGCGCACCACAAAAGCTCAGCCTCCAGTGTATCCAATGCCCCCCGAAAGGCGATCCGGGGGTGGGTCTTGGGCACCAGAATATCCCCGCACAAATGGGTCATATGCTCCGGTTTTTCCTCTGCAAATCCGCCGGACAACAGACGGTAGCGGGCAGGCCGCGCTTTTTCTCCGGGGAGGATCTCGATGCGCTCCCGCTGCAGGTAATCCCGTGCTTCGCTGGTGAGCTGATCCCCCTTGCCCAGATAAAAGACCCGCTTTCCATCCCGGTTTCGGATGTTGTCCCGGACGGCTGATTCCGTAAAAAGCATTACTTACCGGTGGATGCGCCGGTATTCTTGCCGGACTTGGGAAGGATAGCATCCACCTCAGTGTGCGGACGGGCGATAACATGGACGGAGATCAGCTCGCCTACCTTTTCTGCCGCAGCAGCACCGGCATCGGTAGCGGCCTTTACGGCACCCACATCGCCACGCACCATCACGGTGACCAGACCGCCGCCTACGATCTCCTTGCCTACCAGCTGTACATTGGCGGACTTGACCATGGCATCCGCCGCCTCAATTGCGCCGATAAGACCCTTTGTTTCGATCATACCCAGAGAATTTGTATCCATAATGAAACCTTCCTTTTTTAAAAATATTGTAATTCATACTTCAATTTAGCGTTCTGTTGGAAATCCTGTTTGTAGGGACCGGCGTCCTCGACGGTCCTGATTGACAGCGGGCGATTGATAATCGCCCCTACAATGTCATTCGATAGACTGAACGATAAATACGAACTTACTTCAGCCGTTCCAGGATCTTTGCCGTGATGATCTCCACCAGACGGTTATCGACCTGAGACTCCCTTTTTTGCACAGAGCTGTTGTCCCAGGCCACCCGGCGGATGTTAATGAGATCCAGTGGTGACACATTGTTGGAGGTGGAGCTGCCGCCTACAGCACCGCAGCCCAGGGTCAGTGCCGGGAACAGCTTTGTGGTGGCACCGATGCCGCCCAGAGCTGCCGGAGTATTGACCAGAAAACGGGACACCGGGATCTTCAGGGCAAATTTTCGGATCACAGACATATCTTCACAGTGCATCGCGAAGGTGTGTCCGCTGCCCTCGTGGGTCAGGACCTCGATGGCTTTTTCCAAAACGGCATCCTCATTTTCCATTACAAAGAATGCAAGGACGGGACAGAGCTTTTCCATAGAATAGGGACGGGTGGGTCCTGCCTCCTGCTCCCGTGCCACCAGTACCCCTGTGGCCGCCGGTACACGGAAGCCTGCCATCTGTGCCAGCTGCAGGGCAGGTTTTCCCACGATCTCCGGGTTCAGCGTGCCGTTTGGCTTGAACAGAAGCTTTGCAAGACGGCCTGCCTCTTCCGTGTTCATAAAGTAGAAGCCCATTGCTTCTGCGGTGGTACGCACCTGCTGCTCCATTGCCTTTTCCACCACGATGCTTTGCTCCGAGGCACAGACTGTGCCGTAGTCAAAGGTTTTGGAGCGGAGGATACATTCAAGGGCGTGCTTTACATCGGCGCTGTGGTGGATATAGGCAGGCCCGTTACCGGCACCTACACCAATGGCAGGCTTGCCGGAGGAATAGGCAGAGCGCACCATAGCAGGACCGCCGGTGGCAAGGATCAGATTGGTCTGGGGAGCGCTCATCAGCTCCCGGCAGCCGTCCAGAGAGGGAATGGTCAGGCAGCCTACGCTTCCTTTTGGTGCACCTGCCGCCTCTGCTGCATCAGATACGATCTTTGCAGCCTTCAGGGTACAGCCGATGGCCTTGGGATGGGGAGAAAACACGATGCTGCAGCCTGCCTTCAGTGCAATGATAGCCTTGTAGCATACAGTGGAGGTGGGATTGGTGCTGGGTACGATGGCGGCGATCACGCCCACAGGAACGCCTACTTCCCATAGCTTTTCCTGTGTGTTCTCATTTAATACGCCGACGGTTTTCATTTTTCGTACGGCATCCAATACCGTCCTGGAAGCAAAATTGTTTTTTGTGATCTTGTCCTCCACATTGCCGAAGCCGGTCTCCCGGACCGCAAGCTCTGCCAACTCCAGGGCAGAGGAGGAAAAGCACTTTGCTATATTTTCGACAATGGCATCCAGTGCCTCCTGGGACATCCGGGCAAGCTGGGTCTGGGCGGCCTGTGCTTTTTTTACAAGCTCCCGTGCCTCTTGCCGGGCCTTCAGGTCCTTATCCAGTTCCATATCATTCTCCTTTCAAATTCCAATTTAGCGGGCAAGCGCCCGCGGGCTCCTCGTGCATCACGCTTTTGTTATCGTAACATTTTTGGCTCGGTAACGGCAGAATGTAACGATACCGAGCGTTTTTTGGGCGTTTTATTCCGCACCGTGCACGAGTT
>JAZNZZ010000076.1:0-8519 GCA_045595205.1 Faecousia sp.
AGTTTTCAGGGAGCAGCTTTTCGGCAAGACAAGCAAAATCACGCAGGGAATACCCTTTGGTATTTTCAAGGGATTTTCCGCAGTATTGGCGGAAAGCTGCCCCTGTAAACCTATCGGGGTTCAATTCCCCACTGCTTAAGCATTTTCCTTTCCGCTGCCTGCCCTTATTTCCATAATTCTTGCAGAGAGATCTCCCCAGGTCTCTGTGACAGTAACACGAAGCTTTTGGGCTGTGACCAGAGGGAAGGAATGGGTACGGCGGCGCATAAAATTATCCTTCACCCTTACAACAGTGACCCAGCCGGTGCCGTCAAACAGCTGCACACAATAATTCTTAACACACTGCTTGGGTGTGGGATTCTTACCGCTCCAGCTGACCAGAGGATTGGCAAGGTCCGTGTCGAAGGTCAGCTGTACCTCGCCCACAGCTTCCGGCTTTTCAAAGGTAAGCTCCACCCACTGAGGCAGCGGTTCCTTTGGGTCAGAGACCCACTCATAACGATTCTCATCCACAATGCGGTTATAGCCGTTGTTTACATTTTCCGGTCCGCAGTTTGCCATTACCGTCTTTGGTTCTTCTCTTTGGATCAGGAAGCTTTTGCCGCTTTTGATGCTCCACTGCCCCTCCGGCAAAAGCTCTGCATAACGGTAGTACATATTCATTCCGTCCAGCTGCCGCCAGGAGATCCCCTCCGCCGGGTCGATCCACACATAAATAATGCAGTTCTCAACATAAAGGTCCTCCTTCACCGTCAGGTGAATGGGAACCTCTACCCAATGCTCTCCCATTGGCGGTACAGTGATCTCTGCACTGAGGACAGCGTTCTCCTCTCCGGAATAGACATCCACATTGCTGCCCACCACCTTGGCGTGGACCGTTACTTTTTTCTCCTCCGGGCAGGCGGAGTGCAGCTTCACATAAAACCGCTCCACATCCCCATTCCTCCGGGAGACACTCAGGGATACCAGCCTTGCTCTGTCCAGCGGCATCAACGCTCCGGGGATACCGCGGCGGGTGGTAAATTCCTCTTCCGTACAAGTGCTGGATGCCCCGGCGGTCGCCCGCAGGCAGATGTCCCGGGGATCTTCGTTTTGAATACCGGGGATGTACTGGTCATCTTTTAGAAGCTGTTGCTGCAGTTCCTTTATATGATCTTTGCATATCTTCCCGGGATCCTTCTGCAGCTTTACACACATAGCTGCTGCCGTGCCCACTGCCTGACCTAAAGTGGCAATGGTATTCTGCACACGGGTGGTGCCCATAGCGATATGGGTGGCGCTGATATTTCTGCCTGCAAACATAAGATTTTCAATGTTCACGGAATACAGGCACCGGAAAGGCACGCTGGGCATATTGGCACGCACAGAGCAATACAGTCCGCCCTTCCGCCCGGAATAGATCCCCTCCGGGTGATGAATGTCGATGTGCCAGCCGGAATAGGAAACTGCATCCGGGAAGCTCGCCCCCTCCGTGCAGTCATCCTGGGTCAGAATGTAGTCGCCGATAAACCGGCGGGATTCTCTTCGTCCCAGCATAATGCCGGAAAACTGCATCTGCAGATACCGGGCAGTCCCGTGCTCCTGCCAATGGTTTTTTAAATACTCGTAATAGCCGAGCAGCACCAAAAACAGGGCATCCCGGGACACCTCTCCATCATACATATCATCGTAGGTATTAGGGGCTTCCAGCCACCAGGCCATTCTTGTGCCGGGAAGATCGATGGTGCGACCGAAATCCGCAGCATTGGAAGGAAGCTTCGGTACCCAATCCGGCGCGTGATATTCAGAAGGCACTTTCTTTTTCACCATAAAAGGAATGTGATCCGCGCGGATGCAGCCGCTCATAGTCTGGGTGTCCGCCATTTCCGGCGCAAGTGTCTCACTGTGCTGATATTGCGCCTCTCTGCCAATGCGGTATTTTGCCCCTGCATAGTAACCAAGCCAGCCATCCCCGGTGCAGTCGATAAATACCTTTGCAGTGAAACGGGTCTTGCCAAAGTCAAGCATATCCTGTGCAGTAACGCCGCTGATCCGGGTATCGCTTTCCATTTGCACATCGCAAACACGGCGGTTACACAAAACCGTCAGGTTTTCCTGCTGTTCTGTGAGCGCCTCCAGAGCAGCCGTCCAGTCGCCGTGGAATCCCGGTTTTTGATCCCGCAAACGGCGAATCTCCTCCGCAATGCCCCCTTCCCGTCCGTAGGCAAAGTGGGAGGACGCGCCCTCAAAGGTAATACCGATCTCCGAGCTTCCGTTGCCGCCCAGCACAGGACGGTCGTGGAGCAAAAGGGTCTTGATGCCCTTTCTTGCACAGGCAAGTGCAGCCGGCACACCACCCGGACCGCCTCCTGCCACGATCACATCATAGTCACCGCCAAAGGACTCCGAAATATCCAGTCCTTTGCATTTGGCACGCGCTTTGTGGAGTCTTTCAATTTCCCGGGGTGGGGTGTAATCAAAATCATTTGTGATCAGCACCGAGGCACAGCGTCCAAAATAGCCGGTCAGATCGTGGAGCGCAACGGTATTCTCTCCCGCCTCCAGAGAAAAATCACCGGCGATCTCCCACACCCAGGCATCCGACGGCATTGCGCCCAGCACCTTGCCGTTGTCGCTGCCGTTTACCAAAAGGGCAAATATACCGGGATCGTGGGGTCGGTACCAGTTCCGGTCCCGCACCCAGATCCGATATGTGCCCTTTTCAGGGATCTGCACTGTAACCGCTGCATCCTCCACCGGTACGCCGGGAATGTCTGCAGCGATAAGATAGCCGCTGCCCATTTCGTGTGTGAACTGGGTATCCAGCTTCCAGCCGCCCTTCTTTTGAAATTCCCGGGCATCGATCCAGATATTTACAGGTTGTTTCATAAAGCCAGCTCCTTTGGAATAGGTTGCTGCTATTATACCATTGCTGAATGCTTTTTTATGAAAATATAGAACCTCACAGTTGCACAAAAGATGGATTTTTGCTATAATATCGGAATCAATCGCGTAATCAGGTGAATTTTATGGAACATATTGCTCTTACTGAAATGATCGACCTGCTGGAGCGGGGTACCAAGGTACACATTACCGTTGCCTTTTTGGACAACTGCGGCAACCGGAAGACCCGCTGCACCCACAGTCAAAGTGTTCACGACAGGCCTGTCTGCCTTGCAGTGAAGCAGACCCACCGGGGGCTTGCCTCCTGCTACCGCTGCCGCAATACCGTGCAAAAGGCAGTCATTCGCCGGCAAAAGCCAATGGCGGGTCTGTGTACCAACGGCGTATACGAATACTGCAAGCCGGTGATTTATGACGGTCGGGTGATCTGTGTAATTTTTGTGGGCAATATTCTCACAGATGACCCCCGGCAGCGAAACACGCTTACAGCTACTGTGGGAAATGCGCTTCTGGATACTATGGAACAGGATCTTACACCCGGGGATTGCGCCCGTCTGGCAGATGCACTGGAAAGCTACATCCATTTTCTGTTCGACCGTTACGGTATTGAGAGCAAAACCTTCGATCCCCTTATAGAAAATATAAAAGGCTTTGTACGGGAAAATATGGCATACGACTTTTCTATGGCAGAATTGTCAGCTGCCTTCAATTACACACCGAAATATCTGGGGCGGGTCTTTAAGCTGCGTACCGGACAGACCGTTCAGTCCTTTTGCAATCAGCTCCGTGTCAGCAGGGCAAAATATATGCTCTCGGAGACCGATCTGGAAATAGAAAGGATCGCATTGCAGACAGGCTTTAACAGCATTCAATACTTTGACCGCGTGTTTCGCAGGATCACCGGTCTTTCGCCCCAGAAATACCGAAGCGGAACAAAAAAGCACAGCGGCAGAAAGTAAAAAACCTGCCTGCACCGTGGTGCAGGCAGGTGATATTTTTTTGTTATGCATCTTCGATGATGCCGTAGCCGCCATCCTTACGGCGGTATACCACAGCGAAGGCATCGCCGTTATCGGCATCCCGGAATGCAAAGAAGCTATGATCCAGCAGATTCATCTGCAAAATCGCCTCTTCACGGGTCATAGGCTCAAAGCGGAACTGCTTGACACGCAGGATCTCCAGCTGCTCCTCCGGCTCTTCCACCGCAAAGGAGGTCTCCTCCACAGTACGGGAAAAAGCATCCTGACGAAGTCTGCGGGCAAGGCGGGTCTTGTTCTTGCGGATCTGACCCGCAATGGTGCCAACTGCAGCATCGATGGAAGCAAACATATCGGAGGTGCTTTCGTGTGCCCGGAACCAGGTACCTGCGCCGCGGACGGTCAGCTCCACATTGTTCCGGTTCTTTTCCACAGAGAATACCACAAGTGCCGAAGCATCCTCCTCAAAATACCGTGCCAGCTTCATTACCTTCTTCTCGGCATAAGCGTGGACATTTTCGGGCAGCTTCACTTTCTTCTCACTAAACTGAAACTTCATACGCGGCATCTCCTTTCTTTCACCGGTCCTCCGGTGTACTTATATTATAGCACAGTTTCTCCTTTTCGACAAGGGGGTTACTGTGCATCATCCCAAAGAGATGTTGTCACAATATTATACATCAGCTCTGCACAATTCTCCAGCCGCTTGCTCATCAAAATCGCCTGCTGCTGATTGGGTGCCATCAGCTCCAGCTTCATCAGCGTGCCGAAGGCATCCTCCAGCTGCAGCAGCACACCGAAATCCCCGTTCTCCCGGGGGATAACCTCTGTGCTGACCTTGTTCTGGCGGCGGTGCTCGCTGTTGTAGCGCACCACCGCAGTTTCCACTGCCCGGCGCACCGTAAAGGCAAGACCGTCAGAGGTGACTGCCTCCTGCTCCATTCCCTTTTCCGTGATCACATACCGCCCATCCTCTGTCTCCTCCAGATGGCCGGATTCCACCATTTCGGGAATGGCAGCATACACATTGATATAGCTCAGGCTGTCGTCCTGAAAGCAAAGCTCATAGATCTCCTGCTTGGTCAGGGGAAATTTCACCCGTGCCGTCACAAACAGAATCAAAATCTTAACATCCAGCATATCGTGGACAAATCCGTATCCTTGCATCATTTACTCCTTAAAAATTCACATCCAGCCCATCGTGGGCAACTTCAAATCCGTACTTTTTGGCAGCCACCACCAGCTCATCATAGATCATACCACAGTGGTGGGTAAAGTGGGTGTAGTACAAAAGGGTCTTTTCGTCAATAATACCGGCTTTCAAAAAGCGGTCGGCAATGCGTCTTCCCTCGGACATACTCATATGGGTGTTGTAGGTCTTATCTGTGTCACCCTTGGTGCAGTCCAGGCTCAAAAGATGAATGTGCTTTTTATGGGCCACAAGATAATCATCCAGCGCTTCCCCAAAGTAACCGGTGTCGTTGCCGTAAAACAGAGTCTTGCCATCCTTTTCAATCAGGAACACAAACGCCTCTTCATCCTCTGCATGACTGGCAGGCAGTGGTGTTACCGTATAGCCGCAGATATCCACCGGCACATAACAGGTAATGGGGATCATCTCCAGCCGTCCCTCCAGCCGTGAGGTGTACTTATCCTGCCGGGCCTCCAGCGCACTCCAGAACCGACGGATCAGACCCTCACTGGCATAGACCTTCAGGGTCTCGTCCTTTACCGTGGCAGTTCCTCCCGGTGTGCGGCAGCAAAACTCCTCAAAGGTGAAATGGTCACAGTGTCCGTGGGTAATAAGTATATGGGAAATATCCCACATAGTTTTCCCCAGCTGCAGAAAATGGGAATAGGTCTCACTGTTCAGGTCGATAAGCAAAGTATCGTCCAGCAGTGCCTGAGAACGGGTCATTATATTTTTACCACCGGCAGCAAGCGCCTTGCGGCAATTATGGCAGTTACAAAAAATGGCAGGCAACCGTTCCAAAGCGGCTGTGCCCATATAGCGAAGCTTCATCACAACGCCCCCTTTTTCTTCAGTATAACAAAAAACCTGCACGATTGCAACCCAACACACATAATCTGTAGTGAAAGGATGTTTTGATATGGGTGATTTTCTTTTTTATACCCCCGACGGAAGTCCCGCTTTGGAATACGCAAAGCAATTTCTCTCAGACAAAGGCGTTCCTTTCTCCCCCATTCCCTCCGGTGCTGTGACCCACCTGCTGGTGGGCGTGCCTGCAAAGAATGTGCCCTGGGAGTCTTTGCTTTCCGCAGTTTCCCCCTGCATCACCATTTTGGGTGGAAACCTAACGGACATTCCGGTGCTGAAAAATTATGGAAAATATGACCTTTTGCAAGACCCTTTCTATGTTGCAGAAAATGCAGACATCACCGCCCGGTGCGCCCTGCATCTGGCAGCCGGCAAATTGCCTGTGACATTTAAAGACCTGCCGGTGCTGGTGGTGGGTTGGGGGCGGATTGGAAAGTGTCTTTCGAAGCACTTGAAAGCACTGGGCGCTTCGGTGACCGTTGCCGCCAGAAACCCAAAGGATCAGGCTATGCTTCGCGCCCTTGGGTACGGTATCACTACTATACAGGAAGATATGTCCAATATTCAGGTCTTATTCAACACCGCAGACAGTTGCGGCATCCGGGGTCTTCCGGATACCTGCTTAAAGATCGACCTTGCCACAAAACGGGGCATTGAGGATGCCGACACGCTGGAAGCCCGTGGTCTGCCCGGAAAGCTCGCCCCGGAATCCAGCGGCAGGCTCATTGCCGAAACGGTTCTGCGGCTGATCTCTTGAAAGGAGCTTGTTATGACCATCGGGTTTGCCCTGTGCGGCTCGTTCTGTACCTTCGCAGCCGTTCTCCCGGTTATGAAGACACTGGCAAAAAGCCATACCCTGATCCCCATTCTCTCCGGTGCATCAAGCACCATTGACAGCCGATTCGGCACTGCCGACACCCACATAGAAAAAATCACAGAGATCTGCGGCAGACCGCCCCTTTGCCGCATCGAGGAGGTAGAGCCCATCGGTCCCAAAAAGCTTCTGGATGCCCTGGTGATCGCCCCCTGTACCGGCAACACCCTGGCAAAGCTTGCACACAGCATTGCCGACACCTCCGTGACTATGGCAGCCAAAAGCCATCTGCGGAACGGAAGACCTGTGCTGGTGGCGGTATCCACCAACGATGCCCTTGCAGGCGCTGCGGAAAACATCGGAAGGCTGCTGGGAAGAAAGCACTATTACTTCGTACCCTTTGGTCAGGATGACCCTTATAAAAAGCCAACCAGCCTCGTCGCAGATTTTGAAAAGCTGCCGGAGGCCCTGACCCTTGCCCTGGAGGGAAAGCAGATCCAGCCCCTTCTGATTTGAAGCGCAAATCCCAGTTTATCGTTCAGTCTATCGAATGATATTGTAGGGGCGATTATCAATCGCCCGCGTGATTTGCAACGCAAATCACCATTGCCTTCGGCAATGCGGAATGCATATATGCATTCCCTACAGCGCGATAAACCTGTCACCCCCGTTGTCATTGCGAAACCAGTCCGCAGACTGGTGTGGCAATCCGCGCTCCCTGTCAGGACCGTCGAGGACGCCGGTCCCTACCACGCCCCGTCATTGCGAAACCAGTCCGCAGACTGGTTGTGGCAATCCGTAAAGTAAGTATTTGGAACGGATTCCCACGCCAGTGTGTGCACTGGCTCGGAATGACACGGAGGATTGTACTGAACGCTAAATACGAACTTGAAATGATCGGCGGGGATTTTGGGAAATGCATTAAAAAATGGGAGGCTTTGCAGCCAATGTCATTAAGTTAAGCGTGTCATCCTGAGCGCAGCGAAGGATCTCCATCGTATTTGAAGGAGATTCTTCGTCCCCTTCGACTATGCTCAGGGTCCTCAGAATGACACGCATTTTCTTATCTTAATGACATTGGCTTTGCAGCCTCCCGAAGTTTTATTACTTTTCGTTCTTGTAGATTTCCTTGAAGTACTTGTAGGTATCCACCTTCAGCTCGCCGCAGGCATCCTCGTCGCAGGCAATGATGCCGTCCTGGTGCAGCTGCAGAGCGCTGATGGTCCAGGCGTGATCCACACCGCCCTCTACGCAGTGGCGCAGGGCACGGGCCTTGTTGTGACCGCTGATCAGCAGCAGCACCTGCTTGGAGTCGCACACAGTGCCCACACCAACAGACAGTGCGGTCTTGGGTACCTTGTTGGGGTCGTTATCGAAGAAACGGGAGTTGGCGATCAGGGTATCCTGGGTCAGAGCGCGGACACCGGTACGGGAGGTCAGGCTGGTGAAGGGCTCGTTAAAGGCAATGTGGCCGTCCACACCGCTGCCGCCCAGGAACAGGTCGATACCGCCGTAGGAGGCGATCTTCTCCTCGTAGCGGCTGCACTCAGCCTCCAGATCCTCTGCCATACCGTTGAGGATGTTCACATTCTCAGCAGGGATGTCGATGTGGTCAAAGAAGTTGCTGTGCATAAAGTACCAGTAGCTCTGATCGTGCTCACGGGGCAGACCCACATACTCATCCATATTGAAGGTCACCACGTTCTGAAAGGTCACCTGACCGGCCTTGTTCATCTCGATAAGACGCTTGTAAACGCCCAGAGGGGAGGAGCCGGTAGGCAGGCCC
>JAZNZZ010000077.1:0-3468 GCA_045595205.1 Faecousia sp.
CCCCTACGACATCTTAATGGGACAGCCCGCTAAATTGAAATTTGCAAAAACCGGTTGCATTGTGGGCTTTCTTGTGATAAAGTAAAGAAAATCCGCAAACCACAGGCATTTGTGCGCTTTGTGGGGAACATACATTCAAGAAGATTTTGGAGGAAAGAAAATGAAGTGTCAGTATTGTTATGCTGAAAACGAAAGCGGTGCACAGTTCTGCACCAACTGCGGCGCTGCTCTGGCTCAGGAGACCCCTGTGGAAGAGGTCGTCACTGCTGTGGAAGAGACCCCTGTGGAAGAGGTCGTCGCTGCTGTGGAAGAGACCCCTGTGGAAGAGGTCATTGCTCCTGTTGAGGGTGTGGTCGAGGCTCCCGCAAAGGACCCCGGTAAGACACTGGGTCTGGTGTCTCTGATCCTGGGCATTGCGGCTCTGGTTCTGGGCTCTGTCTGCTCCTGTGCATTCGCCTGCCTGGGTGGCTCCTTTGCCTTTGCGCTGAGCGCTGCTGCCGTGGTCACCGGTATTTTGGGCATGAACAAGTCCAAGGCTGCCGGCTTCAAGAACACCCTGGCTCTGATCGGTATGATCCTGGGCATTGCTGCTCTGCTGGTGAACGTTATTTGCACCATCATCGGTATGGTGGGCGGTGCCGCAATGGCAGAGAGCTACTACTACTATTAATTTTCCCAAATTAAATGCCACCACCCGCCGGTCAATGTCATTAAGTTAACGATCGAAGTGTCATTCTGAGGAGTGCTGCAAAGCGCAGCGAATCTTTCAATAACAATGATTGCCTGTGGCAATCATACATTGATTAAGACGCGACGAAGAATCCCCTTCAAATACGATGGAGATCCTTCGCTGCGCTCAGGATGACACGCTTAACGAAGTGACATTGCACCCGCCGGTGGTGGCGTTTTCTTGTTGAAGGAACGGTTTTATGTTTAACTGGATCAAAAAGCACCCAAAGCTGACCCTTATTTTTGCAGATGCTCTGCTTCTGCCGGGATTTTTTCTCTGCCGGTGGCTCACCGGGCAGATGCTCTCCACCGACAGACCCTGCGCTATGGCGGCCATTGGCGGTCAGTGCATCACCTGCGGCGGCACCCACTTTGTAAGCGATCTGACCCATTTTCGCATATTGGAGGCGTTGCAGGACAATCCCTTTCTGTTTGCGCTGACGGTGTTTCTTTTGCTGTCCCTTATCTTTTTGCATTTGTGGATCTTGTTCTCCCTGCCCGTGTTCAAAAAGCTGCTGAAAAGAATGTACAGCATTCCCAGCCTGATCCTGTGGCTTTCCGGCATGCTGGTATTTCTGATAATTCGGAACATTCCCCTGTTCCTTCGGATCCTGGAGTTGATAGTATGAAAAGAGTTGCTGTGATCCCCTCTTATGAGCCGGACGAATATCTGGGTCTCACCGTTGGGAAAATTCTGGAAAACGGTATGGAGGCTGTGGTCATCGACGATGGAAGCGGTCCTGAATATGCAAGCTTCTTTGATGCCCTTCCCCCGCAGGTGCACAAAATATCCTACGAAACAAATCAGGGCAAGGGTTACGCCCTGAAGCAGGGCTTTTCCTATATTGCCCAGCATTTCGGGGAGGACTGCGCTGTGGTGACCGTGGATTCCGACGGGCAGCACGGCATAAAGGATGTTGTGCGGGTCTTGGAAGAAACAGAAAAAGCGCCGGGGTCTCTGGTGCTGGGCAGCCGCTATCTGGGGAAAAGCGCCCCCTTCCGCAGCCGTTTGGGCAACGGCATCACCCGCTGGCTGTGCCGTTTGGCCACCTGTAACCCGGTGTATGACACCCAGACCGGTCTGCGGGGCATTACCGGTGACCTGCTGGAGGGCTTCTGCCGCATCCCCGGCAACCGGTACGAATACGAGATACGCTCCCTTCTGGAATGTGCAGGAAGCCGCATCCCCATCCGTGAGATCCGCATTCAGACCATCTATCTGGACGAGAATTCCAGATCCCATTTCCGTCCCATCCGGGATTCCCTGCGCTTGTACAGACAGATCTTTAAATATGCCGCCCCTGCCATTGCAGGCTTCCTTGCAGAAATGCTGCTCTTCTGGGGTCTGCTGCTTTGCACCGCCGCCTTACCGCCGGTGGCGGGGCTGGTGCTCGCCAATGTGGCGGCGGAGGGACTTCGGCTCTGCATCCCCGGACTGTTCCGAAAAAATGTATTTAAGAAAAAGGCTTCTGCAGGAAGTGCCTTTGCGGAGCTCCTTCTTGTGGGGATCAGCACCCTGTTGATATGCCTGTTGGTCAGCTTCCTTTCCCTGAACCCACTGGCGGCGAAGCTGATACTCTTTGCTGCTTTTTTCCTTCTGCGCTACTGCATCAGCGCCGTAGTCGCAAAAATATCAAAAAACAGTTGAGAAATCAACAGCTTTATGCTATAATTGTTCTCCGTGCATTATATGCAGTCTGCGCTTTTTAAGACAGAAAGAAAGGAGGCGCGAATGATGCGGGTTGGTTTGGTCTTTGCCGGCGGCTTTGCCAAGGGCGCTTATCAGGTGGGTGCTATCCGTGCACTGCAGGAATTTATCCCGGAAAGTGACATTTGCTGCATCAGTGCCGCCTCCATCGGTGCGCTGAATGCCTTTGCCTACGCCACCGACAATGTGGACGGTCTTGAAAAGATCTGGCGGGAATGTGTGCCTCCGGGCCAAAAAATGCTGGTCACCAAGGTGATGAGCGGCAATTCCCTGCGGCAGATCGTCTCCTCCCTTTCCAAGGATGCTGCCGGGCCTCTCACAAAGCCCCTTTACTGCTCCCTTCTGGACTGGCGGGGCAAGACTCTGGTGTACCGGGATCTGATGCCTCTGGATGCCCGCTGTCAGCGGCGGTGTCTCCGCGGCGGCGTGGCGCTGCCACCCTACAACACCCCGGTGTCTGTGGACGATGAAAACATCTCCTACTATGACGGCGGTCTTGTGGACAACATCCCCGTGGCACCCCTGGTGAATATCGACCTTGACTATGTGATCTGCTTCTACTTTGACGAGACGAACTATCAGTTTGAAAATGCCTACTTTGACAACCGCATTGTCAAGATCTCCTTCGCCTCCAAGTCTATGCTCTCCCACTCCTTCATTCTGAGCCAGAACAAGATCGACGAAATGATCCGGGTGGGCTATGAATTTACCAAGGAAAAGCTCAGCACCGTGTTTGCCAACGGCATCTCGGATCTGGACTACATATACAAGTCCATTGAGGAATCCAACCGGAATTCCCCCAAGCCCCGCCTGCGGCTGACGGTGGATGTGGTGATCTCCAATCTGAACAAGGTGACCCAGCAGCTGACCAAGCGCCGGGGCATTCGAAAAAAGGAAGCACCGGCTGCCGAAAAGCAGGAAGTACCGGCTGCGGAAAAGAAAGAAGAATAACGGGGCTGTCTCGAAATGAGATCAGCCCCGTTTTGTTTTGTTTTTAAGCGGGCAAGCGCCTGTTGTCATTGCGAACCAGT
>JAZNZZ010000078.1:0-15851 GCA_045595205.1 Faecousia sp.
CCCAAGGGCAAGATCGTGTCCCTGCCCGCAGGCTCTACCCCCATTGACTTTGCCTATGCCATCCACTCCGGGGTGGGCAATGCCCTTGTGGGTGCTAAGGTGAACAACCGCATCGTGAACATCGATACGGCGCTGACCAACGGCGACATCGTGGAGATCATCACCTCCAAGACTGCAAAGGGACCCAGCCGTGACTGGCTGAACATCTGTAAATCCAATCAGGCGCGAACCAAGATCAAGCAGTGGTTCAAGAAGGAAAAACGGGAAGAAAATGTGATCCACGGACGGGCAAGCTTCGAGGCGGAGATGATGCGCCTGCTGCTGCCATTGCCGGCGGCAATGGAGGAGGAGCTGGCACAGAGCCTGCTGAAAAAGCTGTCCTTCGATACCTGGGATGATATGTATGCCGCCATCGGCTACGGTGGACTCACCGCAGTAAAGGCGGTGGGACGGATCCGGGATGATGTCAACAAGGCGGTGAAGGAGACCAGCAAGAATCCCCTTCGCGTGACCCCGGAAAACGAGACCGTAAAGCGAAACCGGCACGCAGTCAATGGTGTCATCGTGGAGGACATCGACTCCTGTATGATCAAGTTTGCCAAGTGCTGCACACCGGTGCCCGGTGATGCCATCGTTGGCTTTATCACCAAGGGCTTCGGCGTTTCCATCCACCGGGTGGACTGTCCCAATACCATTGGTGTCCACGATCCTGAGCAGGCGGCGCGGTGGGTCCGTGTCCGTTGGGACAATGTGGAGGAGCAGCCCTTTGACACCACTCTGGAGCTGGACTGCATCACCCGTGACGGCATTCTGCTGGATGTGGCAACGGCGCTGACCACAGCCCGTGTCCGGGTCAAGGAGCTTTCCGGCAAGGATATTCCCGGGGGACACAGCGTATTTACCGTCCGCTTCGAGGTAAAAAATGTGGCGGAGCTGGAAGCTGTCCGCAACCGCCTGCTGAATATCCGGGATGTGCTGGGCAGCCGAAGAGGGCAGAACTAAACAACGGGCGATTAACAGTAAGAATCGTTTTAGTTGAGAGTTTAGAGTTCAGAGTTGAGAATTTGTTGTTAAACTATTAACATCCATCTTTACCGAAATTCTCAACTCTCAATTCTCAACTCTTAACTTGCTTAACAGCGTAACAACATAACAACTTGGAAACTGAAAGGAAATAAATATGCGCGCTGTACTTACCAGAGTAACCTCCGCCTCCGTGTCCATTGGCGGAGAGGTGGTGGGAAGGATCGGAAAAGGCTTTCTGATCCTTTTGGGTGTAGGTCCGGAGGATGACGGGACCCATTGCCGCTATCTTGCGGAAAAGGCACTGGGTCTGCGGATCTTTGAGGACGAAAACGGCAAAATGAACCGTTCTCTGGAGGATGTGGGCGGTCAGGTGCTGGTGGTGAGCCAGTTCACCCTTTACGGCAACTGCCGCAAGGGCCGCCGCCCCAGCTTTACCGAGGCTGCACCCCCGGAGCTGGGCAACCGGCTGTACGAACAGTTCCTGAAGGACTGCGAGGACCTGGGTTATCCCCCGCAGCACGGACAGTTCGGTGCCGATATGCAGGTGGCATCCGTCAACGACGGCCCGGTGACATTGATTTTGGACACCCAGCAGCTTTTAGATACACCCAGAAGATAAAAATTCAATTTATCGTTCACACATCGTAGGGAACGGATATATCCGTTCCGCGTGATTTGCGACGCAAATCACCATTGCCTTCGGCAATGACGGGCGGATAATATCCGCCCCTACTGGACAGTCCCAGACGATAAACAGTTGAGAGTTCTGAGTTGAGAGTTGAGAGTTAATGTATCGCAATCGCGACTATTTTGATCTCCTTCCGCACCTCAATTCTCAACTCTCAATTCTCAACTTGATTTACAACAGTGCCGGGTCGATCCGGCAAGGTAACGATACGGAGGAATGTTATGGAAATGCGGAGTATGTGTGTGGGCTCGTACCGCACCAATTGCTATATGCTCTGGGAAAAGGAGGAATGTGTCCTGATCGATCCCGGCTTTGAGCCGGAGGCGATCCTGGAGCAGGTTATGTGCAAGGGCAAAAAGGTGGCAGCCATCCTTCTGACCCACGGCCATTTTGACCATGTGGGCGGTGTGCGCCACATTGCAGAGGAGACCGGCTGCCCGGTGTACATCCACGAGGCGGATGTGAGCCTGCCCTCCCGCCACTCCAACGGAGAGATCTACCACACCCATACTTATGATGAAGGGGATACATTGACTGTTGCAGGTCTGACCTTCCGGGTGCTCCATACCCCGGGTCATACCCCCGGCTGTGTGTGCCTGCTTTGCGGAGATGTGATGCTCTCCGGCGATACCCTGTTTGCCGGCACCTGCGGCAGGACCGACATCCCGCCCTACGGCAATCCGCCCCAGATGCGCCAGTCCCTTGCCCGGCTGAAGCAGCTCCCCGGTGACTATCAGGTATTCCCCGGACACGGACATTCCACCACCCTTTCTGAGGAGCGGCGGAGCAATCCGTTTATGCAGGGCATATGAGACTGCAGCTGAAGGGTCACGATGACCTGTATGCCGTGGAGCAGCTGCAAATGGCGCTGTTTCCGGACAAGTCCCTGGAGGGGGAGGCTGTGTCTGCCCTGCACAGAGGAAGTGTCTGGCTTACTGCCGTCACCACGGTGACTGTGGGGGAGAAGACCACCCGCAGCGCGCTTAGAATGAAAGCATCGGAGGAATCCGTGCGCTTACGCAGAAGGCTTCTGCAGCAGAGCTATTATAAAGCGGCGCTGCCCCATCTGGAGGAGGTGCCGCCCTGGGGCGCGCTTTCCGGTGTGCGCCCCACAAAGCTGACCACAAAGCATCTTCTGGAGGGGGGCAAGCCCCTCAGCGCCTATCAGATGATGCAGGATACCTATTTCGTGACCCCGGAGCGCGCCCGGCTGGCGGTGGCCTGCTCTGCTTCTACGGTAGGTGCTTACGAAAAGCAGGAGCAGGGGGATCTGTCCCTTTATGTGGGCATCCCCTTCTGTCCCACCCGGTGTGCCTACTGCAGCTTTGTCAGCCGGAGCATCGGCAAGCGCACAGAGCTTTTAGAGCCTTATTTGCAGGCGCTTTATAAGGAGCTGGAGGTCACCGGAAAGCTTCTGAGCTCCTCCGGGAAGCGGGTGCGTACCGTCTACATCGGCGGCGGCACGCCTACCACCCTGTCCACGCCCCAGATGGCGGAGCTTCTGGACCGGATCTATGAAAGCGTGGACCTGTCCGGCTGCCTGGAATTTACGGTGGAGGGGGGAAGACCCGACACCCTGGATGCAGAAAAGCTGCGAACCGTCCGGGAGCACGGGGCGGACCGTATGAGCATCAACCCCCAGTCTATGGTGGACTCGGTGCTCCGTGCCAGCGGCAGACCCCACCGGGCGGAGGATGTGCTGCGAAGCTATGAGCAGGCGGTAAATGCCGGCTTCAAGGCCATCAATATGGATCTTATAGCAGGACTTCCCACAGATACTCTGGAAGGCTTCTGCCACAGTCTGGATACGGTGGCAGCGCTTGGGCCTGCCAATATTACGGTACATACCCTTGCTCTGAAAAAGGGGGCAGACCTGTTTGAAAAGCAGGTGGACCTGCCGGACCGTGAGGCGGTGGCGGGTATGGTGGACTATGCCGGCAAAAAGCTGACGAGCCTTGGCTACCGTCCCTATTACCTGTACCGGCAGAAATATATGTCCGGCAGCTTTGAAAATGTAGGCTGGAGCCGTGACGGACTGGACTGCCTGTATAATATTTATATGATGGAGGAGCTCCATTCCATTTTGTCCCTGGGTGGCGGCGGTATGAACAAGGTGAACCTGCCCGGGGGACGGCTGGAGCGTTTCCACAACCCCAAATTCCCGGAGCAGTATATTGAGCAGATCGAGAGCGTACTGCAGCAGAAACGGGAGCTTTTTCGGTTACTTTAATACATATCTTGAAGTTGAGAGTGGAGAGTTGAGAGTTGAGAAGGAATAACTCTCAATTCTCAACTCTTAATTCTCAACTTTACTATGGAGGTGTTTTATATGGATACACTGATCTCCAATGTCACTGTGGTGACCATGAATGAAAAGCTGGATGTGCTTTTTGGTGCATACTTAGGTGTCACCGGCGATAAAATAACATATCTGGCAGATTGCCCCCCGGAGGAGCAGCCCGCTTCCATTGTGGACGGCACCGGTATGGTTGCCCTTCCGGGACTTGTAAACTGCCACACCCACCTTGCCACCACTCTGATGCGTACCTTCGTGGACGATGCATCCCGGGCGGAGGCACTGGAGCAGCAGCTGCTGCGGGAGGCAAAGCTGGACGACCGGAGCGCCAAGGCATCGGCACTCCTTGGTATTGCCGAGTGTCTGCGCTTTGGCATCACCTCTGTGTCTGACCTGTATTATTACCCCGATGCAGTGGCAGAGGCAGCGGCGGAGGCCGGCATCAATGCCAATGTGGCAATGGCGTCCTACCGCTTTATCGACCAGAACGAGGATTTTGATTTTGAGACCGATGACCAGTGCCGGGAGGCCTGCCGTGTGGCGGATAAGTGGCACGGGTATGAGGATGACCGCATCCGCATCGATGCAGGTCTTCAGGCAGAATATATCAGCAACTATAAGCTCTGGGAGGCACTTGTGGCCTGGGCAGAGGAGAAGGGACTGGGTCTGCAGCTCCATCTGGCAGAATCCGTGGCAGAGGCAGAGGAGTGCCTGGACCGTACCGGTCTCGGACCCGGTGAGCTGCTCAATGCCCATAAGGTGTTCCGTGTGCCCACCACCGCCGCAGGCTGTGTGGCGCTGGAGGAGACAGAGCGAAAGCTCCTGGGCAAAAATAAGGTCACAGCCGTTGCCACCCCAATGGCATACCACAAGGCAGGCTTGCCGTCTACCCCCATTGCCGACTGCGTAAAGGCAGGTATGAATGTGGCGCTGGGCACCGGCGGCGCGGTGGAGTGCGGCAATCTGGATCTGTTTGAGGTGATGCGTGCCGCGGCACTGGATGCCCGCCGGGAGGGCGGGGATGCCAACAAGCTGCCCGCCTCTGCGGCGCTGATGATGGCGACCGCCTGCGGCGCCCGTGCTCAGGGCAGGGGCGACAGGACCGGTATGCTGAAAATCGGTATGGATGCGGACATTATCCTTGTGGATTTCTCTGCACCCCATCTGATGCCCTGTCACGATGTAATGAATGCCCTGGTGTTCTCCGCCAAGGGCGGCGATGTGGCAATGACGATGGTGCGGGGCAAGATCCTGTACCAGAACGGACAATTCCCCACCGTGGATCTGAAAGCTGTGGTGGAAGAGCTGATGCAATATGCCATCCCCCGACTGATGGCAGAGGAGAAGTGAGGTCGTTATGTCAGATTCCTCTAAAAAGCAAACATTCCTCCACGGTGCGGCGCTCCTTGCCATTGCCACGGCAGTGGTCAAGGTCATCGGATTTTTCTACAAGATCCCCTTAAGTGCCACCATTGGCAACGCAGGCTACGGTTATTTCACCACCGCCTACAATATTTATTCCGTGCTTCTGATGATCTCCACTGCAGGTCTGCCTGTGGCAATGAGCCGGATGATCAGTGAAGCAAGCTCTCTGGGCAATTACCGTCAGGTGCGGAAGATCTACCGTGTATCCAGAACTATTTTTCTGGTGCTGGGTCTTGCCAGTACCGCCTTTATGGTGGTGCTCTGCCGGGTGCTGGCAGGGTGGCTGAATCAGCCGGATGCCTGGGCGGCGATCCTGTGTCTGGGTCCCTGCGCCCTTTTGATGGGACTCATCTCCACCTACCGGGGCTTCTTCCAGGGACAGGGCAATATGCGCCCCACCTCCAACTCCCAGATGATGGAGGCAGTATTCAAGCTGGCAGTGGGTCTGGGTGCAGCCTTCCTTGTGATGCGCCTGACCGAAGATCCGGCACTGGCAGCCGGCGGCGCCATTTTCGGCGTGACCTTTAGCTGTCTGGTATCCGCAGTCTATCTGCGCCGGGTGCTGGTGCCTGCCTACCGGGAGCTTCCTGCCGGTGAAGGGGAGGCAAAAAGCACCGGCAAGACCCTTGGTGAGCTTCTGGCCATCGCCCTTCCCATTACCATCGGCTCTGCCGGTCTGCAGCTTCTGACCGTGGTGGAATCCGGTCTTTATATGGACCGGCTGGTGAGCCTGATCGCGGAAAACCGCTATATGGGGGAGCTGGTCACAGGTGTAAACGATGCCCAGGCGGTGGCGGATAATATCAAGGGCATTTTCGACCAGGCAAATACCATTTTCAATATGCCCTGTGCCTTCATTATCCCCATCACTGTCAGTGTCATCCCCGCCATTACCTCCAACCTCACTTTGAAAAACGATGCTGCCGTCCGGGAGACAGAGGAATCTGCCGCCCGTGTCACAGGTCTTTTGTCCCTGCCCTGCAGTATGGGACTGTTCCTGCTGGGTCAGCCGGTTATGGGACTTCTGTGGCGGCATACCGGTGAGGAGCTGGTGCTGGGCGGACAGCTGATGTCCGTTTTGGGGATCAGTGTGTTCCTGTATGCCATTATCCAGTATACGAATTCCCTGATGCAGGCCCACGGCTATGCTTACATCCCGGTGATCAATATGCTCACTGCCGGTGCGGCACGGCTGGTGGTGGTCTATATCTTTACCGGAAATCCCGATATTGGTATATTGGGTGTGCCTGTGGGCATTGCCCTGTGCTATGCTGCCATTGCGGTGATGAATCTGGTAGCCATTGCGGTGGTAGTACCCCAGAAGCCACGGCTGCTGCGGAATCTCCTGCGGCCTCTGGTGCCCACCTTGATCATGGGTGCTGCAGTTTACGGCGTTTATTGGCTGCTGGGTCATCTGGGTATTTCCGGCACGGTGATCACCTGCGGCGTGCCCATCGTGGTGGGCGTGGTGGTTTACGGTCTGTTTGCCGTGCTCCTCAAGGCAATTACCGCAGAGGACTGCAAGCTGCTGCCCAAGGGCGAGAAGCTCGCAAAGCTTCTGAAGCTGTAAAAACCGTTATAATACACAAAAACGGAACTTTATTTTGTAAAAAATCACGAATTTTTGAAAAATACTTGCAAAATGAAAATCTATGTGATACGATAAAGTCCCGTATGTTTTAAACTTTTAATAGAAAGAGGATTTTAATTATGAACAAGACTGAACTCATCGCTGCAGTTGCCGAGAAGACCGGCCTGACCAAGAAGGACGCCGAGCGCGTCGTGAACGCAACCTTTGAGACTGTGACCGCTGCTCTGGCTAAGGGCGACAAGGTTGCTGTTTCCGGTTTCGGCAACTTCGAGGTGAAGGCTCGCGAAGCTCGCGTCGGCCGCAACCCCCGCACCAAGGAGACCATCCAGATCCCCGCTACCAAGCTGCCCGTATTCAAGGCTGCCAAGGCTCTGAAGGACGCTGTCGCTAAGTAAGAGATCACAATGCGACTTGACAAGTATCTGAAGGTGTCCCGTCTGATCAAGCGTCGGACTGTGGCAAATGAGGCCTGCGACAACGGTCGTATCAGCGTGAATGGCCGTGTGGTCAAGGCGAGTTACGAAGTCAAGGTGGGCGATAAGATCGAGATCGCTATGGGCCCCCGGGTCGTGGCGGTGGAGGTCGTACAAGTAGCAGACAATGTCCGTAAAGACGATGCCGGCGCTATGTATAAAGAGACCTGAAAAATTCCGTGCTGCAAAAACAGCACGGAATTTTTGTTTCTTTTTGTACGATGTGATATTAAAAGGATTATGTCACTGGTGTGGCAATCCGTAGTATCCGGATAGAAACGAAAAAATTCGTATTTATAATGTAGCCGCCATAACGGCTTTAATGGTGTGCATCCGGTTTTCTGCCTCGTCAAAGACGATGGAGGCTTCGCTTTCAAACACCTCGTCGGTGACCTCCATACAGTCGATGCCGAACTTTTCAAAAACATCCTTGCCGATCTCGGTGTTCAGATCGTGGAAGGCGGGAAGGCAGTGCATAAACCGGCACTGAGGACCTGCCTGCTCCATCAGCTGCTTTGTCACCCGGTAGGGGGTCAGATCGGTGATGCGCTCCTGCCATACGCTGTCCGGCTCACCCATAGACACCCACACATCGGTGTAGATCACGTGAGCGCCCTTCACCGCCTCCATAGGGTCGGTGATGAATTCCAGAGTAGCGCCGGTCTGGGCGGCAATGGCCTGACACTGGGCGATCAGTTCTGCATTGGGGAAATACTTTTCCGGGGCGCAGGCAACAAAGTGCATACCCATTTTGGCGCAGCCAACCATGAGAGAGTTGCCCATATTGTACCGGGCATCCCCCATATACACCAGCTTCTTGCCCTTAAGCGCTCCAAAATGCTCCTGCACAGTCAAAAAGTCTGCCAGGATCTGGGTGGGGTGGTATTCGTTGGTCAGACCGTTCCAAACAGGCACACCGGCATACGCTGCCAGAGTCTCCACGATCTCCTGACCGAAGCCGCGGTACTCAATGCCGTCAAACATCCTGCCCAGCACCCGGGCGGTGTCGGCAATGGACTCCTTCTTGCCCATCTGGGAGCTTTTGGGATCCAGATACACAGGATGCATACCCAGATCCGCCGCAGCCACCTCAAAGGCGCAGCGGGTGCGGGTGCTGGTTTTTTCAAACACAAGGGCAATGGACTTGCCCTCGCACAGCCGGTGGGGAATACCGGCCTTTTTCTTTGCCTTCAGGTCAGCGGACAGCGCCAAAAGACTGCCGATCTCCTCAGGGGTGAAATCCAAAAGCTTCAAAAAGCTTCTGTTCTTGAAATCCATAAAAAATCCTCCGTTCCTTCAAGTTCCAATTTATCGTACTCTTTCGAATTATATCGTAGGGGCGGATATTATCCGCCCGTTGCCGCAAGGTAATAATATATTGGCGGGCGGATAATATCCGCCCCTACAGTGTTAATTATAGATGGAACGATAAACTTGAATTTACTTACAAGCTTCCTTAATAATGTCAACTGCCTTTTCCAACTGCTCCATGGGGATGTTCAGGGCGGGCAGCAGCCGGACCTTGTCCTTGGCGGTCAGGCACAGGACACCCTTTTCCATACAAGCCATAACTACTTCCTTGGCACTCTTTGCGGTCTTGATGCCGATCATCAGACCCTTACCGGCAACGGACTGTACGCCCTCTGCGCCCTGAAGGGAGGAGAACACATAATCACTTTTCTTCTGCACCTCAGCCAAAAATGCATCGTCCAGCCGGCGGATGACGGTGTAAGCACCGGCACAGGCAACGGGGTTGCCGCCGTAGGTAGAGCCCTGGTCACCGGGACCCAGAACGGCTTCCAGCTTTTTGGACACCATAGTTGCGCCGATGGGCAGACCGCCGCCCAGACCCTTTGCGGTGGAGACGATGTCCGGCTGTACGCCGTAGTGCATATAGCTGTAAAGCTTGCCGGTACGGCCGTTGCCGGTCTGGACCTCGTCGATCATCAGGGGGATGTCTTTTTCCTGACACAGGGCGGCTACGCCCTTGACAAAAGCCTCCTCCAGAGGCACAACACCGCCCTCGCCCTGAACGCATTCCAGCAGAATACCGGCGGTGGGGTGCTTTGCCACCAGTGCTTTCATACCCTCCAGATCCCCTGCCTCACAGTGCAGGAATCCGGGGGTCAGAGGCTGGAACAGCTGGTGGAAGTGCTCCTGACCGGTGGCAGCCAGGGTGGTCAGAGTTCTGCCGTGGAAGGAGTTTACCAGGGTGATGATGTTGTAGTATTCCTCCCCCTTTTTCTCCATAGAATACTTTCTTGCATACTTGATGGCACACTCATTTGCCTCTGCGCCGGAGTTGCAGAAAAACACCTTGGAAAGACCGGTCTTTTCGCACAGAAGCTGAGCAAGCTTTGCACAGGGCTCGGTGTAGTAGAGGTTGGAAACGTGCTGCAGCTTTCCTGCCTGCTCCGTGACAGCAGCAAGCCACTGCCCGTCTGCAATGCCGAAGGCGGTAACGCCGATGCCGGAGCCCAGATCAATGTATTCCTTGCCGGCGGTGTCCTTTACGATGCTGCCCTTGCCGGAGACAAGCTCCACCGGGAAGCGTCCGTAAGTACCCGCCACATATTCCTTGTCGATTGCTGTAATGCTCATTGGAAATCAGCCTTTCGTAACCATAGTACCGGCGCCCTCGTCGGTCAGCAGCTCCATCAGGATGGAGTGAGGTGTCCGTCCGTCCATAATGACCACATTCTTAACACCGTGCTCCAGTGCCGCGATGCAGCATTCCACCTTGGGGATCATACCGCCGGAGATCACGCCCTCCTCCTGAAGCGTCTTAGCCTCAGTGGTGGTCACATGGGGGATCAGGGTATCGGGATCGTCCTTGTCCCGGAGGATACCGGCAATGTCCGTCATCAGGAACATTCTCTCAGCGCCCAGAGCGCCTGCGATATGGGCAGCGGCGGTGTCGCCGTTGATGTTGTAGGTGTTGCCCTGCCGGTCGCTGGCAATGGTGGAGATCACGGGGATGTAGTTCTTCTCCAGCAGGTCCTCGATGGGCTGGGTGCGGATCTTGGTGATTTTACCCACCAGACCCAGACGGGGATCCTTGACCTGTGCCTCGATAATGCCGCCGTCCACACCGGAAACGCCCACAGCGTGACCGCCCTTGGTCTGGATCAGGTTCACAAGGCTCTTGTTCACCTTGCCTGCCAGCACCATCTGCACGATGTCCATAGTCTCCTCATCGGTGACCCGGAGACCGTCCACAAACACAGCCTCCTTGCCCAGTGCCTTCATTGTCTGGCTGATCTCAGGACCGCCGCCGTGGACCAGCACCACCTTGACACCGATGAGCCACAGAAGGGCAATGTCCTCCATCACCTGCATTTTCAGACTCTCGGTCTGCATTGCGTTGCCGCCGTACTTGATCAGCACGATCTTGCCGCTGTATTTCTTGATATAGGGAAGGGCAGCGGTCAAAACCTCCGCCCGCTCCGCATTGGTAAATTCGTTGTGCATCATAGTCTCTCCCTTTTTGTTCAAATTCCAATTTATCTTTCTGTATACCGTGTCATTCTGAGGACACTGAGCGTAGTCGAAGGGGACGAAGAATCCCCTTCTGATATGCGGTGTTTTACGGTGGAGATTCTTCGCTTTGCTCAAAATGACAGGAAGATAGATAGAAAGTTATGTTCTGTAGTCGCCGTTGATCTTTACATAATCGTAGGTCAGGTCGCAGCCCCAGGCGGTGGCACTGTAAGGACCGTCACCCAGCGTGACCAGAATCTCAATTTCCTTTTCCAGAAGCACCTGCTTTGCCGCTTCCTCACTAAAGGGAACACCGCTGCCGTCTTTGCAGACCTCCACAGTGCCTGCCTTGGAGCGGAAGGAAACACCGATCTTATTCACATCCACATCCGCGCCGCTGTAGCCGATGGCACACAGCACTCTGCCCCAGTTGGCATCTGCGCCGAACATAGCCGCCTTCAGAAGGCTGGAGCAAACCACGCTCTTGGATGCGATCCTGGCAGCCTCCAAAGTATCTGCGCCGGTGGCCTTGCACTCCAAAAGCTTTGTCGCACCCTCGCCGTCACCGGCAATTCTCCGGCAAAGCTCCACAGTCAGGGTGTTCAGCGCCTTCATAAAGGTGGCGAAGTCCTCGCCCTCGGCGGTGATTTTTTCATTGCCCGCCAGACCGTTTGCCATTACCGCCACCGTATCGTTGGTGGAGGTGTCGCCGTCCACGGAGAGCATATTGAAGGTGCTCTGCACATCCCCGGACAGTGCCTTTTGCAGCATTTCGGCAGAAATGGCGCAGTCCGTGGTGATAAACACCAGCATCGTTGCCATATTGGGGTGGATCATACCGCTTCCCTTGGCAATACCGCCCATACGGCAGGTCTTGCCACCGGCGGTAAACTCCACAGCCACCTCTTTCTTTACGGTATCCGTGGTCATAATGGCCTGGGCAGCCAGCGCGCCACCCTGATCGGAAAGACCTGCCACCAGTGCATCCATACCCTTTTCGATGGGCTCCAGGGAAAGGGGCTGACCGATGACACCGGTGGATGCCACGATCACATCAGCTGCCGGAATGCCGGTGGCCTTTTCCACCAGCTTTGCCATACCCTCGGCGATCTCGATGCCGTTGGCGTTGCAGGTGTTGGCGTTGCCGCTGTTGCAGATCACAGCCTGGGCGATGCCGTCGGCAATGTGGTTTTTGGTCACGGTCAGGGGCGCGCCCTTTACAAGGTTTTTGGTATACACTGCAGCGGCTGCTGCAGGCACTTCACTGACGATCAGCGCCACATCCGGCGTGGTGCGGCTCTTCTTGATGCGGCAAAGCACACCGTTGGCTTTAAAGCCCTTCGCGGCACACACGCCGCCTTCAATCAGTTTCATTTTATCTCCATCTCTTTCCAAATTCCAATTTGTCGCGCTCTTTGGAATGATGTCGTAGGGGCGGATATTATCCGCCCGTCATTGCCGAAGGCAATGGTGATTTGCGTTGCAAATCACGCGGGCGATTGATAATCGCCCCTACAATATCATTCGATAGACTGAACGATAAATTTGAATTTATTTAAACATTCAATCCAGTATCCTGGGGCAGACCCAGCAGGAGGTTCATATTCTGGATCGCAGCACCGGAAGCACCCTTACCCAGATTGTCAAACCGGGAGACCAGGAGGATCCGGTCCTCGTTGCCGTAAACGGAGACCTCCATATCGTCCCGCATAGCGTAGGCAGCGGCGCTGAGCATTCCGTCCGCATCCGGCTGATCCGCATAGCGGATCAGACCGTCCTGATAGTAACTCCGGTACAGGGTCTTAATGTCCTCCACAGTGCCCTTAATGTCCTTTTTGAACAGGGGGACGGTCACTTCCATACCGCTGTAGAAATCTCCTACGATGGGGCAGAACACGGGGGCATTCTGAAGACCGCACAGTGCCACCATTTCCTTCAGGTGCTTGTGGCTCTGGGTCAGGGCGTACTGCCGGGGGCCACCCAGCAGAGGGCTGCGGTTTTCGTCCTCGTATTCTGCGATCATCTTCTTGCCGCCGCCGGAGTAGCCGGTGAGGGAGAAGCAGGAAAGGGCGGCGTCTGCAGGCAAAATGCCCTGCTCCACCAGAGGTGCAACCAGTGCCACAAAGCCGCTGGCGTGGCAGCCGGGATTGGCGATCCGGGAGGAGGACAGGAGCCTGTCCTTCTGACCTGCCAGCTCCGGCATACCGTAGACCCAGTTGGGATCTACCCGGTGGGCGGTGGAGGTGTCGATGATCTTTACCTTCATACCCTGTGCCAGCTGTGCAGATTCCTTTGCCGCATCGTCGGGCAGGCACAAAAATGCCACATCCGCAGCTGCAAGAGCATCCCCACGGGCGGAAGCTTCTTTTCTCAGCTCGTCAGGCAGGATCAAAAGCTCCAGATCCTCTCTCTGGGAGAGCCGGTCCACGATCCGAAGACCTGTTGTGCCGGCGCTGCCGTCAATAAAAACCTTTGTCATATCACATTACCTCTCTGACATATGCGATCTGCTTTTCCACGGAGGCAACGGAGGTGCCGCCCTCACTAATGCGCTTTTCCACGCAGGTCACAAGATCAATATCGTTGTAAACATCCTCTTCAAACAGAGGGGAGTATTCCCTGTAAACAGAAAGGGGCAGCTCCTCCAGGACCGTACCCTTCTGAATGCACAGAGCCACCAGCTGACCGGAGATCTTGTAGGCGCTTCGGAAGGGAAGTCCCTTCTTTACAAGATAGTCTGCAAGATCTGTTGCGTTGATAAAGCCGGTCTGTGCGGCGCGCTTCATATTCTGGGTGTTGGCGGTGGTAGTTGCCACCATACCGGTGAACACCTGCAGACACATCTTTACCGTGTCCACAGCATCGAACACGCTCTCCTTGTCCTCCTGCATATCCTTGTTGTAGGCAAGAGGCAGACCCTTCAGGGTGGTGAGCAGTGCCATCAGGTCACCGAAAACACGGCCGGTCTTGCCGCGGACAAGCTCTGCCATATCCGGGTTCTTCTTCTGGGGCATAATGGATGAGCCGGTGGTGTAGGCATCGGAAAGCTCCACGAACTTGAATTCCCAGGAGGACCAGAGAATGATCTCCTCGGAGAACCGGGACAGATGGACCATCAGAATGGAAATGGCACTCATGAGCTCCGCGCAGAAATCCCGGTCGGAAACGCCGTCCAGACTGTTGAGACAAATGCCGTCAAAGCCAAGCCGTTCCGCCTCGAACCGGCGGTCGGTGTCGTAGGTCGTGCCTGCCAGAGCGCAGCAGCCGATGGGGGACTGGTTCATCCGTCTCTTGCAGTCGGAGAGCCGGTCCAGGTCACGAAGGAGCATCATTGCGTATGCCATCAGATGGTGACCGAAGGTGATGGGCTGTGCCCGCTGCAGATGGGTGTAGCCGGGCATAATGGCAGCCTTGTAGGTTTCTGCCTTGTCTGTCACCGCTGCGATCAGCTTTTTTACAAGAGACTCGATTTCGGTGATCTCGTCCCGCAGGTACAGACGGATGTCCAGTGCCACCTGATCGTTTCGGGAACGGGCGGTGTGGAGCTTCTTGCCCACATCACCCAGCCGCTGGGTCAGCACCTGCTCCACAAACATATGGATGTCCTCACATTCCATATCGATGGGAAGACTGCCGTTTTCGATGTCCTGCAGGATCTGCTCCAGACCTGCGATCAGCTGGTCTGCATCGTCTTCGGTGATGATGCCCTTTGCCGCCAGCATTGCCGCGTGAGTCATAGAGCCGGTGATGTCCTGCCTGTACATCCGGCAGTCAAAATGGATGGAGGAATTGAAATCGTCTGCGATTTTTTCAGTCGTGCCGTCTGTTCTTCCGGCCCACATTTTCGCCATAGTGATTCTCCTTAAAAAGCTGTATAAAAAGGCCGTGGCCCCCTCTCAGAGGGGGCTGTCACCGAAGGTGACTGGGGGAGTGTATTTCTTGTGTGGGACACTCCCTCCGTCACGGCTTGCGCCGTGCCACCTCCCTCAGCGAGGGAGGTAAGCGCGCGGTTAAATTACAATTTGCCCTGCTCTCTCAGAGCCTGCACCAGAGTGGGCAGACCCCACAGGTTGATGAAGCCCTCAGCCTGCTTCTGATCGTAGTCGCTCTCGTCGAAGGTGACCAGATTCTCAGAGTACAGGGAGTAGGGGGAGGTAGTACCGGCGGGGATGATGTTGCCCTTGTAGAGCTTCAGCTTGACCGTGCCGGTAACGAACTTGTTGGACTCATTGGCAAAGGCGGTCAGCGCCTCCTGCAGGGGGGAGTACCACTTGCCGTTGTAGATCAGGTCAGCGTAGTCCACAGCCAGCTTCTGCTTCACATGCAGAGTGTCCTTGTCCACCGTCAGCATTTCCAGCTGGTTGTGGGCGAAGTACAGGATGGTGCCGCCGGGGGTCTCGTAAACGCCCCGGTCCTTCATACCGATCAGACGGTTCTCCACGATGTCGATGATGCCGATGCCGTTGGCACCGCCGATCTTGTTCAGACCTGCAATGATCTGGGAGGCCTTCATCTTCTCACCGTTGAGGGCGACAGGTGCGCCGGCCTCAAAGTCGATGGTCACATAGGTGGGCTCGTCGGGAGCCTGCAGGGGGGAGACGCCCATTTCCAGGAAGCCCAGCTTCTCATACTGAGGCTCGTTGGCAGGATCCTCCAGATCCAGACCCTCGTGGCTCAGATGCCACAGGTTCTTGTCCTTGGAGTAGTTGGTCTCACGGCTGATCTTCAGGGGCACATTGTGGGCCTCTGCGTAGTCGATCTCCTCGTCACGGGACTTGATGTCCCACTCACGCCAGGGAGCAATGATCTTCATACCGGGAGCGAAACGCTTGATTGCCAGCTCGAAACGGACCTGGTCGTTGCCCTTGCCGG
>JAZNZZ010000079.1:0-8786 GCA_045595205.1 Faecousia sp.
ATTTCTCCTGGGACAAGGTGCGAAAAGAAGATGTCTACATCAGCGCAGATATTCTGTAAACCCCAGTTTAGCGAGCCGTTGGCTCGATAAACAGTTGAGAGTTCAGAGTTGAGAGTTCAGAGTTAATGTGTGTCGCAAAGCAACTATTTTAATCATTTTCCGCAGGAAAATACCACAATTCTCAACTCTCAATTCTCAATTCTCAACTCAGCAACGGCTCGATAAATTGGAATTTGGGGAGGTTGTTTTATGTTCTTAAACGGTATTGACAATATACAGGCAGTGGATCACCTGTTAAAGGGAAAACGGTTGGGACTCGTGACCAACCATACCGGTGTGGATCTGGGTCTTCGCTCCACCTCTGTGATCCTGAAAGAAAAATATGACCTGCAGTTTCTGGTAGGGCCGGAGCACGGCGTTGCCGGTGTTGCACAGGCAGGACAGAAGGTGCAGGACGGCAACGATCCCAAAACAGGACTTCCGGTGATGTCTCTGTTTAACGGCTATGACAAAGCGCTGAACACCGAGCTTCCTCCGGCAGATATGATAGTATTTGACATTCAGGACATCGGTCTGCGGTTTTTCACCTACATCGTTACCTTGTATTACACAATGGTGCTGTGCAAAAGAGCAGGGATCCCACTTCTGGTGCTGGACCGGTACAATCCCCTGGGTCTCACCAAGACCGAAGGTACGATGCTGGAGCCGGAGTTTGCCTCCCACATCACAAAATTCCCCCTCCCTACCCGTCACGCCCTGACGGTGGGTGAATATGCCCGGTACATCAATGACACCCAGAATATCGGCTGCGAGCTGCACATCTGTCCCTGTGTGGGACTGACCCGGCAGGACGATTATTACTCTCTGAATGTGCCCTGGGTACTGCCTACACCCAATGTGCCGACTATGGAAACGGTTTTGTGCTACACCGGCACCTGTCACACAGAGGGCACCAATCTGTCCACAGGACGGGGCACCACCAAGCCCTACGAGCTGATCGGTGCACCCTGGCTCCGGGCAACAGAGGTATGCAAGGCAATGAATGCAATGAACCTCCCCGGTGTATATTTCCGGGAGGCAGACTTTGTGCCCACCTTCCGGGACTATGCGGGAGAATACTGCAGAGGCTTTCAAATGCACATCACCGACCGGAACTCCTTCCAGTCCTTCCGTACTGCAATACTCCTGATCCAGCACATCCGCAGCACACACGAGGAATTCGAATTCAAGTTCCGTAAGGACGGGATCGCTTACCAGATGGATCTGCTTTTGGGCAAGGACACCATCCGCCGGGATGATTTTGATCCCGAAAGCTTCTTTGCCGCAGAGCAGGAGAAGATCGATGCCTTTATGCCCCAGGTGGCTCCTTATTATTTATATTAAATTTCTACGGATATGGGATTGACTTCCTCTCAAAATACTGTACCATATACTTATAAACACTTGAGGAGGAAATACTTATGGATATGACAAACTATACCGTAGGCTTTGCCCGTCTGGATATCACACCCCCTATGGGTGTGCCCCTGGGTGGCAGCTGGGAGGCCCGTAAAGCCAGGGGTGTCCACGATCCCCTGATGATCAACGCCATTGCCTTCGGCGACGGCGAGAAAGCTGCCGTTTTGCTGGTGGCAGATCTTCTGGGTGTCTACGGTGTCCGGGGCTATGAGTGGCCCGTTCAGCTGGCACAGGAGCTGGAGCTGCCCGAGCACAGTGTGATCCTCTGCAGCACCCACACCCATACCGGTCCCAGTGTCGGCGCTGATGAGCAGTACGACAACTGGCTGTACCGCCGTCTGAAGGATGCTGCTGCCATTGCCCTTGAGGACAGAAAGCCGGTCACCGGCATATACAAGAACGAAGCCCGGGCAGAGGGTATGGCCTTTGTCCGCCGCTGGAAGCTCTCTGACGGCACAGTTATGACCAACCCCGCCGGTGAGTACCGGGATATGATCGTTGCGCCTGCAGGCTACAACGACGACACGATGCGTGTGATCCGCATCACCCGCGAGGATGCAAAGGACATTGTCATTGCCAACTTCCAGGCACACCCCGACAACATTGGCGGTGAGTTTGTGTCTGCAGACTATCCCGGCGCTTTCCGTGGTCGCGTGGAAGCTGTGCTTGGCAACACGCACTGTGTATTTATCGATGGCTGTGAGGGTCAGATGATCATTGCCGACCGCCGCCTGCCCAAAGAAAAAGCCTCCTTCGAGCGCGCCACCAAGTACGGTCTGAAGCTGGCAGATTTTGCACTGGACTTTTTGAAGGAAGCCACCCCTGTGGAGGGTCAGGGTCTTTCCTTCGGTCAGCTGGCAGTGAACCTGAAGACCAAGAGAGATCCCTCCCGTGTGCCGGAATCCGAGCGCATTATCGAGCTCTATAACAGCGGTCGCTGGGAGGAATACACCTACAGCAAGAAGCAGGCAAACTATATGGTGGCAGAGGCCCGGAAGATCGTGGCTCTGGAAAAGACAAAGGAAGACTTCCGTCCCACTGCTGTCTGCGCCATCGCCTTCTGCGGTATGGCCTTTGTGGGAATTCCCGGCGAGCCCTTCAATGAGGTCGGCGTACAGATCCGGGGCAACTCCAAGTTCCCTGTGACCTGTGTCATGTGTCAGGCCAACGGCTGCCACGGCTATTACCCCACTGCTGAGGGTTACGATCAGGGCGGCTACGAGTCCTACAACACCCCCTATGTAAAGGGCACTGCTGAACAGCTGGCAGACACTGCCGACAAGCTGGTAGCATCTCTTTAACACCGAAAGCTCCACCGATCCGGTGATGCCATTAAGTTAACAGTCAAAGTGTCATCCTGAGCGAGCGCAGCCAGTCGAAGGATGACACTTTCTTATCTTAATGATATTGTCCGAATCGGTGGAGCTTTTCCTGTTGTTGACATTGTTTCGCCCAGTTAGTATAATTTCAGCAAAGCATTTATAAGGAAGTGTTCCCTTCTATGGACGCATTGACAAGAGATATTTTTATTTCCTGCAGGTATGACGGAACCGGTGATAATTTTGCCGCCCGCCTTGCCAACGATCTGGAAGGCTTCGGCTACAGCGTGTACTTCGACCCCAACGAGGCCTACACCCAGGATTTTCCCAGCCACATTCAGGATGCTATCCGCGACTGTCAGGATTTTATTCTGATCCTCTCTGCAGAATGCATTGACCGGCTGATCGCAAACGAACCGGTGGACTGGGTACGGGAGGAGATCCTGGCTGCCAAGCAGTACGGCAAGACCATCGTCCCCATTTTACTGGAGCGTGCCACCCTGCCCAAGGACGAAACGGCATTCCCGGAAAAGCTCCGTTTTCTTCTGCACATCTCCGCCATCAAGTTCCCGCTGAATTATGTGGTATCCCCGCTGACCGTGCTGCTCAATAAGCTGCAGGCAAAGCAGGGCGGAAAGCCGGTGTGTAACGATTCCTTCAGCAGCAATGCCCTTTATAATGTCCGGGAGGATTACAGTGCCCGCCTCAGTGCTGCTTCTGCAGGCGATGTGGAAGCAATGTATGACATCGGTATGATGAGCTTCTACGGCATCACCAACAGTGACGGTGACAAGGCCTGCTGGAATTTTGATCAGGCCGCCCACTGGCTAAAAAAGGTTATGGCTGCAGACCACCCGCTGAGTGACCACGCCCGCAGCACACTGGCGCGGATGTATTACCAGGGTACCGTGCCCCGGGAGCCACAGTCCTATCAAAAAGCCTTTGAATACGACTGCATTGCCGCCCGGACCGACATACTTTCCGCTGCAAATAAGGGTTTTATGCTTCGTTACGGCATTGGCAGTGACTACAGCTATCAGGCTGTCCTGGATTACTATGATCAGGACAGCCACCACGCAGACAACGCAAGCATCCTGACTCTGGCAAAATTCTATGCCAAGTACGGAAAATTCCAGAAGGCCTACGATCTTTATGACTCTATAGATCCCCCCACCCCGGAGGCATCCTACCAGATCGGTCTTTTGCACCGGGACGGTGTCCTGAGAGATCCGCCAAAACCGGATTTTAAAACTGCCGGTTACTATTTCCAGGATGCCGCCAATGACGGGCACACAGAAGCGGCTTATGAGTACGGCATTCTTTGTCTTTTTGGCAGCGGCAATTTCCGCAAGGATTTTGTAAAAGCCGAAAAGTATTTCAAGATGGCAGCAGATGCCGATCACGCACAGTCCCAGTATATGCTCGGCTATATGTACCGCTGCGGCCTGGTCAAGAAGGATCTCTCCCTTGCCATTGCCTACCACGAAAAGGCAAGAAAGCAGAACCACCCCATTTCCGCCCTGGAGCTGGCATCCCTGTATCAGCAGCCGGAATGTCAGGATTTTCAAAAGGCTTTTGAATGCGCCCAAATGGCAGCCGCCTGCGGTCAGGCAGAGGGTGAGCTGATCCTGGGCAATCTGCTGTTTCTCGGCAGAGGCTGCGAAGCGGATATGGACAAAGCATATGAGATGTACACCCTTGCTTATGAGCACGGCATTTTCTACGCCTCTGTAATGCTGAAAAAGCTGGACAAACTCCAAAGCAACGATTAAAACCGGTTGCATTTCAAAAAATGTTGTTGTATAATGGGTTCAAGGGTCATTCCCTAAATCAAGAGAAGTGAGGTATGATATATGTTTTGTAAAAGCTGCGGTGTAAAGCTGGACGACGGTGCAACTGTCTGCAGCAGCTGCGGAGCACCTGTTTCCGCAGAACGGTCCGTGACACCTCCCATCCCCCCACACATTCCCACTCCCCCGTTTCCCGAGAAGAAGGTGATCCCTGCGGAGTATACGCCCGTCAGTCCCTGGGGATATTTCGGATTGCAGCTCCTGTTCGCCATTCCCGTGGTGGGTCTTGTTTTCCTGATCATTTTCTCCTTTAACGGCTCCAATCTGAACCGCCGGAACTTTGCCAGATCCTACTGGTGTGCCGCCCTTGTGGGTGTTATTCTGGGTATCCTCTGTGTCATTTTCCTGGCTTTGTTCGGCTTCACCGTTTTCGATCTTTTCCAGGAGATCGCATATTACTGATTCCATAAAAAATTTCCAGAATGCGTCAGCATTCTGGGAATTTTTTATGGGCTCCGGGGCAGCACCCCTTATTTGAGTTTTAATCTGCCGTTTCGGGCCAGGCGTGGATATGCTCCCAGATGCCGCGGCAATGGTCCCGGTTTTGACTGCTGCCGGCAAGGGCGAAGTAGATCGGACCCTCGGATGTAACATTGTCCTTTACAAAGGCCAGCTCCGAAATATCCACCGCCACCACCCATTTATCCTCGCTGCCCTCTTCCTGGGCATAGATCAGGCGATCCTCCGCTGCCATCTGTGCCAGCTCCTCTTCGGTGAAAAATTCCCGCAGATCCAGATACACCGCCTGGGTGATATAGAACTCCATTCCGGCCTTGTCCAGCAGGATATAGTCAAGCTTTTCCGCGCTGACCTCCGCCACCACCGTCATAGCTGCATAATAGTTCTGCTCACTGGCAGAGTTGTCCGACAGAGGATCAAAGGTCGTATACTCCACCTTCACCAGCTCCCGGTTTTTCTTTGCGCCCACTGCTTCGGCATACCCCTCAGAAAGATAGTTCATACCCTCCTGCTCAATGGTAAAGTTCACCAGCATACCGGTAACCAGCGTGTCCTTTGTTAAATTGATCAGACTGGTGGTCATTGCGCCCAGCAGGATCATCACCACAGCTACGATCCACAGATATTCACTGTAGTAGGTCCAAAGGTGCTCCAGGCGCTGCTTGTTGCTCATAGGCTTCATTCGCTCTTTTTCCTTGGCGAAGTGTGCCTTCAGACCTGCAATTGCCTTCTTGATTTTCATATTATTCAGACTCCTCATCCTCTTCCCGTACAACGGCTTTGCCTTCTTCTGCAATGAGCGTACCGTCAGCTCTTGCCTCCAGCAAAAGGTCCATCAGCGCATTTTTCAGCAGGATGGTGACAGCAAAGGCCGCCAGAATAAAGTAGGCTACCACAAAGACCATCGCAAAATAGTAAAAATAGTCAAAGCGGTACAGGCACAGAAGGATCGGTGCCATCAGAAGTGCGGCAGATACCAGCAGCTGCAGCGGCACCTTAAAGATCAGAGAAACCGAATTTCGGACCCAGGTCGTAATATCCGTGGGGATATAGACATTCAGGGTCATAAGCGCTGTGGTGAGCATCGTTGTCAGTGCCAGCATAATGCAGGCAGAGATGGGATACATCAGGCTCACCTCTGCTGTGGTGTACTGGAGCACATCCAGGGTCATCCACACATTCAGCACCAGCATAGCGCACCAGGCAACAGTGCCCCGGAGGAAACGGGTCTTGAAGCCAAACTTGAAGCCGTTCCACCAGGAGTCGCCGCGGATCTGATAACGCACGGCACTGAGCAAGGCGCACCAGGCCTGTCCGGCAGTGACCACCGGAATGCAACAGACCAAAAACAGCAGGTTCATCATAAGGGCATTGCCGAGCTTTGTGATCAGCCTGCCCAGCTTGGTTATTATCGTATCTTTTTCTTCCAAAACAATCTTCCTTTCAGGGCACTATCAATCAATGTACATTATAGTGGCAAATCCTCCAATTGGCAAACACTATTTGCAATTCTTTGAAAAAAGTTTACAAATAGCCCTTGCTTTTGAGCCGATTTTGCCGTAAACTGTAGTATACTTGGAGGTTTTGCTATGAACAGTATTTTTTCCTATGATTCTCCCATAATGCAGATCCTTATGTACATAGGTGATCTGATCATTCTCAATTTCTTATATTTGATCTGCTGCATACCTGTATTCACCATTGGTGCTGCCCAGGCAGGTCTTTACACCGCCATCCGTGTGCTCAACGACAAGGAGGATGACTCCTCTGCAGCAGCTGCCTTCTTCCGCGGCTTTAAAAACGGTTTCGGCACCGTCACGCTCTCCTGGGGCATTTTGGGCATTCTTTTTGTCATCAGCACTGTCGCCGCCATCTTTGCAAATGCCTACGGACTTCCCCTTTGGCTCTGCCTTCTGCCCCTGTGCGTGCTTGGCGTGTTTATGTCCCTTGTACCTGCCTTCCACTCCCGTTTCGGCTGCACCGCAATGCAGCTTTATAGGAATGTCTTCCTGCTGCTGTTTGCTCACCCCATCCGCAGCATCGCAGCTGCCGTACTGATGTGGGTGCCTGTGATCGTCACCGCCACGGTGCAAATGTTCGACTCTATGGCCACCTCCCTGCTCTGGATGACCATCTATTTCAGCGCCGCCGTGCTCTTCGGCGAGCTGTTCCTGCGTAAGCCCTTCAAGACACTGGAGGAGGTCTATAAGGAAAGACAGGCCGCAAATGCCCCCGTAGAAGCAATCGAAGAAAAGCCTGAGCCTGTTTTCTCCGATACGCCCAATGAATAACAAAACCCGTGCTGCCATCGCAGCACCGATTTTTTTGCGCTTTATGCCATATTTCAATTTGAAGCGCAAGGGCGCTTCATCCCAACTCGTGCACGGTGCGGAATAAATCCTTAGAAAAAAGCTCGGTATCGTTACTTTTTGCCGTTACCGAGCCAAAAATGTTACGGAAACAAAGGCGTTATGCACGAGGAGCCTGCGGGCGCTTGCCCGCCAAATTGGAATTTACCCCATAGCGGCGGTGACCAGGATACCAAGATTATCCCTGTAGATCTCTTCAAGCTGAGAAAGAGGCAGCGGATTTGTCCCCTCCCCCACTTCCACCGTATAAGCGGGTCTTCGGAAATTCTGGATAAACCAATCCTTATAACCGGCAAAGGAGGAATTGAAGGGTGCCTGTGCCAGCCGATAACCACTGACCTCCGCAAAGGTCTGTCCAAGTGCCTCCGCACCCGGCACCTCATAATCCCGAAACTGCCAGTAGATCTCCTTTCCCTGGGCGTGGTATGCAAGGACCAGTGCCGGGTCTATATACTCCGTATACCCCGCAAGGGCCTTTGTCTCCCGCTGCTCCAAGGGGTATTTTCCCACATAATCTCTGGGACCCGGTCTTGTGAAGCCCTGAGAGAATTTGATCTCCCGTGCCTGCAGCCAGCCTGCAGGATATTGAAGATTCAGATCCACTCCCAGAAGGTTGGCCTTCCACCCCTCCGGGAAGGGGATCTCCGGGTAATTCTCCCCCAGCCTCCGGGCAATGTCGTACTGGGGCGAATTCTCCCCTATTGCACCTGTCACCAGATCCACCCCGTCCGGATCTACCATAGGCACCATATAGACGGTCGCGCGCTGTGCCACCTCCCCGGCACGGACCCCGAAAATGCTTCCATCGGTGCGGATCGCCTCTGCCAGCTCTTCTCCGAAGCGCAGAAGCACCAGGGCGGTGATCCACTCGTTTGCGTGGTGGGCTGCGGTATAGATCACTTTCCTCGGACCGTTGCCGATCACCAGAGTGCGTATGGGTCGCTGAAACGCAGTGGTGGTCATCAGCTCCGTGCGGCAAAAAGGGTAGGTTTCCACGATAGACCGGATCATCAGGTCACAGCTTGCAGATGTAATGGGTCTGTCGGTTTTCACGATCATAAAAATCGCCTCCGACTATTCTATGCTTTTCCCAAGCAAAAAGTGCTGAGCAATCGCTCAGCACTTTATCAGTCTGTCAAAAAACTATGTTTTTTGACAGACTGCAGAGGTCAAAGGAGCCGCCAAGACAAGCAACGCGACCCCGAAGTGTATATAGATACATGAGAGGGGGGAGCGAAGGGAGCGCTGCCGGTGGCAGATAAAGCGACCTGAGCGAGTGGCAGCGGTCGGCGATCGATGCAGCCGCTTGCGGCAAAGAGAGCACCGGGCAC
>JAZNZZ010000080.1:0-3184 GCA_045595205.1 Faecousia sp.
AGATCAAGGACGAAAAGACCTCCTCCAAGACCGCCCTGGTGGACGCTCTGCGGGAACTGTAAGACGGCGGAATATCTGGCAATTTATTTCGCAAATTTGCAAAAAAATCCTTGACATTTCTTGTAACTTCAGCTATAATGCTATGGTCTGCGAATGCGGACATATCCTTGCTTCCGGCGAGACCGGAGGCCAAAAGTCCAAAAGGAGGTGCAATCAACATGGCTAAGATCACCGGCAAGTATGAGGTGCTCTACATCATCGACTCCACTCTGGGCGAGGAGGGCATCGCAGCACTGGTTGAAAAGTTCAAGGCAATGGTGGAGGCGGAGGGTACTCTGACCAACATCGATGAGTGGGGCAAGCGCAGACTGGCTTACCTCGTCAACGACATGGCTGAAGGCTACTACGTTCTGATGAACTTTGAGTCCAAGCCCGAGTTCCCCGCAGAGCTGGAGCGTGTGATGAAGATCACTGAAGGCGTTATGCGCTGCCTGACCACTGCAGTGGAGGAGTAATTTAATGCTCAACCACATCACCATCATGGGCCGTCTGGTCCGTGAACGCGAGCTGCGCCGTACCGGCAGCGGTGTCGCCGTCACCAGCTTTACGCTGGCAGTTGACCGCGACTTCGGCAAGTCCGAGAACGGCGAGAAGGAAACCGATTTCATTGACTGCGTAGCCTGGCGTCAGACTGGCGAATTCGTCGCCAAGTACTTCACCAAGGGCCGTATGGCAGTGGTATCGGGTCGTCTCCAGATCAGACCCTGGACCGACAAGGAAGGCAACAAGCGTCGTACCGCTGAAGTCGTGGCAGACAATGTCTACTTCGGTGACAGCAAGCGTGACGGCGAGAGCGGCGGCAACGGTGCCGCAGGCGGTAATGTCTACACTACCCCTGCTACCCCCGCTTACTCTGCACCCAGCGCTCCCGCATCCGATTTTGCGATGCTGGATGATGACGACTCCAACCTGCCCTTCTGATTGAACTTTTCTACACTAATAAGGAGGTAATTACCATGGCTACCGAACAGCGTGTTCGTCCCCGCAAGCGTAAGAAGGTATGTGCTTTCTGCGTTGAGAAGGTGACTGCTATCGATTACAAGGATACTGCAAAGATCCGCCGTTACCTGTCCGAGCGCGGCAAGATCCTGCCCCGCCGTACTACCGGCACCTGTGCAGCCCATCAGCGCCATCTGACCACCGCCATCAAGCGCGCCCGTCAGATCGCTCTGCTGCCCTACGTGGCTGAGTAATTTAAATGCCAAAATACCGTACTGCAAAAGCAGTACGGTATTTTTTATAGAGAAATATGTATTATGCATAGATGGCGCGCATAAAGATGGGCTTTACCTCTTCCGTGATCTTCAGCGTGCGGAGCAGAAGCTCAAAGGCCTCGTCTGCTGCATTCTCAGGCGCAAGGATCGCATCGTCGTGGAACACCAGATCGTTGTCCTTGTCCACATAAGCAGTGACCCACTTATACTGGGCATTGAACTCGTTGCAGGCCACGATCACATCGATCTTCTTTTCCACAGGTGCTCTTTCATATACAAGATAGATGGACAGGTACTGACCCCCGTCACCGCAGAAGAACATTCTGGTCACCTTTCCCTGGTAGGGGAACTCCACTACGGAATCACCGTCTTTGTCCGTGCCGCTCTCAAAGTTAAGATTCTTTTCCTTCAGAAAGTTTACGAACTTTTCTGCACAGATATTGAGCATATATTACGCCTCCTTTTTTAATTCCCGTTTATTATACTTTAGCGTATTTTACTTGTCAACAGCTATTCTTTCACCGTCCCCTGCAGTTTTTCAAAAAAGTATTTACAATTTTTTCATAAAAAAGCACAAATAAGGCTTGATTTTTCTTTCCCATTGGGGTAATATATAGCCGTTAGCACTCAAAAGAAAAGAGTGCTAATAACTGTGTAGATATATGCACCCTTCCGGTGCAGTCTAAAATACTCGTTTAGGAGGATATATTATGAAACTGAAACCCACAGCAGACAATCTGGTGCTCAAGGCCACCGAGGCTCAGGAGACCACCGCTTCCGGCATCATTCTGGCCACCACCAACAAGGAAAAGCCCGCAATTTTTGAGGTCATTTCCGCAGGTCCCGAGGTCAAGGGCATTGCCGCCGGTGACAAGGTCATCGTCGGTCAGTTCGTCGGCAGCGAGTTCAAGCTGGATGGCGTTGACTACAAGTTCGTCAAGCAGGAAGATGTTCTTGCAACAGTTACTGACTAATCAGGAGGAGATCAAATTATGGCAAAAATGATTGTTTACGGCGAGGAAGCCCGCAAGAAGCTGCAGGCAGGCATTGACCAGCTGGCAGATACCGTTAAGGTTACCATCGGTCCCAAGGGCCGCAATGTTGTACTGGGCCGCAAGTTCGGCGCACCGCTGATCACCAACGACGGCGTGACCATCGCCAAGGAGGTGGAGCTGGAGGACCCCTTTGAGAATATGGGTGCTCAGCTGATCCGTGAGGTTGCTACCAAGACCAACGATGTTGCCGGTGACGGCACCACCACCGCTACCCTGCTTGCCCAGGCCATTACCCGCGAGGGTCTGAAGAACCTTGCCTCCGGTGCAAATCCTATGGTGATGCGTAAGGGCATCGAGAAGGCTGTTGAGGCTGCTGTGGAGTCCATCAAGGAGCACTCTGTTCCCGTCAATGGCTCTGAGGACATTGCCCGTGTCGGCACTGTTTCCTCCGGCGATGCTGCCATCGGCGCTCTGATCGCTGAGGCGATGGAGAAGGTGGGCACTGAGGGTGTCATTACCATTGAGGAATCCAAGACTGCTGAGACCGGTCTGGAGGTCGTGGAGGGTATGCAGTTCGACCGCGGCTACATCTCCCCCTATATGGTCACCGATACCGACAAGATGGAGGCTGTTCTGGACGATGCCCTCATCCTGATCACCGACAGGAAGATCACCTCCATTCAGGAGATCCTGCCCGTTCTGGAGCCTGTTGTCAAGGCCGGCAAGAAGATGATCATCATTGCCGAGGATGTGGAAGGCGACGCTCTGGCTACTCTGCTTGTGAACCGTCTGCGCGGCAACTTCAACTGCGTCTGCGTCAAGGCCCCCGGCTTCGGCGACCGCCGCAAGGAAATGCTGCAGGACATTGCCATCCTCACCGGTGGTACTGTGATCTCCAGCCAGCTGAATATGGAG
>JAZNZZ010000081.1:0-6800 GCA_045595205.1 Faecousia sp.
CGTTCAGTACAATCCTCCGTGTCATTCCGAGCCAGTGCACACACTGGCGTGGGAATCCGTTCCAAATACTTACTTTACGGATTGCCACACCAGTGACATTGGTCACTGGTTCGCAATGACAACGGGGGTGACAGGAAGATAAACAGGAATTTTATTCGGTTTCGTAACATTTTACCGTTACCGAGCCAAAAATGTTACGAAAACAAAGGCGTGATGCACGAGGAGCCCGCGGGCGCTTGCCCGCCAAATTTCAATTTGTCGCGCTGTTGAAAATCCAAAATTGTAGGGGAGGGTCTTGACCCTCCCGCCTGAAAATGCTTGCATTTTCAGGATTTACGAAGTAAATACCAATATAATTCCCTTTGGGAATTGTGATTTGCGTCGCAAATCACCGGGAGGGTCAAGACCCTCCCCTACAGGGATTGTACATTAACACAGCGATAAACCTGAATTTAAAGGCTTTGGGGATCAGTTTATGATGTCCTCGCCGCAGCCGATACAGGTTACCGAGCCGGGGTTAAAGCTGTGCTCCTCGGACTCCTCCTCACCGCAGACACTGCAGGTATGCTGGTGCTCGGTGCCGCTCTTTTTCGTCCAGGCAGACCAGCTGTGACCGGTGGCGGGGAACTCGTAGATAAAGCCTGCGCCGCACCGTGTGCAGGTATTGGTCTGGCTGCCCTCTTCGGTACAGGTAGGCGGGGTGATCGCACCCTCCTTCAAATTGTGACCCGGGGCGGGGACAGTCTCGGTTTTGGTCTCGCCACAGTCGCAGACGAAGGTTTTTACGCTGTCACTGGTGCAGGATACGAAAAAGCTGGGCTTCTCTGTCCAGCTGTGGGTATGGCTGGGCTCTGTGGGCTGGGTTTCTGTCGGCTGAGGCTCCGTCGGTTGAGTCTCTGTGGGTTCCTCCGGGAGCTCGCCGTAAAAGGCATAGGACCAGGCCTCGATACAGCCGTTGTCATCCTCACCGATGCTGCCGGTGCCGTCATAGGTGCCGCCGTCACAATCCATTGTCACATTGATGTTGTCCACATCATAGCCCTTGGGAAGAGAGTAGTACACATTCAGCCGGACATAAAAATCCTCAGGAACAGCATCATCCTCTTCCATATCATAATAGCCGGTGGCAGTAAAGCCGGTGAGCGCCACGCGGCAGGCAATGGGCTCCCGGTCCAAAGTCACTTCCACGAGAACATCCTTTGCAGTCATACCCGGCTCGATCCTGCCGGCGGTGATATGCACATCCTTGGCAACCGGCGGGGCATCGGTCTCCACTGCCGGGCAGCCGCACAAAGTAAGACACAGGGCAATTACCAGTAAAATCGCGATTTTCTTCATATGGGGTCACTCCTTTTTTGATTCGTTTCCGCTATCATTTTACACCGTGACCCCAGATTTGTCCCCACACTTTCCGGGAAAAAGTGTGGGAAAGCCATTTTTCTTTTTCTAAGCAATGCGCCGGGAACAGTATATTGCAAATTCGGGTTTATCGCGCTGTTCGTATAACGCAACTGTAGGAGTGAACTGTGTGTCGACCGCATATGAACAGCTAACCGGACTCGATTTGCATTTTCTCCCGTTGGGAGAAAATAAAGGTTCGCCTCGGTCAAGCCCTCGGCGGCAACGCTCGTCTGCGTTGCATTTAGATGGGTTCGAGTCCTGCGGCATAAAAATACGGGATACCCCCGATGGGGTATCCCATATTTTGGTGCCGCTAACCGGACTCGAACCGGTACGAGGTTGCCCTCAAGGGATTTTAAGTCCCTGGTGTCTACCATTCCACCACAGCGGCATATATTCTTCTATTATACTATGGGGGTCTAATTGGCATTTTAAGTCCCTGGTGTCTACCATTCCCCCTGTTGCGGTGCCCGACAAAATCTTTGGGCTTACGCTTTTCCTCGATTTTGTCGACCGCTGCCACTCGCTTCGTCAAAGCACAAGATACACCGTTCCATTTCCTGCAAACAGGAAATTACACCTGTATCTTGGCTTCTCCTCTCCCCACAAAGTCATTCGCCTTTGTGGGGTCCCCTTTTTCCTCCTGCCACCGGCAGCGCTTCCTTCGCTCCCCACAGCGGCATATATTCTTTTATATAGTCCTATGGGAGGTTTATATGCCTCCCACAGGAAAGATACCTTGCAATGGTATCACATTTTTTGGAAGCCGTCAAGAGAATCCGTTGTCATTCTTCCCCGTAAGAGCCCTCTGCGCCGAAGAATTCCCGCAGTGCCTGCAGGTAGGTTTCGCCTCCTACAGGATAGCTCAGGCCGTGACCTGCACCGGGGACGGTGACCAGCTTTTTCTTCTGACTGTTACAGGCGCGGTACAGCCGACGGCTCATACGGCAGGGCACATAATCATCCGTCGTACCGTGGATGAAGATCACCGGCACGGTACAGGTCTTCATTGCCTCCATCGGGGAATACTCCTCCACATCAAAGCCGCCGAACAGTCTTGCGCCCAGCCGCACAAAGGGATAACCCAGCGCCGCCGGGATCCCCATAGAGGGCATCACCTTACAGATGATCTCCTTTGGGGTGCTGTAGCTGCAGTCTGCCAGAACACCCAGCACATTGGGAGGAAGGGGCTTGCCCGCTGCCATCAAGACCGTGGCTGCGCCCATAGAAACACCGGTGAGGATAATATCCACATCGGGACCCATTTTTTCCACAAGGAAGTCCACCCACTGCAGGCAGTCCTTATGCTCCCGGATGCCGAAGGTGATGGTATGGCCCTCACTTTCGCCGCAGCTGCGCTGGTCCACCAGAAGGCAGCTCCTGCCCAGCTTGAAGCAGCGCTGGACACCGCCGGACAGGTCACGCTCAGCGCTGCCCCGGTAGCCGTGGAACATCAGCTCCACCGGTGCGCCGGGGGCAAATTCATAAAAAGTGCCGTACAGGGTCAGACCGTCGAAGCTCTGGATGGACACCCGCTCCTGAGGAAGCGCCCGTGTCTCCTCTGCCCATTTTGCCATTGCGGGATAATAAGGCTCATAGATCTCCCCCTCCGGGAACTGCTGCTCCGTACCGGGTCTGCGCCTGGGGGAATAAAATGCCATACGGTAGCTCATATAGGATGCGATCAGCACCGCCAGCACCAGCACCCCAAGCACAATGGCAAGAATGATCCAGATCACAAATAACACGCCTCCTGAGGAACTATAATATATAAATATATTTTACCACTACAGCCTCTTTTGTGCAAGAAGTCCTTTGTCTTTTTTCAATATTTCTTGCTATTTTTTTATAAATCCATTACAATGTGAACAGGGCGCTGCAGCTGCGCGCCAAAAGGGAGGAAAACTATGAAAAAGCTTACCCGCATATTTGCAGTCCTGCTGCTTCTTACTTTGATCCCGGTATGCGCCCGGGCGGAAACAGATGCACTGGAGCAGGTGATCTACGAAAGCTGCCTGTACAATCAGGAGGCAGATCTCACGGAATTTGAAGTTACTTATGAGGAATTCAACGCTGTCTTTGACCGGATGCTGATAGAGGGACGGCTGCCCTGGTATTCCGAGGAGGGCTATTCCTACTCCTATAACGAGGCATCCGGGCTGCTTTTGGCCTTCACCCCCAAAAGCAAGGACACCCAGCAGTATGACTATGCTCTCTATGAGCAGCGGCTGGCAGAAACGATGGATGCCTGTGTGCTGGAGGGAATGACCCCCCTGCAGATCGCCCTGTCTGTCCACGACTATCTGATCCTTAACAACATCTATGACGAGACTCTGGAGAAGAACACCGGCTACGATCTGCTGGTTCACGGCACCACCGTTTGCGCCGGTTATGCAGAGCTCTATACCCAGATCATGAACAAAGCCGGTGTTCCCTGTATCACCGTCACCAGTGAGGAGATGGAGCACGCCTGGAATCTGGTACAGCTGGGTGGCAACTGGTATCATGTGGATCTGACCTGGGATGACCCCACCCCCGACTACTACGGTCACGTGGAGCACACCTTCTTTCTTCTGACCGATGAGGAGATCTCCGCCGGGGAAGATCCCCACCACGGCTGGGACACCGAGCTTCCCTGCACGGACACCCGCTACTCCGACGGCTACTGGCGGGGCGTGGAGAGCGCCATCGTTTTTGAAAGCAGCGCGGTGTCCTACCTGATCCGCAACGAGGACTGGGACAACCGGATCTACCGCCGGGACGAAAGCACCGGGGAGGAGACGCTGCTGTACACCGACACCCATCACTATGTGAATACCGGTGACGGAAGCTATGCCTTTGTCCACCGGGGCTTGGCACTGGCGGAGGGCCGCGTTTACTTCAACATTCAGGATGCCATCTGCTCTATGAACACCGACGGCACAGATGTGCAGAAGGAATTTATTTACGATACCGAAGAAAACAAACGCTTCCTCTACAGCTTCTGGCTGGAGGGCGGCATTGCCTGCATCACCGTTGCCGATCAGGACTACAACCACGATACCATTACGGAGGAGATCTCCCGGATCACCCCCCATATGCATCAGTACACCGACACGGTACAGCCTGCCACCTGCACAGAAGCCGGTCATACCGAATCTGTGTGCGACTGCGGTATCACCGCCCGGCACAGCGCCGTGGCACCCACCGGTCACAGTATGGAGATCACAGACAAAAAGGCTGCCACCTTCTTCGGTGACGGCTACGAGACCGGCGTTTGCTCCGCCTGTCAGACGGAGGTGACCAATGTGCTGCCCCAGGTGAGCTTTGCTGTTTGGTTTGTAGAGTATTTCCCGGTAATTCTGACCCTCGCCGGCGGCATCACCCTGCTGGCAATGTTCCTGGCACTGATCATCGCGCCCCTGGCACTTCGCAGAAAAAAGAGCAAGGACCTTGTATAACAAACAGATTATAACAGGTTTTTAACAAAATTTTTCATTTTATCTCATTTTTATCCCATTTTCCGGTTGATTTTTCTAAGCCGATGGAGTATCATAACAGTTGGAAATCCTAACGAAAAGGAGATATTTTTCATGATCATTACCCAAAAGAAACCGATTGAAGAAGTTATGGCAATGGTCGGTGAGGCTAAGACCGTCGCCATCGTTGGCTGCGGCAGCTGCGCCACCGCCTGTCAGACCGGCGGCGAGGCACAGATCGCTGAGCTGACTGCCATTCTGGAGCAGGCCGGCAAGAAGGTGGTCGCTACCACTGTTGCTGACTACTGCTGCATGAATCTGGGCGTGAAGTCCAAAATGAAGCCCATCGTGGCTGCTGCACCGGAGTGTGTCATCTGTATGAGCTGCGGTGACGGCGTTCAGTGTGTTGCCAAGAATGCAGGCTCCATTCCTACTTACCCCTCCAACGACACTATGTATCTGGGCGAGGCTGTCCGTTTCGGTGTCTGGGAAGAGGCCTGCCGCTTCTGCGGTCAGTGTGTGCTGGGCTCTACCGGCGCCATCTGCCCCATTACCCAGTGCGCCAAGAGCCTGGTCAACGGTCCCTGCGGCGGTCAGAAGAACGGCAAGTGCGAGGTCAATCCTGAGAACGACTGCGCCTGGATCAAGATCTATGAGCGTCTGCAGGCTACCGGTCAGCTGGACAAGCTGATGCAGACCCGTCCGGATAAGGGCTACGAGAAGGTGGCTTATCCCAGAACTATCAGCTTGAGGGGGAAGAAGTAATGAGCAATCTGAAAGAAGCACTGGAAGCCGGCAAGTTTGGCGTAACTGCCGAGATGGCACCCCCCAAGGGTTATGACTTTACCGAGCAGATGGAGGCCGCTGAGATCCTCCGTGGTAAGGTCCACGCTGTGAATGTTACTGATAGGCTGAGTGCCGGCCTGATGGCCAGCGGCCGGGGTCTGTGCATTAAGCTGAAGCAGGCGGGCATCGACCCCATCCTGCAGATGACCGGCCGTGACCGTAACCGTATGGCAATTATGGGCGACATCCTGGCCGCTGCCGGCTTCGGCATCGACACCATGCTTGCCCTCACCGGTGACCATCCCGTGGTGGGTGACTGCAAGGACACCAAGCCTGTTTACGATCTGGACTCCGTGGGCATCCTGAGAATGCTCTCCAAAATGGAGGAGACCGGCTGCGACTGCGGCGGCAACGAGATCGTGGGTGGCGCTCCCAAGTTCTACAAGGGCGCATCCGTCACTCCCCTGTATGATCCTATGTTCCTGCAGGTGAACAAGCTCCGCCAGAAGGTGGAGGCAGGTGCTATGTATGTCCAGACCCAGGGCATCTTCGATCTGGATGTGCTGAAGCGCTTCCTGGAGATGGTGGACAAGGCCGGCATCAAGACCCACATTATGGCCGGTATCATCCCCCTGAAGGGCGCAGGCGGCGCCAAGTATATGAACCAGAATGTCCCCGGCATCGCCGTGCCCCAGGATATGATCGACAAGCTGGAGGCTGCTGCCGCTGAGGGCAAGGCCAAGGGCGTTAAGGGTCTGCCTGCTAAGCTGGGTATGGAGATGGCTGCGGAAATGATCGCAAAGATCCAGGACGAGAAGCTGTGCGACGGTGTCCATGTTATGGCCATCGGTGCAGAGAAGTCCGTTCCCACCATTCTGGAAATGGCCGGCGTTACTGTGTAATTCCAAATACGAAAATGCACACCTTGGGCGTACCGCCCTTCGGGTGTGCATTTTTTTGTATGGGGGATTTAAATTCCTGTTTATCGCGCTGTAGGGAATGCATATATGCATTCCGCATTGCCGCAGGCAATGGTGATTTGCTTCGCAAATCACAGGTCACGGATAAATCCGTTCCCTACGCGACTATTTTATGTACAAAAAAATTCATATTTATCGTTCAGTACAATCCTCCGTGTCATTCCGAGCCAGTGCA
>JAZNZZ010000082.1:0-16870 GCA_045595205.1 Faecousia sp.
AGTGCCGCCGATCAACGCTACGTTGGCTTCGCCTGCCACATACAGAACACCACCGCGATTGACATTCTTGTGATTCTGGCTCAAGGCAATGGTACCGCTGTACAGCTTGAAGGAGCCGCCATTGAGGTAGATAACACCACCGTTTTTGGTATCCAGTCCACCACCGGTTACAGTGCCGCTGCCCATAATAGTCAGATTGGATGTACCGGTGGAATAGAATACACGATGAGTGCTCTCAACGCTCTGACCGTTCAGGTTCAAGCAGATACTTGTAGCATTATCTATGCTGTAGCTGTTGGTCTCTTCTATGTTCGTATAAGTAGTATCCTTATCCAGATAGTAATGGTGATGGGCACCGTCATTCAGTGCTATGGTACCTGCCTCCGGCATGGGATACCAATCCTTGAGAGCGGTATCGCCGGTAGCGGCACAGGCAGGACAGAAGGCAGAAACCTTGCCGTCAGCCTCTGCAGACCGGAAGGTCATAGCAATTGCCGCATCGTTCACATCACCCAGGACCACAGTTACGGTAATGGTGGTGGGGATACAGAAATCGTAATCGGTGATGGTGATCTTTGCCTCACCCACACCGGTAAGCATCAGCTTGCCCTGGGTCCAGTCGTCGGTATTGGGGGTATAGACACCGGCAACGGAATTCTGAGGATCGGTGGTATCGGCAGGAGATACGGTGGCCTGCACATTACCGGTCACAATGGGATCCTCTACGCCCTCGATGGCCGCGAACAGCTCACCCAGGGTAATTTCCGTATAGGTGGTGACTTCCCCGTTTTCGTTGACCGGTGCAAACTTTTCAATGGAATTTGCATACTCACGGTCCAGGATCTTGATCTGATCCTCTTCGTAATCCGTGATGCCCTTGCTGCTGACACCCCAGCCGTAGCCGGTGAACAGATTGTTGAACTCGCGGTAGATGTGCTGCTTGTCTTCCTTCAGCACGCCCTCCACACCGTCAACAGTTTCCGTACCGCCATCTGCGTGGTTCCACACGGCACCGTCTACGAAGTGGTAGCACTCGGCATACTCGTCGCCGTCGCCATGGATCCACTTGTCGTTTGCATCCTTCTGCAGCACAACTACATAGTTGACACGGCCGGAAGCAGGAATATCCACAGTTTCACCCTCCAGGGTGACGATCTGCTTATTCTCCACATCCACAGAAGCCACCTGCACCAGACGGCTCATCTGATGATCGTGGGTGTAGGATGCCAGAGAGTTGGCAACCAGCTCACAGTAGTAATAATCGTTCCAGTCACCGAAATGTACCGTACAGCCGGAAGCGGAAATACCGGTCATGTTGGGGATCGTATGACCGTCGCTGTCGGTGGTGTTGTGACGGACAGAGCCGATCATCATGCCACTGTAGCGATATGCGTAATACTGGTAGTTGGCACAGACATCATTGTAAACATCGATCTGTGCGGCAACATGGCAGTTTTCGAAATGGATCGTGCCATTACCGGGGGCAGCATTGCCACGGAACATACCCACAAGACCGCCGCAGGCAACGTCCCAGGAGCCCCACAGAGCGGAGATCTTATTGGAGTTATCCACCGTGATATTTCTCAGGATCAGTTTCTGACCGGTTGTGTCGTCTGTTCTGCCGCCGATACCGATAATACCACCGTTGCCGGTGTTGTAGACACGGGGATTACAATTGATGATCGCAATATTCTCGAAGGTGGAATTTTCTGCATAGGCAGCGATGACACCGGTGGGGGTGAACTCACCGTCGGAGGAGAAATTATCCACGGTCAGATTCTTGACGGTGCCGTTATAGACATAGCCGAACAGACCCATGGCGTCCTTATAGTAATTGCCGTCATAGTCGCCCTTGATCTCCCAGGTGTTCTGATAGAAATCAGCCACGGTGTGACCGTTGCCGTCAAAAGTACCCTCAAAGGAGTTTACGGTGCTGTAGTAGTCACCGGTGGTTCCGTCGCCGTTACTGTCGTCGGTGTAATAGTAGCCCACAGGATGGAACACAATACCGTTTTCGCTGTCCAGGTCACCGATGCTGATGTCGGCCAGGAGCTTGACGGTCTTGCCGGTGAAGCTGTCCTGCTCAATACCGTCAGCCATACCGCCGACGATGGCACCAAAACCAGCCAGTTGGTCAGCATTTCGGATGGACAGCTCGTTGGCAGCGGCATCGTACCAGGTGTAATCGATGCCGCCCTTCCAGGCATTGTCATCATCCACAGACATCGTGACAACAGAGAAGGTCGCCATACTCAGGGTCAGCTCACCCTCCAGGGTGTACTTAAACTGGTTATGGGCGGTGAACTCCTGATCATTTGCCACCAGTGTCATTTCGTTGGCACCGTTGCCTTCCAGGTGGTAGGCATCGTAGTTGCCCAGATTCAGGTTTTCGGGCAGCACCTTGCCCAGTGCCACAGTCAGAGGCACGGTGTTCTCAGAAGAAATGCCATCCACATGGACATCGAAGGGCATCAAGGTCTGACCCTCCTGTGCCTCAATGCCACTCTCAGAAGTGGGCAGCTTGGTGACAGTCAGCGTCAGCTCGGATTTCTCCACCAGAGTGCCGAAGGGGATGGTGATGGACAGACCGTCCTTCTCCACGGTGATTTCCTCGGTGACAACATTGTTCTCAGCCTGTACAGGGACAGTGATCACAGTTTCACCCATCTGCTCGCCGCGGATGTTGGGGATATTCCAGTCCTCCATAGCAGCCTTATAGGTCTCGTACATTGCCTGGATGCCGGACTTCTGGGTGTCGGTCAAGGCATCGAAGACGGCATCGATGGCCTCCACCTGTGTCTTCAGATCACGGGAGACGCAAGTGCCGAACACATAACCGTCAGCAGTCTTGATGTAGGCGCTGCCATAAACAGGAGTTGCTGCATTTTCTGCATTTTCCTCGGCAGTGTTGGCTTCGTCCATAATACCGGTGAGCAGCGTGCCGGGCTTTTCGCCGGAAGCAAAGCCGGGGATCACGGAGTAACCGCACAGAGTCTCCAGATTCTCCTCCGTGGGCTCAGCGACAACGCTCAGTGCCACGCCATAGTATTCTACATTGGCGGCAACTACCTCGTCAGCGGCAAAGCTGCTGTTGTAGTAAACACCTGCCACTGCAGGACGAAGTGCCATAGACTTGAGGCTCAGGTCCACCTTATGGAAAGACACAGCCTCTTCCTCTGTAATTGCCAGGTAGCCTTCAGCTGCCTGCACAGCACCGGAGATCCCGGTGATCTTGCCGTAAGCACCGTCGGCTACGGTGTAGTCGTCAGTCTGGGTATCACTTACATACAGGGTCGCGCCGTCAGCCACGGTAACCCCTGCCACATTGTGGCCGTTTGCATCCAGATACACATTAAGTGGGATATCTACCTTCTGTGCATCTTCCTGAAGGACGATTACGCCGGAGGTGTAATCGTCCACAGCAGCCTGCAGGCTGCTGTAAATTTTTTCGCCGCAAACGGCTGCACCGGTGGTGCCTTCCTCTGCCGCGAAGGTCGGCACTGTGAGCATCCCGAGAAGGATCGCCAGAGCACAGACCGTTGACAGTAGTCTTCGCATCATAAAGAAACTCCCTTTCCTTTTATGTTACCATTAAATTTTAGCACATTTACCATAAAAAGGCAAGGACATTTCTTGATTAATATTCATTTTTCACAATAAAAGTTCCCTTTTGCGCAATGTCATTAATATAAAAAACGTCATCCTGAGCGCAGCGAAGGATCTCCTTCAAAATACGATGGAGATCCTCCGCTGCACTCAGGATGACACGCTTAAGCATTTCTTTTTTTGTACTGATCCTTATTCTACCGTCAGGATGATCTTGCCTACGCTTTGGCTGTTATACAGCATTTGGTGGGCTCTATCGGCTTCTGTGATGGGCAGGGTCTTGAAAACAGTGGGGCGAATCTCTCCCGCTGTCACTCTGGGCCACACCTTTTCCGTCAGCTCTGAGAGCAGCTTTGCCTTGATTTCAGGCGTGCGGGAGCGCAGGGTACTGCCAATGATCCGCACATTGCGTACATAGATATTTTTCAGGTCCAGCCGGGTATCCGTACCTGCCAGTGCCGCGATCACGATCCAACGGGCAGCGTAATTCAGGCAGTGCAGGTATTTTCCCATATTTTCGCCGCCAAGACAGTCAATGGCAATGTCCACGCCGTGTCCCTGCTCCTGCAGCTGCACAAGCGCATCCTCAAGAGGCGTCTGCGCGGTGTTTACCACCACATCCGCACCCAGGCCCCGGATGGCTTCTGCCTTTTCCGCAGAACGCACAGTGGTAACGGTATACAGTCCGAATGCCTTTGCCATAGGAATGACCACGCTGGCAAGGCCGCTGTTGCCGCCGGTGATCAGCAGGGTCTCTCCCGCCTTTGCCCGGGCTTCATAGAACAGATTCAGGTATGCAGTGGCAAATGCCTCCGGCAGCGCCGCCGCCTCGGTAACAGAGCATCCCTCAGGAATCGGCATCAGCATATCGTATTTTACATTAGCAAACTCCGCGTAGCCGCCGCCACCCAGCAGGGCGCACACCTTGTCTCCCACCCTCCAGTGAGATCTTTTGGCTGCTTCCTCTCCTACCTTGGTGATCGTGCCGGCAATTTCCAGCCCCATCCACTCCGGGCAGCCGGGAGGTGGCGGATAGCCGCCCTCCCGCTGGAGAAGGTCTGCCCGGTTCACACCGGCAGCCTGAATTTTTACAATACAATCCTCCGGTCCGCACACAGGATCGGGTACATTGTCCCAGCGCAGGGAACGGTCATCATTTATAAGAATTGCTTTCATCATTACCACTCCATATTGTCACGAATTGCCTTTACCTTTGCAAGCAAAGGCTGCGCCTTCGTGGAGAACTCATCGTGCTCGTAAACGCACAGGTACATACAGCAGCCCAGGTTCGGACCGATCCGGCGGATCAGTGCGTTCCGGGAACCGCCTGCAAGGAACAAAAAGGGTACTTTCAGGTTTTCTTTCAGCAGTGTGATGGCGCGCAGGCTGTCCAGAAGCTCAGCATCGTTATCCGCTTTGGTGACGATCTTTACCACATCCGCGCCTCTGCGCTGCTGCTCCAGACCGATCTCCAGCACCCGTTCTGCCGGTGCATACCGGTACAGGTGAGAGGATATCAGCACCTCTGCGCCCTTTCCGTGAAGCTGCTCGATCAGTGCCTCCTGCTTTTTTACAGCAACTGGGTCCATCGTCAGTTCATCGGGATCTTTACAGTACAGGTCACCCATCACATCGCAAAGGGTCGCGCCCCAATCCGCTAATTTCAGGATCTCCTGTCCCAGATATTCGTCTTGAGAATCATCTTTTTTATTCGGGCGGTAGCGGGTCGCATAGATGGGTCTTCCCTCCATTGCTTCAAAGAGCTCCCGCACCGTTTCCTCGTTGCGGTACTCCGGCAAGAGGGACTCCGTCTGCAAACCAAAGGCATCTGTTCCAAGCTCCAGCGCCTTGCCGATGCGGTACTTTGCAACCTCCGGGTAGCGGCACTGCAAAATGGTGGTGAGCAGCGGCTTTTCATATGTTAAAAATGTAGGCTTCATAGGCATTACCAGTGGCTCATAGCATTTCTGCCGCCGTCGATCATAATATTCTCACCGTTGATGAACTGACCCTTTTCAGAAGCAATGAACAAAATCAGGTCGATGATCTCCTGAGGCTCGGCAGCTCTGCCCAGAAGGGTGGGCATTTTTGCCATTGCCGCCCGGGTCAGCACCGGTCCGGGAGACACGCAGACGCTTCTGACTCCATACTGAGCGCCGTACTGGGCAAGGGACTTTGTCAGGCCGTACATCAGCCCCGCCTTGGAGGTGGCATAGTCCATTCCCTTGGCTGTGCCCTCCGCGCCGGTAATAGAGCCGATGTTGACAATAAGACCGCTTCTCTGCTCCCGCATCTGCTTCATTACTGCGTGGTCAAAGTAAAATGCGCCCTTGAGATTCACATCGATGCCCCAATCCAGAACCTCGATGGGAATATCGGGGAACTCCATCTCCTTGGGGATCTTGTGGATCCGGCAAGCATTGCCCCCGGCAAAGTTCACCATCACATCGATGCTGCCAAATTGCTCCACCGCCAGATCTCTTGCCGCGCATACCTGACCGTAATCCCTTACATCGCACAACGCCATAATTGCTTTTCCGTTTCCCTCGGCATTGATCTCAGAAGCCTTTTCCTTTAATGCCTCCTCATTGATGTCGCAAAGCAGCACATTGCCCCCCAGGCGTGCAAAATTCTGACAAAAAAGAAGTCCCATACCGGATGCAGCACCGGTGGCTATGGCAGTTTTTCCTGTAAAATCCATAGTATCAATCCTCCTTATGACAATTGTAACGGCGGAATGTCCGGTAATCAATAGAAAAATCAATACCTCTTTAACATTTTCGATACTTTCACCACTTTTTCCTTGATTCTTTTTATCATAAGTAGTATTCTAATCTTGGTGATAGAATATGATAAATCTCGTTGTGACCCAGCTTTACAGCACCGTGACCATCCACGCTCAAAAGGGCAAGACCTACCAAAAGGCAGACAGAGAGTGCTTCAGCCTTTCTCTTTGCATCAGCGGGCAGATCACTTACACAATGGACGAAAAAGAATTTGTCTCCACCCCGGATGTGGCAGTGCTGCTGCCCAAGGGTGCAACCTACAGCCTTCTTGCAGACAAGTCAGGTCTTTTCCCTCTCATCAGCTTTGATTGCAAGGGCCTTTCTTCTGACACCATACAGGTGCTGCCCCTGGCAGACCCCGCCGCCTGCCTTGCAGATTACGAAAAGCTCAGCCGCCTGATGTGGTCAAAGGACGGTCAGCTGGCAGCCTACAGTGTGCTTTACGGGCTGCTGGACAGGGTGTTTACCCCCCAGCAGGCAAGCACCCGGCTCTCCCCCGCCCTTTCCTACATTACAGATAATCTGTCTGACCCCAACCTCTGCAACCGTCAGCTCGCGGAGCTTCTGGGCGTCAGTGAGGTGTATCTGCGAAAGCTTTTCCTGAACCGCTACGGGACTACCCCAAGACAGTACATTCTGGATGCCCGGATCTCTGCGGCAAAGCAGTATCTTACGGATACGAATATGCGGGTGACCGCTGTTTCCGAGGCCTGCGGCTTTTCCAGCGTTTACCATTTCTGCAGAGCCTTTAAAGCAAAAACAGGTCTGACCCCCACGAAGTATGCCGAGCAAAACCGGATCTTCCGGCTTTGATCATTTTCCCATTTCGTAATACTTTTGCAGTTCCTCTGCCGGCACCATACTGCCGCCGGTTGCCCAGATCAGATGGGTGGTATTATACCAGGCAGCTTCTTTCAGTTCCTTCAGTTCATCCAGCAGCATCAAACCGCCTCCTTACAGGTGTTTTATGCATCATACCACACAGGACTTTCCCCTATCAATGAATGTCGCTTGTGTTTTCTTTCCCGGTGTGGTATATTCACCCTGGAGGTGATCCCTATGCAGATCGAGCGTGTGCGCCACGACTGGCCGGAGCTGGCAGGCTTTTCCATTTCCAGACCCCAAGGCTACCACTTGTACACCTTTTTGCATTTTCAGACCCCGGTCACCCTGGAGCTTGCAGGAAAGACTGTAAATGCCGGACCCGGTGCATGCATCTTTTTTGCGCCGGGTGTCCCCCAGTATTTTCAGGCTCCCGTGCCCCTGATCCACAACTGGATCCACATTGACGATGCCCTTTCCGGGTGGCTCACCCATTACGGGCTTCCGGTAAACACTTTGTTATATCCGGCAGAAACTGACTTTATATCAGAGCTTTTTCAGCGGATCGAGGCAGAGCATTTTGGAGACCATCCCCACAAGGAGCAAATGCTCCAGGGGTATCTGCACAGCTTTCTGATCCTTTTGAGCCGCTCCTTACAGGGCTGCTCTCTGCCCCCCTCAGTTCCCCAGCCGGAAAAGCTGCAAATGCGGGCGCTGCGGAAGGCGATCCTCTCCCAGCCGGAAAAGCGCTGGACTGTATCCGAGATGGCAGCTATGGCAGCTATGAGTGAGTCCCGGTTCCATATTGCCTACAAGGCCTATTTCGGCACATCCCCCATCCACGATGTAAGAGAAGCCAAGCTGCGCCACGCCACCACCCTTCTTACCACGCAGCAGGCGCTGTCAGTGGCGCAGATCGCCCAAAGGCTGGGCTATGAAAACGAGTACCATTTCATCCGTATGTTTAAAACCGCCTACGGTATCCCCCCGGGGGCATACCGTAAGCGGCAAAAATAATTATTCCTCTATAGCAGCCTTCCGCGCCATAATGCTGCGAAGGCGCGCTGCATCAAACTTTGGTCTGCGGTCAAAGGTGTAAAGTCCGTTTTCCTCCTGCTCCACATCCGTCAGCTGGGTGTAGCACAAGCCCAGCATTTTGGAATTGTCCAGCAGCACATCCGTCAGACCCTGATACCGGGTATAAAATGCCTCCATATTGGCAACATCCTTGCCGTACCCCCAGCTCTTGATCCGCTGCTCGTCATTCTCACCCTCTGCCCAGCGAATACCGCCGTACTCACTGACAAAGAAAGGACCGCCCTCATAGGTCTGCCGGTCACCGTGCCGGTCAAAGACCTTGTTTTCTTCCACAAGAGAAGCATAATGCTCCCGGAAAATCACAGGGTCCTGCTCGTAATCGTGAACATCAAAAATGTCAGTCCTGGTATGAAAATGTCCGCTGGTGTCGATGCAGGGTCTTGTGGGATCCAGTACCTTTGTGGCATCGTAAACAAAGGAGATCGCCTCGTCGCACTGCTTGTGACCGAACCGCTCCCAGGTCTCGTTCCGGGGACACCAGCCGATAATGGACGGATGGTTGAAATCTCTTCCCACCACTTCCATCCATTCCGGAAGCACTGCATTTACCTGCTCCGGCAGTCCCACATCCAGACCCCAGTCGGGATACTCCCCCCACACCAGATAACCAAGGCGGTCTGCGTGGTACAGATAGCGCTCCTCAAATACCTTTTCGTGAAGCCGCGCGCCGTTAAAGCCCAGATCCATACTCAGTTCAATGTCCCGGACAAGGTCATCGTCCGTGGGTGCAGTGTAAATACCCTCCGGGTAAAAGCCCTGATCCAGGATCAGCCGCTGGAACAAGGGTCTTCCGTTCAAAAGGAATTTATACCCCTCCAGACGGACCTCGCGAAGTCCGAAATAGCTGCTGACCCGGTCATCCCCAAAGGTCAAAGCCACATCGTACAGCCTTCCCTGTCCCGCCTCCCACAGGTGGCACTCTGCCAGAGGAAGGGTAAAGTGCAGCATTCCTGCAGCCTGCTCTTTTCGGTAGGCTGCCATTTTTTTGCCCTCGTAGGTGATCTCGCATTCAAAGTCCCCTGTGCCCCGGAGCTGCACCTGCACAGTTACAGAGGTATCGCTCACATTGGGGTAATACCGCACTGCTTCCATATGCTCCTCCGGCAAAAGCTCCAGCCATACCGTCTGCCAGATGCCGGTGGTACGGGTGTAGAAGCAGCGGTAGGAATTGTACTGCATAGACTGCTTTCCCGAAGGAATCAGGGGATCCCGGCTGTCATCCCGGGCAAAGACAGTGATCTCATTCTCCCCCTCCTGCAATGCCTTGGTAATATCAAAGAAGAAGGAGGAATAGCCACCCTTATGCTCTCCCACGGGAATGCCGTTGACGAATGCCTTACAGGAATAGTCCACCGCGCCGAAATGCAGCCGCACGCGACCACTTTGTTCGGGAAGTGTCAATGTACGCTTATACCACACGCCGTTCATAAAGTCCTTATGGTTTACGCCGGAAAGCTTGCTCTCCGGGCAGAAGGGCACGGTGATCCTGTCCTTCAGCGCCGCACCGGGCAGCTGCAGTCCCCGTGCCTCACCGCTGCAGCCGTTGTCGATCTCAAACTGCCACAGACCGTTGAGATTGATATAACCTTCCCGCATAAATTGCGGTCTTGGATGCTCCTGTCTTGGAATGCTCATTGATAATTCCCCCTTTTTTCTTTCATTTTAGCAAATTCCTCCATAAAAGAAATATCTGTTTCTTTTCAGAAATTGACTTATCCTTTCGCAAGTGAATTTGATTTCGCAATTTTCTATTGCCACGAACCGCGCCTTGTGGTATATTCAGGAAAAAGAAAGGAAGTGTTTTTTATGGTTTTGGAGCAAGGCCGTCCCGGTGATTTTGCCCGGCGGCTTCCCAAGGAGCGGCGGGTCTATGACCTGCTGGACCGTCTGGAGATCTCCTATCTTCGGGCAGATCACGAGGCAGCAATGACTATGGATGCCTGTGCCGAGGTCGACAAGGCGCTGGGTGTTACGATGTGCAAGAATCTGTTTCTTTGCAACCGGCAGTGCACGGACTTTTATCTGCTGCTGATCCCCGGTGACAAGCCCTTTAAAACCAAGGAGCTGTCAAAGCAAATCGGTTCTTCCCGGCTGAGCTTCGGCTCCGGGGAATATATGGAGCAGCTTCTTGACATCACCCCCGGCTCTCTGAGTCTGCTGGGTCTTATGAATGACAAGGAAAACAGGGTGCAGCTTTTGATCGATGAGGATGTGCTGAAAGAAGCTTTCATCGGCTGCCACCCCTGCATCAACACCTCCAGCCTGCGCCTTGCCACTGCGGATGTGCAGGAAAAGCTGATCCCCGCTATGGGGCACACCCCCACGGTGATCCATCTGGATTACCCTGCCGAAGAAGAAAATCTGTAAAAAAAGTCATCCTGAGCGAGCGCAGCGACTCGAAGGATCTCCATCGTCTTTGGGGAGATCCTTCGTCGCGACACCTCTCAGGATGACATTTTATGTTTCGCTCAGAATTTCACAAACCATTTGGCGCATTTGGATGCCACCTTATAGACCGGGTCCTCCAGCACCTTCTGAGCATCCTTCAGGTGCTCCCGGATGGGAAGGTTCTGGGGACAGTGCTTTTCGCATTTTCCGCAGCCGATGCACTGGGATGCCGCAGCGGAATTTTTCCGCAGGGTGGTGCACATAAAGTACTCCCGCAGTGCCTGAAACCAGCCGTCCTGATAACGGCGGTTGTAGGCGTTGAAGGTGCCGGGAATGTCCACACCTCTGGGGCAGGGCATACAGTAGCCGCAGCCGGTGCAGCCCACCTTCACCTTTTCGTTAAATGCCTTGACCACGGCGGCATAGAGCTCCCGCTCCTTTTCCCCCAGCTTACCCACCTCCACGGAAGAGGCGGTGTTCAGATTGTCCTCCACCATTTCCTTGGTGTTCATACCGGAGAGCACCACCGTCACCTCCGGCTGATCCCACAGCCAGCGGAATGCCCATTGGGCAGGGGTATAGCCGGCAGGATGAGCTTCCATCAGCTTCTTTGCCTTTTCCGGCAGCTGATTTACCAGTCTGCCACCACGGAGCGGCTCCATAATGATAACAGGCAGACCCTTTTCGCTTGCATAATTTAACCCCCGTCTGCCCGCCTGGGTGTGCTCATCCATATAGTTGTACTGGATCTGGCAGAAGTCCCAGTCATAGGCATCCACAAGGCCGCAGAAGGTCTCGGTGTTGCCGTGGTAGGAGAAGCCGATTTGCCGGATCGCACCGGAGGCTTTCTTCTCTTCGATCCACTCCCGGATGCCCATTTCCTCCAGCCGCTTCCAGGTGGCGGTGTCTGTGAGCATATGCATCAGGTAGAAGTCAATATAGTCCGTCTGCAGCCGCTTCAGCTGCTCCTCAAAAAGCTTATCCAGGGTCTCGCGGCTTTTCAGCAGGTAGTGGGGCAGCTTTGTGGCAATGTACACCTTTTCCCGCAGGTGGTTTTTTGCCAGGATCTCACCCAGCGCCACCTCGCTGCCGGGATATATGTAGGCAGTGTCATAGTAGTTCACGCCGCCCTCGTAGGCACTCAGGAGCTGCTCCTCCGCAAGGGTCATATCGATTCTCCCCTGCTTACGCTGAAAACGCATACAGCCAAAGCCAAGAATGGAGAGCTTGTTTCCCTGTTTGTCAAGACGATAGTTCATACCATTTCCCCCATTAAAAATAAAAGGGCCGCCAAAAAAGCCGCCCAACAAATTTATTATACCAAAGAGCTTTCTCCCCTGTCAACGGTTTTTTGAGCTCCCCTGTAAAGTTCTATTTTTTGCACGAAAGAGGCCCTTGTTTTTTATGAAAAATCCCATATTGCAAAAGGTAAAAAGCTGTGCTAATCTATAGACAGAAAGGGTGAGTCCAATGAACAGGTGAAATGCCTAAGGCGTCAGAGACTGAACGCCCATCCTGAAGAAACCGGAGGTAACCAATGATGATAGAGCCCAAGAGTTCAGAGAAATGACCCTTGACTGTGCAGGAATTAAGCAGTCAAGGGTCATTTCATTTTTATACAGTCAGACAGGCAGTGGCGCCTGTCTTTTTTTATTCCGCTTCCCCGGAGATGTTTATCAGCGCCCAATTCTCTGCAACACAGGGAAAGCGCTCACAAAAGCGTATTGCCGCTTCTTGTTGCTGCGCAGACAGGGTTTCCCACAGCGCATCGATACCTTGCAGGCTCTGCGTGCCTTCAAACAATTCCTGCAGGCTGTAGGTGACAGGTGTCCCTGTTGTCCGTGTCCCGTCCACCCATTGTACATAAGGAACACACACAATATTCATCCGCCCATTCTCCAGGTTCTGTTCCGCCCTGTTCTCTTCCTTTAAAATATAGCGGATCAGAACACTGTAGCCGGAAGCGGACCACTGCTCCCATTCCACATAGGTTCCTTCCTCCCACCCGGGGTGTTGATCCACGCCCAGAGCGATGCCATAGCAGGCGATCTCACCGCGCATGGACAGAGGCACATCAAAGCTGCACTGATAATACACACCTGCTTCATCGCATCGCACAGCAACCGCTTCTGTGTTCAGCTTCAGCTCCCCCTCTGCTTCGGCATCGATCAGCCAGTCCAGCAGTCCGAGAGAGGGATCCAGATAGGTCAAAGCCGGCACATCAAAATGGGATGCCCCCTGGAAGCTGACGATCTCCGCATCGCTTCCCTGCTCCTGAAGGGCCGCAACAAATTCCAACGATGCCGCAGGCTCCACAATGGTATCCGCCGACCCCACATATGCCCGAACCGGCATATTTTGCAGCTTCTTCAGATTCAGCGCATTGTTTCGGACACTGCCGGAGAGAGGTGCGATCCGGGCAAAGGTAGCCGGATAGGAAAGGGCCACATTCCAGGTGCCGGTTCCACCCATGCTGTGTCCTGTAAGGCTGATATTATCCGGGTCTACTCCATAGGTCGTCTGCATATGGCTGATCAGCTGCATCAGTGAATCGCCTGCGTTGGGCCACCCCTTTTGGTCTGACGGAAGCTGCGGCATGATCACATAGGCCCGCAGATCTCCCAGCTGTCCGGTTTGCAGATATTTGGGAAATCCCTCCACTCCGGTGATCAAAGACAGATCAGAGCCCTTGCCGCTGCCCCCATGGAGATAAACGATCAGCGGCATATTATCCACAGGCTCCGCCGGTGTATAAAGCCAATACTGAAATGCTTCTATTTCCTCTGTTTCGATTTGGTTTTCCGTAAAGCTCGCCGCCTGCTCCACAGCATTTGACACCGGGCAAAGCGCAGCTGCCATCACCAGACAAGCAAGCAAACAGACGATCTGCTTCCATTTCATAATCCATTCTCCTCTGAATTCAGTTTCTTACCGGTCTTTTCATGGACCTTCTCCCATATCTCTCTTGTTGACATCCCCCGAAGCAACCGGAAATTCTCCTCCTTCGTACCGCCAAAGCAATCCGTATATGCCTTCACCGCCTTGAGCCGCTGCTCCGAAGCATACCGCATATTGGACTGGGAGGGATTGCTCTGCTCCGCTCTGGTCTTCGCAAGGATCTCCGCTGTGCTGACACCCTTCAGCTTTTCCATATTTTCTTCCATCGTACCCCCAAAGCACTCTGTGTAAATACGGATCGCATCCAAACGCTTCGCAGGCATATTATACTTTACCGCCGCTTCGTGATCCTCCTCGCTCATTTCATATACGCTGACGATCGCCCGATCCCGTTCCAGCGCCACCGCCGTTTCTATGACCGTTTCACTCAGTTTATCCACAGTCGTATAAAGATGGACCTCCACATCACCGTTCTCAGACAAATAACCGCTTGTTCGGCAGCGCAGGACCACATCCTCCATACAATCAGTGATCGAGCCGCGGAGCCTCCCATTTTCCAGGAGTCCCTCAGCATCCGCATTCAGTGGGACCGTATTCACAACGCGTCCAAAACGGTTCACCTCCAGACGAATACTGGGATTGATATCCATATACACATACCCCACCGGCTTATGCCAGATCACACCCAGACCGCACAGCAGCACCAGCATAGCCGCGATCGCCGTCAGCTTCCCTATGGGCGCTTCTCGCAGCTGTACCTGCCGGCCCACTGCATAGCCACGGTTTTTCCGCCGCACAAAGGTGCCGTCCTCCTTTAGGATCACACATCGCTTTTCCTGCAATTCCACAACGATCCCTCTCACCGCTTCTCACCTCCCATAAAATACGCCGCCATAACCGTATATTCACCATCCATGATCAAGACCCCGGCAATGATATACTTGCGATGCCGCTCCATGAGCTTGCTGCTTATATGCTTCATCCGGGACACCGGTAACCGCTTTGTCCGGTATACCCATTTCAGCAGCTCCCGATCCTGTACGATTTCCATTACCGCGCGCATACAGGCTTTGCGTGTTTTTCCTGCCTTTGGCGATGCTCCGGGCAGATCAGAAAAGGAAATATCAAACCCTTGCAGCTCCTGCTCCAGGGATGCGATCTCCAATGCTACCTCCGTCTGCGCCGACCTTTGATCCACAGGCTCAAAAGGGATCATATCCCCATCCTCGGCAGTTTCCTCCAGCGCGCTGAAGGGTATCACCTTTTGACTTTTTTGTTGTTTTCGCCGGTGATCGGTAACCCTGTTGGCAATAACACGGGCGGCAAAGGCAGCAAAATCTCCCTTCTCCGGCGCAAAGGCTATAATTGCATCGTGAAACGCGATCAACGCTTCCGAATACAGATCATCATGCTGATCTACCCACCTGCCTGCCGCTTTGGATGCCCAGCGCGCCACATCTGTCAAATGGTTTTCTATAAATAATTCTCTTTTTTCCGGATCTTGCCGGGCTTCCAATACAGCTTCTATACGGATCTTCACAGGGTCACCCCCTTTTTATATTCTCACATACAACGGGAAAAAGCGCAAAAAGCAAAATACTCCTTGCGCAGTTTTCTTCTCACTTATCAATACGAATCGATCGCTGTTTTTTTTGGGGGGTGCGGAGAAAATTTTTTTACAATTCGATAACCGTCCCGGTGGACAGACTGTGCAGCCTGTCTGCCATTATTTTTTTCATTTTTTCATACTGAGCAAGACCGGTGCAGTGCCCCGTGTAGTAAACGGTGGGATATGCCAGAAGCTTTTTGGCAGCCTCCTCCAGCATCGGGTCCTCCGGGTCTACCTTCATATAATGAAAGCCGCCAATGAGCACATCGGGACGGAAATGGTTTGCGATGTTCAGAATTCCCTTATGGGAACAGCCGCTGATCAGCACCCTTTTTCCCTCTTCTTCGATCAGCAGATACTGCTCGTGAAGAAAGGTGTCCGGCTCCAATACACCCTTTACGCAAACCGAAAGACCGGCGCTGTCCAAAGGTGCAACGGATTCCATACGGTTTCCGGAATACAGAGTCAGTCCCTCCCCAATGGGTTCTTCGTCTTCAGAAAGGCACAGGCGCTTGCTGTAGCGCAGCTCCGGGTCAAGGCTGATGCAATAGCCCTGGGCATTGTGATAGCTCCCCTTTACCTCCGGGCGCGCCCAGATCGGCGCTGTGTCATTACACTGAAGGAATCGAAGAAAGCCGCCGCAGTGGTCACTGTGGGCGTGAGAGAGCACAGCAATGTCCACCTGAGAAAGATCGATCCCCAGTTTTTCCGCGTTGTCTGCAAACGCTCCGCTCTCGCCGGCATCAAACAGGAGCTTTTTCCCGCAGGCTTCAATATACAGACTCAGCCCGTGTTCATACTGCAGCTCCTCCCGGGCAGTGGTGTTTTCAATTAATGTTACGATCCTCATATCTTTCACCTTCCGGATAAGAGTATAGCATAAAATAAGCATCGTTGCAAAGAAAAATCCAATTTAGCGGGCTGTCTATTGATCAACACCGTAGGGGCGAACTGTGTTCGCCCGCTCTAAAACACATTGGTACACAACGACGGGCGAACACAGTTCGCCCCTACGACATCATTCCAAAGAGCACGATAAATATGAATTTGCATATAACCAACAATGATGGTATAATGGGGCAAAAAAGGAGGGATCTTTATGGATCACAGGAAACAGGCAGTTGCGTATTTTGAGGGTGGCTACAACTGCGCCCAATCCGTGGCTGCGGCCTTCAGCGACATAACCGGCATCTCCCCTGCCCAGTCTGCAAAAACAGTCAGCGCCTTCGGGGGCGGTATGGGCAGAATGCGGGAGGTCTGCGGCGCAGTCAGCGGAATGCTCTTTGTTGTAAGTATGCGCTACGGCTACGATCATCCTGACCCCGCTGCCCAAAAGGCACTGTATGCCATTGTTCAGGAGCTGGCGGAGAAATTCAGACAGGAGGCAGGCTCTATTATTTGCCGGGAGATCCTGAAAAACCCTCCCTCCGATCCCAAGCCTACCCCCAGGACCGCAGAGTTCTACGCAAGCCGACCCTGCTCCCGGATGGTCGCCCTTGCCGCCGCCCTGCTGGATGAATACATCGCGCAGGATCCGTAAATTCATTTTTTCGTACTGTCATTCTGAGCAAAGCGAAGAATCCCCCTCTTAAACGGAATGCATTACTGAAGGAGATTCTTCGTCGCGTTGCTCCTCAGAATGACAGAAATATGAATTTCTGTT